>PMJK01000144.1 GCA_003158505.1 Holophagaceae bacterium | reverse complement strand
GTGGACCTCACCTACCACGACCCCTGCTACCTCGCCCGCTACAACAGCCAGGTGGACGCCCCTCGGGCCATCCTCGACGCCATCCCCGGCGTAAAGCTCACCGAGATGGAAAAGCACGGCGAGGCCACCATGTGCTGTGGCGCCGGCGGCGGGCGCTTCTGGCTGGAGGAGCACCTGGGCAAGCGCGTCAACCACGAGCGCTTCGAGCAGGCCCTGGAAACCAAGGCCACCACCATCGCCGTGGGCTGCCCCTTCTGCAACGTCATGCTGAGCAACGCGTCAGCTGAAACGGGACACGAGGGCATCGCCACCAAGGACGTGCTGGAACTGGCGGCGAAGGCGCTGAAGTAGCTTCCGCTGCAAAACGGGGCGCTATGGGCGCCCCGTTTTGCAGTTAGCTGGCTTCGCCAGCGGAGGATTTCAAGGTGTTTAAGAAGCGGTTCGGCGCTTCGGCAGAACATCCTTCAGCAGGTTCCGGGTCTCCCTGATCGTGGTCACTGTATCCTCCCAGCCGATGCAGGCGTCTGTGACGGAACAGCCGTATTTGAGGGTGGATAGGTCCGCCGGGATGGGCTGGTTGCCCTCCACTAGGAAACTCTCCACCATGGCGCCGATGATGGAACGGTTGCCCCGGAGGATCTGGTGGGCGCAGTCCTGGAGGACCAGGGGCTGGAGGCGGGGGTTCTTGAGGCTGTTCGCNNGAGATGCTGACGGTGTCGTAGTTGGGGCGGCCACCGCCGCCGCGCAGCACCAGGTGCCCAAAGGGATTTCCCTTGGTGCGCACGATGGCGGCCAGGCCCTGGTCGTTGATGCCCAGGAAGCTGTGGGGATGGGCGGCCGAAAGGATCCCGTTCACCGCCGCGGCCAGATCGCCGTCCGTGGCGTTCTTGAAGCCGACCGGGGTGGATAGGCCGCTGGACATCTCCCGGTGGGTCTGGGATTCGGAAGTCCTGGCTCCGATGGCCGTCCAGGCGATGAGATCGCCCAGGTACTGAGGCGTGATGGGATCCAGGGCCTCGGTGGCGGTCGGCAGGCCGAGCTCGCCGATGCGGAGCAGGAATTCCCGGGCCTTGCGCACGCCCTCCTCGATATGAAATGAGTCGTCCATGCGCGGATCGTTGACGAACCCCTTCCATCCTGTGGAGGTGCGGGGCTTTTCGAAATAGACCCGCATGACCAGCAGCAGGGTGTCGGAAACCTCGTCCGACAGGGCCTTGAGCCGTTCCGCGTAATCCAGTCCAGCCACGGGATCGTGGATGCTGCAGGGCCCCACCACCACCATGAGACGGGGATCCTCCCGGGTAAGGATGCGCTGAAGGTCCCGGCGCCCCGCGGCGATGGTTTCGGCCACCGCATCCGGCACGGGCAGGGCCGCATGGATCTCCTCGGGTGAGGGCATGCGGTCAAAGGAATCGATGTTGAGGTTCTCAAGGGCCTGGTGGGTCATGGTCGTGGCTTTCCAGAGGGAAACGAAAACCCCGATCCGTTCAAAGGATCGGGGTGGAAGAGGGGGTGTCCAAGAAGGCTAGAAGCGACCCTGACCGTTCCACGCGCGATCCGCGTTGATAGGCCAATAGTGGTTGGGAAATCGAGGGGTCATGGGACTTCCAGGGCCTTTAATCCTGGAGCAGGGGACTGGGGTCGTCAAGGTGGACCATGGGCCCGGAGGAACGGAGTGGAGAAGGAGCCATGACCTTCTCCAGGCCAGGGGTTCGGGATAGCAGACTCTTTTATTTGAATTTTTATACAAAATTGTCATTACTCATGCTAAGTGTTACAATTTTGTATAATCATCAATGGGAGGCTCCATGGCCACTTCGGAGGATGCCCTCCAGCTTTCACCCCTGCTGGAATTGAGTCATGCCTTGGCGGCTTCGGATATCCGTTCCGCCCTGCCGCGGGTCCTCGAAATTCTGGCCGAGGCCTTCGGGGCGCTGAACGGCGCCATCCTGCTGGCGGATGAGGAGGGGAAGGGGCTCCGGATCGAGGCTGCCCGCGGCCTATCACGCCAGGCGGCCGAGCGGGCCCACTACAAGGCTGGCGAGGGTATCAATGGCCGAGTGTTGGCCAGTGGCAAGGCGGTGGTGCTGCCCCAGGCCAGTCAGGAGCCGCTGTTCCTGGATCGGACCGGTGTGCTCAAAGAGCAGAAGCGGAAGAAGGTGGAGCTCTCCTTCTTCTGCGTGCCCGTGTTCCTGGACCAGAAGACTGCGGGAACGCTTTGCCTCACGGTGCCCTTCAACCGTCATCGCGACTACGACCGGGACACCAAGCTGCTGCAGATCGCCGCCTCCATGGTGGGCCTGGCCATGAAGGTGGCCAAACTCGTGGCGGCGGACCGGCAGCGGCTGGTGGAGGAGAACCAGCAGTTGCGTCTGGAGCTGCGGGAGCGCTACGACCTGCGTCATCTCATCGGTCATAGCCACGCCATGCAGCGGGTCTACGAGGCCGTGGCCCAGGCCGCGCCCAGCAGCACCACCGTGCTCATCCGGGGCGAGTCCGGCACGGGCAAGGAGCTGGTGGCCCATGCCCTCCACTACAACTCGCCTCGCGCGGAGAAGCCCTTCATCAAGGTCAGCTGCGGGGCCCTTCCGGAAAACCTCATTGAGTCGGAACTGTTCGGCTATGAGCCTGGGGCTTTCACCGACGCCCGGCACCAGAAGAAGGGGCGCTTCGAGCTGGCCCATGGCGGCACGCTCTTCCTGGACGAAGTGGGCGAGCTGTCCCCCGCCACCCAGGTGAAGTTGCTGCGGGTGCTGCAGGAGCGGGAGTTCGAGCGGCTGGGCGGGATCCAGCCCGTGAAGGTGGACGTGCGGCTCATCGCCGCCACCCACCGGGATCTTGAGGCCGCGGTAAAGGCCGGCACCTTCCGGGAGGATCTCTATTACCGCCTGCACGTCTTCGAGCTTTTCATGCCGCCGCTCCGGGAGCGCCAGGCGGATATCCTGCTACTGGCGGACCACTTCGTGGAGAAGATCTCGGCAGCCCAGGGCAAGGACGTGCGCCGCATCTCCACGTCAGCCATCGATATGCTGGTGGCCTATCACTGGCCTGGCAACGTGCGGGAATTGGAGAATGCCATCGAGCGGGCCATCCTGGTGTCGGAAGGTGGGGTGATCCACGCGCACCACCTTCCGCCTTCCCTTCAGACCGCCGAATTTTCTGGAACCCTGCCTGCGGCCGGGCTGGGGGAGGCGGTCGCCGCCTTCGAGCGGGACCTGCTCCAGGACACCCTGAAGTCGGCCCGGGGAAACCGCGCCCGGGCCGCCCGGCTGCTTCGGACTACGGAACGGATCCTGAATTACAAGATCAAGAAGTACGACCTTGAACCCGAGCGGTTCAAGACCTCCTGAGAAGCGAAACTCCGCGGAACACATGAATCATACATTTTTGAAAGTTTATATATATCTAATTACAATTTTGTATGTCANNTTGCACTCACTTGGGAGGAACGAAATTCCTCAACCACTTTCCCGCACCAAGGAGGGCATATGGCAGAACCACAGGCAGGGGTGAAGAAGACACTCGGGTTGACCGGGGTCACCGTTAACGCCATGGCCCTGATCGCACCCGGGGCCTTCCTCTGGATCACGTTCCAGGTCCAGGCCTCCAACAAGGGTGGCGACACCGACATGTGGACGGGCATCGTCGCAGCCCTCATCGTGGCGCTGCTCACCGCGATCTCCTTCGCGGAACTGGCCCGTAAGTACCCTGAGGCGGGAGCCGGCGGATCCTACTATTTCGCCGAGAAGGCCTTCCTCGATCGGGACAAGGCTGGGCATCAGCGCTTCGCCCGCATCTCCAAGTTCGTCACGGGCTGGGCGGCCCACCTCTTCTACTGGGTCTACCCCGGTGTCATGGTGGCCTTCATGGCGACGCTGGTGGCTTACATCTTCAGCCAGTTCGGCGTCACGCTCTCCATTCCCTGGCAGATCGCCATCGCCGCAGTGTTCTCGGTCTTCGTGGGCTTCATCGCCGTCCGCGGCATCACTGGCAGCACGAACATCTCCATCGCCATCAACATCATCCAGCTGGTGTCGCTGGTGGGTTTCAGCATCCTCGCCATCATGTTCCGGTTGAAGAATCCCCTGGGTGCCACCCAGTGGGCCCATCCCTCAGGCTTCTCCATCACCTGGCCCCACAGCCTCTCGGCCATGCTCTTCCAGTCCACCATCGCCATCCTGATCCTGGTGGGATTCGAGTCCTCTACGTCCCTGGCCGGTGAGGCCAAGAATCCCAAGCGGGACATTCCCCGCGGCGTGCTGCTCTCCCTCGTCATCCAGGGCCTCTTCGCCTACCTGCTGGAGTACTTCGCCGCGAACTACGCCGTGAGCGAGAAGCTCGTCAACATCGCGGCGGATGGCACCAAGACCACGGGTATGGCGGCTGCGGCCGCCTCCAGCGCCCCCATCGGGGATCTGGTCCGGCAGATTGGCGACACGATGTTGGGGGGCAATGGCTTCGCCTTGATGCTCGTGATCGCCGCAACCGTCGGCCTCGCCGTGCTCGGGACGACCCTCGCCGCCATCAACACCGCTGTGCGCGTCAGCTTCGCGATGGCCCAGGACAGTGAGATGCCGGGTCCCCTCGGCGCCCTGCACGGCAAGCACGCCACCCCCCATGTCGGGGTCTGGATTCTGGTGGTCGTCTCGGCCATCGTCGGCGCCATCGGCGTCCTCAACACCACCGCCTTGACCGCCATCACCCTTGCCTCGAACATCGGCACCTTCATCCTCTACGCCCTGATCTGCTTCCTGACCTTCGTCGCCTTCTCAGGCCGGAAGGAATTCCACAGCGGCAAACACGCGATCGTGCCCTTCCTCGGGTTGGTCGGGAACATCGGACTGCTCGTGGGGATCGTCGTCATCGGGCTCACCGCGGCCGATCCCGTCAGCAAGAACGCCACCCGGTGGGCCATCTACTTCACGCTTGCCTGGGGTCTCGTGAGCGCCTTCTACCTCTGGTGGAACTCGAGGAAGATCGGCAAAGACATCGTGCCTTCCATGCAGGCCATAAGGAGCGGACGATAACTGATTTGAATCCCTTGGGATTCTGCAGGGAGCGGGGCGGTTTCCACCCCCTCCCTGCACCTTTTTTCTGACCTGATCCAGGACCCACGATGGACTCGCCCCAATTCGAAATCCACGGATTCAGCCACGTGGGGAAGGTCCGGGAAGAAAACCAGGATGCGATCCGGCTGTGTTCCCAGGAGGAACATCCGCTCGGCACGCAGGGACATCTCTTTGGCATCGCCGACGGCATGGGGGGCTACGCGAATGGAGCCATGGCCAGCGACATGGCGCTCAGCGCTCTGTTCGAGGCGGTCTACCAGGATTCCCGGGCCACGGTGGCTCAGCGTCTGCGGCAGGGGGTCCAGAACGCCAACACGCTGATCATGCAGACCGCCATGAAGGAACATCTGCCTCCGATGGGAACGACACTCACCGCCGTGCATCTGCACGGCCACACACTCCATCTGGCCCATGTGGGCGATTCGCGCGTCTACCTGGTGCGGGATAAGGTCACGTGGTGCATCACCAACGACCACACCCGCGTGGGCGAACTGGTGCGCATGAAGCTGCTCGCTCCCGAAAAGGCCCGCACTCACAATCAGAGGTCTGTCCTGAATCGTTGCGTCGGCCTTGAGCTTTTTGTGCAGCCCGATATTGAGGCCATTTCTGTTCAGGAGGGAGACCTCCTCATCCTGTGCACCGATGGGCTTTGGTCGGTGGTCCAGGACGAGGAAATCGGCCGGATGGCCCACGAGGCCGCGAACCTCGAAGTGTTTGGACAGCACATCTTTGACCTCGCGATGGAGCGGGATAGCGATGATAATCTCTCGGTGATCGCCCTCCGCCTTCATCAACTCGACTCCAGTGTCCCTGCGCCGAAAAAGGGTTTCAGTTTTAAGAACCTGAACCCCTTTCGTCGTTTTGGGAAAAACCTCGATAACGGCAACTCTGCATAGACGGCACCCATGCTCCAGATCGGCGATCAATTCGACCATTACCGGATCCAGGGCCACATGGCCCAGGGAGGCATGAGCGACGTCTACCGGGCCTTCGACCTGCTGACTTCCAAGGAGGTGGTCCTGAAGGTTCCCGACCGGACGAGCATCGGGGACCCCGCCCAGTACGAGCGCTTCCAGCGCGAGCTGGAGGTCATGGAAACCCTGTCCCATCCCGCCATTCAGAAAGGGCTGGGTTCCGGCCGATTCAACAACACGCCCTATCTCGTGACAGAACTCATCAGTGGCCAGTCCATGCGGGACTTCATCACGGCCTCGGCACCCCTCGACGCCGAAGCCGCCGTGGCCCTTATCGCCAGGATCGCCGATGGGATGGCCCATTGTCATGAACTGGGCATCGTCCACCGGGACCTCAAGCCCGAGAACATCCTGATCAAGGACAATGGCCAGCCAGTGATCCTGGATTTCGGCCTGGCCCTCACGAAGACGGCCCACCGGGTGACCTACGCCAACCTCAGCAGCACCGCGGGCACGCCCGCCTACATGGCCCCCGAACAGGTGGAGGGACAGCGGGGCGACCAGAGGACGGACCTCTATTCGCTGGGGACCATGCTGTTCGAGCTGCTGACGGGCCGCGTGCCCTTCGATGGGGACAACCACCTCGCCGTGATGGCCCAGCATCTCCGGGGGAGCGTGCCCCGCCTGGACCGTGAGGTTGCGGGCGTCTCATCCCAGCTCGCAGCGGTGGTGGCCCGGGCCCTCCAGCGCAGGCCCGAGGACCGGCAGGCCGATTTGCGGGTCTTCGTCCATGAACTGACCCATCTGGATGAAGTGGACGTTTCGATCCTGGACCAGACGCAGGAACCTTCCCGGTCCTCCCGGATCCTGGGCCTTCCGGCCATGGGACCCATCGCGATTGCAATCGTCGCGCTCCTGGGTATCGTAATCCTAGCCGTCGCCCTCCAGAAACTCCGCTGATGCCCACGCCACGAGCCAACCTCTCAGCTACCGATCTGTTGGCGCTCGTGGAAGAGCGCGGGGTGAGGTTCATCGACCTGCAGTTCACCGATGTGGTGGGGGTGGTCAAGAACGTCACCCTTCCCAAAGAGGAACTGGCCTCGACCTTGAACCACGGGATCTGGTTCGATGGGTCCTGCATCGAGGGCTTCGCCCGGGTCGCCGAGAGCGACATGTACCTGGTGCCGGACATGTCGACCTTCGCCATTCTCCCCTGGGTCAGCGGTCGGGAGGCCACGGCCAGACTCATCTGCAATGTCTTCACGCCGGATGGTCAGCCCTTCCTGGGTGACCCACGGGCCGTCCTGGCCAAGGTGATGCGCGAGGCCGAGGAGATGGGCTTCGTCTACAACGCCGGTCCGGAGCTGGAGTTCTTCCTGTTGAAGCCCCAGTCCGACGACGGGCCTGCGCACCCCCAGCCGGCGGACAGCGCGAGCTACTTCGACGCCCCCACAGATCTGGTGGCCACGAGCCTGTGGCGCCACATGGCAGATACCCTGGCCGAGTTCGGAATCCAGGTGGAAACCATGCACCATGAGGTCGCCACGGGTCAGCACGAAATCGACTTCCGGTACTCCGACGCCCTCAATACGGCCGACAACATCGTCACCTTCCGAGTCCTCCTCAAGATCATGGCCCAGCAGCGGAACCTGATCGCCACCTTCATGCCCAAGCCCATCCGGGGAATCTCCGGAAACGGCATGCATGTCCACCAGAGTCTCAGCTACAAGGCCAATGGCACGAACGCCTTCGCCGATCCAGGCGATGCCCATGGGCTGTCCACCATCGCCAAGCATTTCATTGCGGGCCAGCTCGCCCATGCCCGGGGCATGTGCGCGGTGCTGGCTCCCCTGGTGAACTCCTACAAGCGCCTGGTGCGCGGGTATGAAGCTCCCGTCCAGATCAGTTGGGGCCGGATCAACCGCTCCGCCCTCATCCGCATTCCCAGGGCGCACAGCGTGGATTCCACCCGGATCGAGCTGCGCTGCCCGGATCCCAGCTGCAACCCCTACCTCTCCTTCGCCGTCATGCTGGCGGCGGGACTGGACGGCGTCCGCCGTCAGCTGGCCATTCCCAACGCATCGGACGAGAACCTGTTCCCGACCGCCACGTCGGAGCCGGGCATTGACCCCGACCTCCTGCCCCTTTCCCTCGGCCAGGCGCTGGATGAACTGGAGAAGGACCCGGTGATCCGCACCGCCCTGGGCCCCCAGATCTATGAGACCTTCATCCTGGCCAAGCGGCTCGAATGGGAAGACTACCGCCTGGAAGTCACTCCCTGGGAGTTGGCAAAGTACCTCCCGATCTTCTGAATCCGAGGGTGCAAAGCGTTCTCCTGAACCTGTGGATGAAGGTCATGGGAGCCTGCAACACGGAGATTTTACAAAATTGTAACTTTAATGGCTTAGGTAGACATTTTTGGCAGGTTTTACCCTCGCCTATGCCAACAACTCCCGATCGTTCAGTCTTCGATGGATAGAGGGGAAACATGCGACTCCCAGTTATCGCCTGGCTCATCTTTCTAGCCGCTGCCGTGCTTGAGGTAGGCGGGGACGCCATCGTCCGGAAAGGCATGCGGGGGAGCGGGGTTGCCTTCATGGCACTCGGATTCATCATGCTTGGCACCTACGGTGTCGTGGTCAACCTCGTGCCTTGGGATTTCTCCAAGCTGCTTGGGGTTTACGTCGCCATCTTCGCCGTCGTAAGCGTCCTGGCAGGTCGGTTCATCTTCCACGAGGCCGTGCCGGTCTCCACCTGGGTCGGTATCGCCATCATCATGGTCGGGGGACTCGTCGTGCAATTCGGCCACGCCGCCAACACCTAAGCGCAACGAGTCCCCACTCCTTTGGTGTGCGCATAGGCAGGTGCTCTGTGGTCCCATCCCTGCGATGCCAAGCCGATTCTTTGCTTGCCGTTTGCGTCGGGAGGGGCTGGAATCTGGGTGCTCAAGTTACTGGGGAAATAATATTACAAAAATGTATTAATTATAAGTTTTTGGTACAAAATTGTTAATTAAAAATTCATAACCCTAATCGATCAAAACGGCTTAAGATTAATAATTATAATATTTAAAAAAATAGCAAAATCGCACTCGCCCTGGGTACGCTTCCTGCTCTTGAGTTTGGGCAGGAGGGGCCGAGGGTTGGCCCCTTGGATTCGCAGATGGGAGGCGCGACCATGGCAGGCCGATCACAGCAAGTACCCAGGGCCACGGCCCTCAGTGATCCCGAAGAAGAAGGATATCCGGTGAANNCCCCCGGACCTTGGGACTTTCCCACCACTAAGCCCACGAGGCTGCCCCGCCCCCATTTTCCTGGAGCATGACATGCATTCACCCAAGGCCCTTTTTCTGGTGGCGGCCCTGACCGCCCACCTGGTGGCCCAGAGCCCGGCCGCGCCAGCACCCGCGCCTGCCCCTGCACCGCCGCCACCTCCTTCGATCCTCGGGTTCGCCCTGACCGGTTCGACCACCATCGGCACCGATTACATCTTCCGCGGGCTCACCCAGACGGATGGGAATCCCACCATTCAGGGCGAACTGGATCTGGTGCATCCCTCTGGCTTCTATCTCAGCACGAGCCTGAGCAACATCTCCTGGTTCACGGATCAGAATGCCGGAGTCGCCAACGCTCCCACATCCCTCGGTTCACCAGCCGCAGTCGGCGCACCTTATGTGCCGGGCAAGGCCAACAACGCGCCGGTTGAGGTGGACCTGTTCGGGGGCTATAAGTGGGGCTTCGCCAAGGATTGGGCCCTGGACCTCGGGCTCTATCGCTACTACTACCCGGGCACCTACGACAACCTCGGAGCCTATAAGAATCCAAACACCACCGAGGCCTACTTGGGACTGAGTTATTCATGGGCGAGCCTGAAGTATTCCCAGGTCATCAGCGAGAACACTTTCGGGGTCACTAACTCTGGCGGGACGAACTACATTGACCTCTCTCTGGCCTACGCCTTGGGTGAAAGCGGCTGGACGGTGCTGGCGCACGGAGGCAGGACCACCTATGCCACCAAGGCGAACCCTGTCTACTTCTCCAATGGCGCCACGATCACGGGAGACAACTCTCTCTTCAGCTACTCGGACTACAAACTGGGGATTACCAAGGAGATCAAGGGCTACACGCTCACCCTCGCCGGCACCAAAGCGGACACCAAGTCCCGCGCATCCGACAACAACGTCACCGTCTATGAGAATGCCTTTGGACGGAACATCGGCGGGGACCGCGTGACTTTCACCATTGCCAAGGCGTTCTGAAACGTCATTCACCCATAAAAACCGAAGGGCACTGCCAAGACACAAGTTCACCTAGGCACCAAGACAACCCAAAGCCACCTGCGATCCAAACTTGATGGCTCGGGTTGTCCTGGTGCTTTTTTGGTGCATGGTCTGTTCCCTTGGCTCTGAACGCCACTTGGTTTGAAGATGGCAATCTCCACGAAACTGCGCCTCGGTTGCTTTTTCGAGGTAGCGGGCTCTCGCGCCAGACGAATCGACCCTTTCCATTTCTAAGGAGCCTGATATGGCACGAACCGCACCCAGTGGAGAGCACCTCTCTCTGAAGGGAAAACTCTCAAGATTGGCCGACCGGATGAGGGATCCGGAGTGGCGCCGGTACGGGTTTGTCATGGCCTCTGGAAAGCTGCTCGGCCTGGTCGTCGTGCTGGGAATGATGGTTCTCATTCCCGTGCTGCTGACCGGGACTTCCGTCAAGGCGGACACACCTGCTGTTGTCCAGGCAGCGGCAGCAACAGCGCCGCCGGCTGCCACGCCCGAACCCGCCGCGGCGCCCGCACCAGCGCCTGCTCCCCCGGTGGTCCTCGCCAAGGATATCGTCAACCCGCTCAACACCGTCTGGACACTCATCGCGGCCTTCCTCGTCTTCGCGATGCAAGTGGGTTTCGTCATGCTCGAGGCTGGGTTCTGCCGTTCCCGGGAAACGGTGAACGTACTCGTGGAGTGCGTGTTCGACACGTGCCTCTGCGGCATCCTCTTCTGGGCCATCGGCTACGCGTTCATGTTCAGCGAAGGCAACGGCTTCATCGGCTACCACTGGTTCTTCCTCAAGGGCGCCCCGGTGACTTACGGCACCACCGGCGTGGCCATCCTGGCCCACTGGATCTTCCAGTTCGCCTTTGCCGACACCTGCTCCACCGTCACCTCCGGGGCCATGATCGGCCGTACGGACTTCATCGGCGACATCCTCTACAGCTTCGCGGTCTCCGGCTTCATCTACCCCATCATCGGCCACTGGGCCTGGGGCCCCGATGGCTTCCTGGCCACCATGGGCGCCGCCGGCAAGTTCCTGCCTTCCCTGGCCATGAACTTCCATGATTTCGCCGGCTCGACGGTGGTGCACACCATCGGCGGCGCCGTGGCCCTGGCGGGTGCCGTGGTGCTGGGACCCAGGCTTGGGCGCAAGTTCAAGCGGGATGGGGGCGGCCCCATGACCCCTCACGACCTCACCATCGCCGTGTGTGGCGGCCTACTGCTCTGGTTCGGCTGGTACGGCTTCAACCCCGGCAGCACCCTGTCCGCGATGGACTTCGAAGGCATCGGCCGGGTGGCCGCCAACACGACCCTCGCGGCCTGCGCCGCGGGCCTGACCGCCGTGTTCTTCATCTACTTCCGGACTAAAGTCTGGGATCCGGGCTCCATCACCAACGGGTTCCTGGCGGGCCTGGTGGCGATCACCTGCCCCTGCTACTGGGTGAGCCCCTTCGGGTCCGTCATGATCGGGGCCATCGCCGGTGTCGTCGTGATCCTGGGCGTGGACCTACTGGAATACCTGCGCATCGACGATCCCATCGGCGCCGTTCCGGTGCACATGATCAACGGCATCTGGGGCACCCTATCCCTCGGTTTATTCGCCAGCGGACAGTTCTCGGCCGCCGGCAGCGATCCCATCTCGCCCGATCTGTCCACCAAGCTCACGGGTCTCTTCTACGGGGGCGGATTCAAGGTCCTGGCCGCACAGGCCATCGGAAGCGGGATCATCACCCTCGCCACCCTGGCAGTATCCTTCGCGGTCTTCTATGCCCTCGATGCCAAGGGACTCCTTCGGCTTTCTGAGGATGGCGAACACGATGGCATGGACCTGCACGAACATGGCATTTCCGCCTATCCCGAGTACGTGATCTCGGCCCTGGCTTCTCCTGCGGGGGCGCCTACGAGGGTTCCAGTTTCTGGGAAGAAGTGAGCGACCTTGAACTCACATTCCCAATCCCCATGTATGAGGAGTCAACCATGAAAATGATCGTCGCCATCATCCGGCCAGACAAATTCGAAGCGGTCCAGGCCGCCCTGGTGGCCAAGGATATCTACCTGATGACCGTTTCTGATGTGCGCGGGTGCGGCACCCAGAAAGGCTTTGCGGAGCAGTTCCGGGGCAACAAGATCGGCCTCGTCCGACTGCTCCCCAAGGTCAAGTTGGAGATCGCGGTCAATGAGGAATACGTCAAGTCCGCGGTGGAAGCCATCCTCGGCGCGGCCAAGTCCGAGCCGAGTTCGCTGGGGGACGGGAAGGTCTTCGTGCTGAACCTCGAGGACTGCTACCGGGTCCGGACGGGCGAAACCGGGAAGGCGGCCATCGGGCCCTGAGGCCCGCTGCTTGGCCTACTGCGTGTGAACCACCTTTCAATCATCAAAGGGCGTGCCCGGCCTTCCGTCAAGGTCGTGGCACGCCCTGATCGATTGGATACGTTCCAGTTGTCGGGCGACCCTCCAAGGGGTTAGGCCAAGATCCCTGCCCCACATGGCATCGGGCCCTCCTTTTTTGCTGACCCGTGGCGGCCGACACCTGATAGCTTTTCCCCATGCCCCTCGATCCCCGCCTTCTCGAGATCCTCTGCTGTCCAGCCTGCCACGGTGATGTGGTGGAGACGGCGGAAGGGCTGCACTGTCTGGAGTGTGGCCTTCTGTACCCCATCGAGGATGGCATCCCCGTCATGCTGGTGGATGCGGCGATGAAGGTGGAGAAGTGAGACTAGATCGTACCCAGGCCGAGTCCCTGCTCCAGCGCATGGAAGGCCGCAGGGTGGCCGTGCTGGGCGATGTGATGCTGGACGAGTACCTCTTCGGCGAAGTGAATCGCATCTCTCCGGAGGCACCGGTACCGATCGTGAGAGTCACCCGTGAACGGGCGGTGCTGGGTGGCGCGGCCAACGTGGCGGCCAACCTCAAGGCCCTTGGAACAGAGCCCCTGCTGATCGGCACCCTCCAGAAGGACTCCGCGGGAGACCGGTTACTGGGATTGCTGACCGGCCTAGGCGTGTCCATTTCAGGACTGGTGCTGGACACCTCGCGTCCCACCATCATCAAGACCCGTGTCATCGGCCAGCAGCAGCAGATGCTCCGCATTGACCGGGAGGAGCCTGGCCCGCCTGACGCCGCCGTGCTGCTGGGATTGAAGGACCGACTCGAACGGGCGCTCAGCACCGCTTCAGCGCTGATCGTTTCCGACTACGCCAAGGGCACTGTCAACGAGCCCGTGATGGATGCGGTGCGCGCCCTGTGTTCGGCCCGCGACCTGCCTTGGATTGTGGATCCCAAGCCTGCTCACAAGGCCCTGTACCGCGGGGCCACCCTGATGACGCCCAACACCAAGGAAACCGCTGAATTGACCCTGCGCAACACTCGATCGGATATGGAGGTGACCATCGCGGGCCGGGCCCTCATGGCTGAGCTGGGCCTGAAGGGTCTGCTCGTGACGCGCAGTGAGCGGGGCATGGCCCTCTTCTCGCCGGATTCCGAACATGCGGCCCCTTGGATGATTCCCACGGAGGCCCGGGAAGTGTTCGACGTGAGTGGCGCCGGGGACACCGTCATCGCAGCCTTCAGCGCCGCCATCGCGGCGGGTTCCGATTGGCGCGAAGCCGCCATGCTCGCCAACGCCGCCGCTGGTGTGGTGGTGGCCAAGGTCGGCACTGCCACAGCCACACCGGCAGAGATCCTGGCCCACTTTCACGAGCAAGAGGCGAATTAATCCCTCAGCTCAATGGCCAGCAGGAATTTGTCGCCGAAGGCAAGGCGCTCCTTCACCTGGGCGAAGTTCAGGTCGAAGGTCTCCGTTTCCCCTGGCCCGACCGTGCCGAATTTGGTGCCGCCGGAGGCCACGCCGAGGAGGCGCCCATTCTTGTCTAGGACGGCTACAGCGAAGCCGGGCACCTTGGGAAACTTGCCCGTGTTGGTGACTTCAATCTGAGCCCTGGTGCCGAATTCAGCGCCTTTGATGATGTTGAAGAAACCCGACTGGATGGTTCGCCTGTTGAAGAAAATGCTGTTCACCTTCAGGCCGTCCAGGTTGATGGACAGGGGGATGGTGCGGTCCCAGGAATAGGTGAAACTCTCTGAATAGAATGCGAGCGGAGCCGCCGGTGCCGAGGGCGAGGCGGCAACCGCGGGGATCGGAGCCTGGGCCGGGGCCTTGGGAGGCACGGCAGGAGCCGGCGACTGGGCAGGGGCGTGGACAGGAGCTTCCATGGGAGGGGGTGGAATCTGGAGAGGTGGTTCCTGAGCCATCCCTAGGGCGGCGACGAGTAGGAGGATCTGCATGTCAGCTCTTTCCGAACAGTCCGCCGAAGAGACTCTTCTTGGGGGACGGATCACCGAGGCCCGAATCCGAACCGGGCACACCACTATTCCGTTCCCGACGGAGGCGCTCGAAAACGGGGCGCAGTCCAGGGACCTTGTGGGCCTCCAACCAGTTCTCACTGTGCTGTCGAGCCACCAGGTGATTCTCAAGGATGCGGCCTTCCTCCACCCAAGCGGTCAGCTGCGGCATCGTGAGGCCACTGTAAATCTCCTCGCCGATCTTCAGGCGCAGCATCTCCTCGCTGGGCTCCTGGGAATCAGGAAGAGGGGCGAAGGAAGGGGCGGCCGTGGGCCGGGGAACCATAGAAATGCCTATTTCCGTGGCCATCGGGTTGGAGGTCCGAAGCGGCGCGGTGAGTCCTACCGGGGCGGGCGCTGATACAGGAACCGGGGAGAGGGCTGGTGTGGCCGCGATGGCGGCCAGGACATCCTCCTGTGAGAGACTCATGGTGGAATTGGACGATCCAGCCAGATGGTCCACGCTCGACGCTGAAGTCATCGGACGGTCGCCCAGGAGTCCCTTGTCTACGGAAGGAGGCGTGGCCGGTGAAGCTCCGAGGGTGTCTTCAAAGGCTGACAGGGTCGCTTCCAGGTCCATGAGGTTGGTTTCGGGATTGATTTTCACAGCCAAGTCGGCCCGAGGGGCGGTTCCGAATAGCTTGTCGATGGCATCCCTAGCGGAGGTATAGCCCGAAAGGGTGGTGTCCGTAATCTCAGAGGGGTACGAACTGGCTGCCTCAACCTTGGCCTCAGGCAGGGAGTCCGGAGCCGCCACGAGGGTCTTCTCCAGGAGCCCCGGGTCTGTGCTCTCCAGATCACTCAGAGTGAGAGGTGGTGTCTGCGCCGTATCAGGCATTGACTCCTCGGGTTGGATCACGTCCACCGCAGTCACCGGATTCGGTGCGGAACCCGGGGGGATCCCTTCCTCGGGCAGGGCCAGGAGCCGCCGCACGACATCACCTACGGGGAACACACTACCGCAGGTAAAACATTTTGCCCGACGGATGACCGGCTTCAGCCGCTCGGGGCGAAGGCGGTAGCGGGTGGTGCAGCTCGGGCAATGGATCGCTTCGGCCACCTAGAACTCCTGGTGTTTCGAGCAGGATATCACCGTGTCCTAGCGCTGTCGCCCGCTCCTGCACTTCAGCCGGGCCGGGTATCCTCGAACCATGGAGGTCCTGTGGAGGGCGTGTTCATCACCATCGAGGGGGTGGAGGGCTCGGGTAAGTCCACCCAGCTGCTCCGCCTATCCCAGCGCCTGCGGCGTCTGGGTCTGCCCGTAGTGGTGTCGAAGGAGCCCGGAGGCACCGCCCTGGGTGGCGAACTGCGCCACCTGCTTCTGGAGCGCCACGCCAGCGGTGAGACCTGGTGTTCCGAAGCCGAGCTGCTGCTGTTCTACGCCGACCGGGCTCAGCACCTCGAAACCGTGATCCGGCCAGCCCTGGCAGAAGGGAAGATCGTCCTGGTGGACCGGTTCGAGGACTCCACCCGCGCCTATCAGGGCGCCAGCGGAGTGGCCGAAGCCTCGCTTGATCGCCTCAGTGAACTGGTGCTTCGGGGCCTCAAGCCCCGCCTGACCGTGCTGCTGGATATGGATCCCGAAGTCTCCCTTCAGCGGGTCGAAGTACGCAATCTGGCCCTGGGTGGCGGGTTTGCCGAGACCCGGTTCGACGAAGCCGAGCTGGATTTCCACCGGCGAGTGCGGAACCGCTTCCTCGTCATCGCTCAGAACCATCCCAACCGGGTGGCGCTCATTCCCGCCCGCAACCCAGTGGACGAGGTGGAGGCGTCCATCTGGTCCCGGGTGGCGCCCCTGCTGCGCAGTGCCGGGTTCGGAGTCGACTGATGTACTCACCGGACATCGTCGGCCATCAGGCCATCCGTCAACGCCTCCTGGAGCGGCTCCAGGAGGGCCGCATCCGGGGGTCCCTGCTCTTCACGGGGCCCGATGGCATTGGCAAGCGCCGGGTGGCCCTGGAGATGGCCCAGCGGGAGATCTGCTTCCGGAAAACCGCCTGCGGCCTGTGCGAGGGCTGCCAGCTGTTCGCCGGAGACGACCTGCCCTTCGAGTTGCCCAACTTGCTACGGATCACGCCGGAGGGAAAGTCCGGCGTCATCCGCATCGATCAGATCCGTGAAGGCCTGGACTCGAACAATCAACCGCGCTTCAGCCGAGGCGTCATCGAGTGGGCCGCCCTGGCGCCAGCCATGGGTTGCCACCGCTGGATCCTGGTGGAGGAGGCGCATCGCCTCAACGAATCCAGCGGCAACATCCTCCTCAAGACCCTCGAGGAGCCGCCGCCGGACACCCACTTCATCCTGGTCACCCACCGCCCTGAGGCCCTGCTGCAGACCATCCGCAGCCGCTGCGAGCGCATACCCTTCGCACCTCTCGCCCTCCGGGAGGCCTGGGCCGTGGCCCAGCGGAACGGGTGGAAGGACCTCGATCACGACCGCTGGTCCGCTCTGGGGGAGGGCAGCCTGCGGTTCCTGGATGAAGCCGTCTTCCGCCGCGCCGAAGCCCAGGTGGAGGCCTGGATCGCCTTGATGGAGGGCCGTCCCTTCGGTGAGGCGGCCGGCCCCCTCCAGCCGGAGAAAGAATCCGCCCGGGCCCAGGGAGAACAACTGCGGCAACCCCTCGAACTGCTCCTCCGCCTGCTGGCGGATCTGGCCCGGGTGCGCACGGGGGAGACCCCGACCCTGGCACCCTGGCGGGAGGAACTGGGATTCCTGGCCACTCAGTCCATGGATTTGAAGGCCCCCCAGGAAGCGGTCCTCCAGGCTCTGCGGCATCTGCCCCGGAACCTCAGCCCCGAGCCCCTGCTCCGGGAGGTTGCCCTTTCATTGGTGTCGTGACCGCCATCACCGGTCCGGGGACTAGAATAGATTCAGGAGCTTCGACTCCTGAATTGGAGATCACCATGTCTGAACCCCTCTTCGGTCACGATCTGTTGAGCCTATTGGTGGAGAAGGGTGGGGCCTGCCGCCTAGAGGATCTGCGCGCCGCCTCCGCCGCCGTCCACGGGGCCGAGGCGACCTACTGCAATTGCAGCGGCGACAGCTTCGATTTCGATGGCGTCATCGCCTTTCTGGGTAGCAAGGGCAAAATTTCTGTGGCCGATGGCACCGTGGCTCTGGGCATGGCTCCCGCCTGCCAGCACTGAAATTAGTCTGGAGTCCGGGGACTGGAGGTACTGATCCCTGATGCGCCGCAAGCGGCGCGATATTTTTTCAATTCGGCGCCGACCCAGTCGAAAGGCCCGACTCAAACACTAGCGAGGCCCGCGGGGCCGCCTAGGAAGCCGTACCTCCAGTCTCCAGACTCCTGCCTACAATTAACATCTCTGGAGGCGCCAAGTGAACCTGCTCCGCATCAACCACCTGGGTATCGCGACCCCGGGCTTGGACGAGGCCTTGGCCCGCATGGCGCGACTCTTCGACATGGGCGCGGACCACACGGAGGAAGTGGCTGAGCAGAGGGTGAAGACGGCCTTTTTTACCGTGGGCGCAAGCACCCTGGAATTCCTGGAGAGCACGGATCCCGAAGGTCCCATCGGCAAGTTCCTGGCGAAGCGCGGCCCGGGTATCCATCACGTCTGTTTCGAGGTGGACGACATCGACGAAGCGGTGACGACCCTGCTGGCCAAGGGCGTCCGCATGATCGACCAGGCCCCGCGCAACGGCGCCCATGGCTGCCGCGTGGCCTTCATCCATCCGGCGGAGACGGGTGGGGTTCTGATGGAACTGAGCCAACAAGGCTGAAGGCTGCGGGCTGCAAGCTTTAGGAACGGCTTTCTGGGCGGTCGTACCAGGTTCGCCAGTCGGAGCAAAACGTCCTCCATCGCTACGTGGCTCAGTACTAGCCACGGGTTACGAGGGGGAACTCGGCCGTGCAGAGGCAAAAACGGCGATACAGAATGTGTTCCGCTACCAGCGCTTGCAGGCGCGCCGGGCACTGGGCCCAGGCTCCACCCGACAGGACCATGCGGGCGCAATGGTTGTCGTCCAAAGGTTCGGGTCGGCCTTTGGCCGGACGATCTGGAGGATTCCGAAGAACCGGTAGCTCAGCGCAGCGAATCGCTGGCAGGCATGGCGAAGGCCGCCTGCACAAAACCATGGATGGCAAGTACGCCTTCGAGTAAAAAACCCATCCAGAAACCACAATGGGTTCAAGGCACCCCAATCGAAATCCGCTCTGAACCCCCATCTGGTCAGAATTTCGCCCAGGGTAAAGGGGATCTGTCCTGTCCATGAATTAAAATGGGGATTTTGAAATCCCTATCCATCAAGGTCAGCTACCGAAGAAGACCTGTACCCGTTCTATCTGGGCCTTCATGTCCTCATAAAAGCGAAGAGCGCTGCGGTATGAAAGACCCACGGCCTGGAGGCTCTGGCGGGTCTCATGCAGGCGTTGGGTATCCTCGGGATCCAGCAACAGACGGTGAAAGCCTTCCGCCAGCCGTAGAACGTGGATATCCATGAACTCCAGGCCTGTGGGGATCTCAAAATCGTGATGACGAAGGCAGATGCGAGTCAGGTAATCCGGCAGTCCCCACACGAGGTGAAGGTCTCCACCCACTTCCACGTGGACTCGCTCGAGCACCTGGTCCACCACCCTATCGGACATCGGCAGTTCCACTTGGCCCTCGTGGATGAGGGCGGTCAAGACGCGCAAGGTGATGGATTTGCCGATGTCGTGGAACATCCCCGACAGGAAGGCATGGTCCGCGCGCCCCACCTGCTGCTCGAAGGTGAATGCGCTGGCACCGAAGGCCACGGCCATGGTGTCCAGGAACATTCGGTTCTGGCGGGGGCCAAAGGCTTCAAATCCCGCCTTCAGATTCGAATCGAAGAGATTCCGAGCAGCAACGGCAGAGGCGATACTTCCAACCTCCCGAGTGCCGATGAGAAGGACGGCCCGGCGCAGATCCTGGATTTCCTGGTCCCGCCTGAAGAGTGCCGAATTGGCCACCCGGAGGATGTGCATGGAAATGGCCGGATCCATTCCGATGGTGCGCAGCAACTCGCTCATCTCCAGATCCGGGTCATGGCTCATCTGCATGATCTGCGTGGCCAGAGCTGGAAAGGAAGCGGGGTCCGGCCGGTGCTTGGCATAGTGCGCCAGAACCTTGGGCACGAGTGCCGCCACCTGCGCGACCTCCTCCGCAGAGAGTCCCGGCGGGAAAGAGATATCCTCGACCGTGAGAAGCGCCCACACGGAATCGAATGGATGTGGCTCCCTAGGCGGCTCCACTGGAGCTGGCGAAAGTGAAGAAGGGCTAGTGGCGTCAGTTGCAGCCATAACCCTGGGGGCATCTTTCGCCCGACCGAACAGCTTCCGAAGGAGTACGAACACGTTCTTGTTCTACCAGATCCGGTCCTGTCACCTAAATGTAATCGTGAATAAAGAGTGGCCTATCTACTGACTCGGTATACCGGCACAGGCATCCCGATGCCCTTCTGGCGCAGGCGCATCATGATTCTTCGACCCAGTTCCCGGGCCACGCTGCCAAAAACGCCAAGGTGGGCCAGGGTAAAACACTGACGCAGGTCCGGAGGGGCCTAGCGCAGCCGTCGGATGATGGCGTCTGGGTTCACCTCCTGCTCCCGGGGTGGAGCATAGGGCACCTGGATAAAAGGAAAGAAGCCTGGCTCCATCAACCAGAAAGCGATCCTTTCTAGCAGCCCACAGGCCAACTATCCGATCACCCCCAGGTACCCCAGCCACAGGGCCCGCCCGAAGAACACGACGATGGGCGTGGCCAGAGCCAGGAAGCAGCCGAAGGGCAGCATGGTCTGGCNNAGGATCCCCAGCATGGGGGCCCAGCCCCAGAAGGCGCCGATCCAGGCCAGCATCTTGAAATCGCCCATGCCCAGGCCATCGGTCTTGCGGATCCACTTGTAGATTTGGTTGATGAGGGCCGGTGCACAGTAGCCCACGCCAAGGCCGATGAGGCTCGCCTGCCAGGTGACGGCGGGTTCAAAGCCGTGGTACCAGGGCGCCGGTTGCAGGCCGTTGTGGAAGGTCAGGGCCTGGAAGATATCGCCAGGGCCTGTCCAGATCTTCATCAAGGCTTCAGGACGGATGATCTGAGGCAGGGTAAGCAGTACGCCCAAGGCCATGAGGGGAAACTGGAGGGCATCCGGCAGCATCATCTCCGTGAGGTCCGTGAAGAACAGGACGATCAGCGCGAATCCACAGACCAGGCCCTTGAACCAGATGAGCGTGCCGAAGGGGAAGATCCAGGGCGAGGCGGCGAACAGGATTCCCGTGAGCAGTTCCACCAGCGGATAGCGCACCGGGATGCGCCAGCCGCAATGGGCGCACTTGCCTCGCAGCCAGAGCCATCCGAGCAGGGGCACGTTGTGCCAGGGCTTGATCTTCGCCTTGCAGCCGGGGCAGTGGCTGGCCTTGGTGATGACGTTCCGCTCGGCCGGATCCTCCTGGGGGAGGCGGTGGATCAGCACATTGCCGAAGGAGCCCAACACGAGGCCGAACGGGGCCAGCAGCAGGGAGATCATCCAGGGAGGCAGATCAATCAAAGGCATGACATCACGATAACGGGGACATCCCCCCCATTCACGGCAGAATGAAGTGTCCCCATCTGGAGATCCTGTGATTCGCGCCCTCCTCTGTTCTCTCGCCCTGATCTTCCCTTTGGCTGCGCAGACCCCGCCTGCCCCTGTGGCCCCGCCTGCCGTGGCGTCCAGACCTGTGTCCATCGCCAAGCCCCGGGTGCAGCTGCTCACCAGCTACGGACCCGTCGTGGTGGAGCTGGAGCCGGAATTGGCTCCGAAGACCGTGGCGAACTTCCTGCAGTACGTGCAGGACGGCCATTACAAGGGCACCATCTTCCATCGTGTGATTGAGGGCTTCATGATCCAGGGCGGGGGCATGCTGGAGAATCTGGAGGAGAAGCCCAACGGCGCTCCGGTCCTCAACGAAGCTCCCCAGTCCTTCAATGGCGGCCTGAAGAACACCCGAGGCACCATCGCCATGGCCCGCACCAGCGCCCCCCACAGCGCCATGGCTCAGTTCTACATCAATGTCATGGATAACCCACGCCTGGACCATCGGGACATGAGCGATGAAGGTTACGGCTATTGCGTCTTCGGCCGGGTGATCGCAGGCATGGACGCCGTGGACAAGATCTCGAAGGTCAAGACCGAATGGCGCCGGGGCATGGGCGATGTCCCGCAGTTTGCCGTGCGGCTCAAGGAGGCCGTGCTGCTGCCGCCCCAGCCTTGAAGCGGGGGAACAAGGATTATGGGTTTACCACCTTGATGGTCGGCGGCGGCCCCTGGGGGCGCTGCCGGTCCTTGGGGATGAAAATCCCGTTGAGGATGGAGGCGATGAGGCTGGATACGAGGGCGCCGAAGAAACCGGCCCAGAAGCCGCTCACCGTGAAATCCAACCCCAGCTTCGAAGACAGCGCTCCCGCCATCCAGAAGACCAGGCCATTGATGACGAGGCTGAAGCAGCCGAAGGAGCAGGCCATGGGCACGATGGCGATGAGCCTGAGGAAGGAACCCACGGTGGTGTTCAGGGCGGCCAGGAGTACGGCCACGATCAGCAGATCCAGAAACGAGCCATGCCCCAGGCCGGGCACGAAGGAACAGGCCACCAGCAGGCCGATGGCGGAAAAGACGAACCGCAGGAGCATGCTCATGAAGACACCCCGCCCTTCATGAGGGCATCCCGTCCTTCTCGTTGGCCTGAGTGATGACGCTGCCCGGCGGGACACTGCGGGTGAGCCATACGTTGCCGCCGATGGCCGAGCCCTTTCCCAGGGTGATGCGGCCGAGGATGGTGGCATTGGAGTAGACGATCACGTCATCCTCCACCACCGGGTGGCGGGGCACGCCCTTGATGGGATGGCCGTTGGCGTCGAGGGGGAAGCTCTTGGCGCCGAGCGTCACGCCCTGGTAGATCCGCACGTTGCGGCCGATGATGCAGGTCTCGCCGATGACGACGCCCGTGCCNNTGGTCGATGAAGAACCGTTCGCCGATCTGGGCGCCGGGATGGATGTCGATGCCCGTGAGGCTATGGGCGTGTTCGGTGATCATGCGCGGCAGCAGGGGCACGCCCAGCTTCAGCAGCTCGTGGGCCAGACGCTGATTGGTGACGGCCAGGAGCCCGGGGTAGGAGAAGAGCACCTCTTCCGGACTGGTGGCGGCAGGGTCGCCCTCGAAGCCTGCCTGGATATCCGTCGCAAGCAGACGGCGCACTTCCGGGAGCCGGGCGAGGAAGGTCCGGGCGAGGGCCTGGGCGCGATCCCCGCAGTCGGAACAGGTAGCATCCGCAACCATGAGACCGCGCTGGATCTGGTCGGCGAGGCCATGGACCACCCGGTCCATGCAGGCGCCCAAGTGGTAGCGCAGGGTGTCCGCTTTCAACTCGGAGGCCCCAAAATAGCCCGGGAACAGCAGCGCGCGCAGGTCCTCCACGAGGGAAGCCAGGGCCGTGCGCGACGGGAAATCCCGCCGCCCCAGGGGCATTTCTGAAAGGGACGTGGAGGCCTTCGCCAGGGCCTCGATGACGGCGTGGAGATCGGGCTCGGATGCGGAACGGGTCTTTGGCATGCGGATGAGGATACTCCGGACAGGACCTAGTAGGTCCAACTCAGGGTGCATCCGGTCTCCCTGGCCAGCTTTTCCGCCAGGTTCGGGTCGTGTTTCAGGCGCAGGTCGGAACCCGCTTTCACCCGGGCCGTGAGGCCCTCCCTGGATCGGTACTCAAAGGTTACGGGGAGATTCCCCCGGTGCTCGGCGAGGATGAGCGCCATGCGGGGCGGACATTCCCCCTGGGGCAGGCGCACCAGGGCGCCGTTGAAACCCTGGCCCTGGAAGCTCTCCAGGGGTTCCAGCAGGGTGGCGAAGACCTTCACGACGGTCTGTTCTTCGTCCTCCTCGGATTCCCCGCCGTTCCCATTGCCCCCGCTGTTGCCGTTGCCCTGGATCGTCTCCACCCGCAGCTCGCCGGTGATGCGCAGCATGGCCTCGGGCACGGCCAAGTGGCGGTAGCGCTCGAAGGGGCGCATGCCCGGTTTCTTCGTAACCGGATCCCACTTGCTGGCCATGAGGAGGACTTCCATCTTTCCGGTGGGGTCCTCGACCTGGAGGATGGCCCAGGGCTCGCCCTTCTGGTTGGTCTTGAAGGCCACGGTGGAGACCATGGCGCCGAGGGTGACCTCATTGCGGTCCCGCAACCTGCCAGAAGTCGCATCCTCCATTACCTTCGCCAGTGTGCCGTGAGTGTGCACCTGGATGGCGTCGGCGAACTCCTCCAGGGGATGGCCGCTGACGAAAAGGCCCAACACCTCGCGCTCGGCGGCGAGGCGGGTCTTGCGCTCCCAAGGTTCGATGTTCTCAGGCACCCGCCAGTCCCCACTGAGGGTGGCCATCTCGGCGTCATCGAAGAGGCTGGTCATGCCCGTATCGCCGCTTCCGCGGGAGGCTGCGGACACGGCATCCGGCAGGCCCTGGAGCAGGGCGGCCCGGTTGGGTTCCAGGCTGTCGAAGGCCCCCGCCTTAATGAGGGATTCCCACACCTTCCGGTTGGCCTTCTGGAGGTCGGTGCTCTTTAGCACATGGAACAGATCCTTGAAGCGTCCCTCTGCTTGGCGGGCTTCGAGGATGGCTTGCAGCGCGGCGTCCCCCAATCCTTTTACCGCGGCAAATCCGAACCGGATTTGCCGATCCCCGGTGGCGGTGAAGTCCAGGGCCGATTCATTGATATCGGGGCCCAGCACCTCAATGCCCCGCTCCCGGCAGTTCTGCACGTATTTGGCCACGTCATCCGTGCGCCCGGACTTGGTGGAGAGCAGGCCCGCCATGAACTCCACGGGGTAGTTGGCCTTCAGGTAGGCGGTCTCGTAGGCCACCATGGCGTAGGCGGCGCTGTGGCTCTTGTTGAACCCGTAGCCCGCGAAGAACTCGATGAGGTCGAAGAGCTCGGCCACCTTGGCCTTGTCGTATTTCCGTGCCGCACCCTGCTCGATGAACTTGGATTTCTCTTTGGCCATCTTCGCTTTGTCCTTCTTGCCCATGGCGCGGCGCAACATGTCCGCCTCGCCTAGGGAGTACCCGGCGATGAGGCTGGCGATCTGCATCACCTGTTCCTGGTACAGGATCACGCCGTAGGTGGGGGAGAGGATGGGCTCCAGCTCCGGGAACATATAGGTCACGGGCTCGCGGCCGTGGCGGCGCTCCACGTAGGTGGTGCCCATGCCCGCGCCCAGGGGACCCGGCCGGAAGAGGGCATTCAAGGCGATGAGGTCGTCGAAGCGGTCCGGCCCCAACTGGCGCAGCAGCTGCTTCATCCCGCCGGACTCGAACTGGAAGATGCCGTCCGTGTCGCCGGCTGCAAACAGGTCGAAGGTCTTCTTGTCGTCGAAGGTTCGGATGGTGGTCATGTCCTTGGGCTGCCCATGGCGCCGGGCGATGACCTCCTGGGTCTTCGCGATCTGCGTGAGGGTTTCCAGACCCAGGAAGTCCATCTTCAGCAGGCCCGCCCGCTCGGCCTCGACCATGGTGTACTGCACCATCACCTTCTTGTCCTTGTCCACGCTGAGGGGTGCGAACTGGGTGAGCTCGTCTGGCGCGATGATGACCCCCGCCGCGTGGACGCCTGTGTTGCGCGACAGGCCCTCCAGCCGGGCCGAGATGTCGAGGATGTTCTTCACCTCGGGATCGGACTCGTAGAGCTCGCGCAGCTTGTCGCTCTTCTGCAGGGCCTCGCCCACGGTGATGGGCTTCCCGGGCTCCTGGGGCACCAGCTTGGTAAGGTTGTTGGCGAAGGCGAAGTCCTTCTCGAAGACCCGGGCCACATCCTTGATCACGGCCTTGGTCTTGAGCTGGTTGATGGTGATGATGTTGCACACCTTGTCCTGGCCGTACTTCTCAGTGACATAGTCGATGACCTTCTGGCGGCCGTCGCGGCAGAAGTCGATGTCCACGTCAGGCATGGACAAGCGCTCCGGGTTCAGGAACCGCTCGAACAGCAGGTCGTACTGCATGGGATCGATGTCGGTGATCTTCATGGACCAGGCCACGATGCTGCCGGCGGCGGAACCGCGGCCGGGGCCCACGGGCACGCCCATCTCCCGTGCCTTGGAGATGAAGTCCCAGACCAGCAGGAAGTAGCCCGGGAAGCCCATCTTGAGGATCATGTCCAGTTCGAAGGCCAGACGCTCGCGGTACTTTGCCTCAGTGTGTTTCAGGGCGCCCGCCTTCCAGAGGGGGCGGCATTCGGCCAGCCTCTGCTCGAAGGCCTCCTTCGCGATGTGCACGAAGTAGGATTCCAGGTCGTAGCCAGCGGGCACGGGAAAGCGCGGTGTGACGGGCTTTCGCGTGATGGGGAAGAGGTCCACCTTGGCGGCGATCTCCAGGGTGCGTTCCAGGTACTCGGGGTTTCCCGGGAACACGGCCCGCATCTCTTCGGGGGTCTTCACGAAGAACTGGTCCGTGGCGAAACGCATGCGCTTCTCCTTGGCCTTGGTGGTCTTCGTGCCGATGCAAAGCAGCGTATCGTGGAGGTCGGCGTCCTCGTGGTTGAGGTAGTGAGCGTCGTTGGTGGCCACCAGGGGGATGCCGAGCCGCGTGGCGAGCTCCTTCTGGAAGGGGATGATCTCCTTCTCCTTGTCGAAGCCCTGGTCCTGGATTTCGAGGTAGAAGTCCTCGCCGAAGATGTCCCGGAAGTCCCGGGACACCCGCTCGGCCTGGTCCAGACGGTTCTGCAGGATGCGGGCCTGCACCTCGCCGCCGAGGCAGGCCGACATGGCGATGAGGCCTTCGCTGTGCTGTCGGAGGAGATCCTTGTCCACGCGTGGCTTGTAGTAGAAGCCCTCGGTGAACCCCGCGGACACGAGCTTGGAGAGGTTCGTGAAACCCACGGAATTCTTCGCCAGCAGGACCAGGTGGTAGCCGGCGTCCCGGGAGCCGCTGGGGTCCACGCAGTCCTCCAGGCCCTCCTCGCCGGTGGCGTTCTTCGCCTCGAGTTTCCGGTCGAACCGGGTCTTCGGGGCCACGTAGACTTCGCAGCCCAGGATGGGTTTCACCGCCCAGTTACCCTCGGCGTCCTGGGTCTTCTCGCAGGCGTCGAAGAGCTTCATCATCCCGAACATGTTTCCGTGGTCGGTGACGGCCACGGCGGGCATGCCCGAGGCCCGGCACTTCTTCACGAGTTCGGGGATGCGGGTGAGCCCGTCGAGAAGGGAGTGCTCGGTGTGCAGATGGAGATGGGCGAAGCTCATGGGCTCATTCTCTGATGGTTGCCCCATTTTCGGGCAAGTGCCGCAAGGTCAACCCGAAGCTATGACCGGGGAGGCGCCTAGGGAAGGCCCGCCCCGGGGTTGCATGCGGAACTGCCTGCGAAATGGGAGGATGATGCCGGAAAGCCTAAGCCTGACGGAGGCGGTCCCGTAGCACCTTCATCCTGGAAAGCCTGAACCCATGTTTTGGAGATCCCGTTGATCGCCTTCGAGAACCTGGAAGTGCGCTATGCCGCGACGGCGGCACCCGCCCTGAAGGGCCTGACCCTGTCCCTCGAGCGGGGCATCGTGGGCCTGCTGGGGCCCAACGGCGCCGGGAAGTCCACCCTGCTGAAGGCCCTGCTGGGCCTCCTGCCGCCTTCTCGGGGTTCGGGTACCGTGCTGGGGGTGCCTCTGGGGGCGCCCGAATCATCGAAGCTGCGCTCCCGCATCGGCTACATGCCTGAGTACGATGCCCTCATCGAGGATGCGTCGGCCTATGAGCAGGTGGCCTTCTGGGGCGAACTGAGCGGCCTCGCGCCGGAAGCCTCCCGGGATCGCGCCCATGAGGTGCTCTACTTCGTGGGGCTGGACGAATCCCGCTACCGACCCGTCAGCGGCTATTCCACGGGCATGCGGCAGCGGGTGAAGCTGGCCCAGGCCCTGGTCCACAGCCCCGAGTTGATCTTCCTGGACGAGCCCACCAATGGCCTCGATCCCGACGGGCGGCGCCGCATGCTGGACCTGGTGCTGCGCGTCCACGCCGAGCTGGGTACCGGTGTCATCCTGGCTTCGCACCTGCTGGGCGATGTGGAGCGGGTGGCGGACCAGCTGGTGATCCTCGATCAGGGTCAGATCAAGGCGGCGGGCTCCATGGCCGGACTCCGCATGGCGCTCGCGAAGCGTGTGGAGCTGCGCTTCCTGGATCCTCTGGACGCGGCTCAGGAGGCCGCCCTCGCGAACCTGGGCACCCTTCTGGAAGCCCGCAACGGCCTCTACGATCTGGAGCTGACCGAGGCCGACCCCGCGGGGATCTTCCGCTGGGCTGAAGGTCAGGGCGCCACGCTGGTGCAGGCAACGCCGCGGCATGACCGCCTGGACGAGGTGCTATTGCGCGCCCTTCATCCCGCCGTGCAGGAGGGCTGAGATGCCCATCTACGCGCCCACGCTCCCCCCCGCGCCGGACCTCCACCAGGGCCAACCCCCGGCCCTGGTGCTCATGCGCTTCGACTTCGCCCGGCTCTGGCGGCAGAAGATCGGCCGCTTCTTCGGCTTCGCCTTCCTGATGATGCTGCTATGGAAAGTGGCCCGCATCTATGTGGACCACCTGCTTCAAACGAACCAGGCCTTCAGGTCCGTGCAGGACTTCGCGAGGACCATCCTCAGTCAGGGGGCAGATTTCCAGGCGGACCTGCTGAATCCCGCCAGCTATCTGCTCTGGTTCATGGTGGCTCTGGTGGGCGGCGGGCTCGTGGCCCGGGACACGCTCTACCGGGTCCGTCCCCTGATGTACGCCCATCCTGTGGCGCCCAAGGATTACCTGCTCGCCAAGCTCGGCTTTGCCTCCGCGCTCCCCTTCGCCATCCTGCTGCCCTTCGCGCTCCTGCCCTGGCTGATGTCCCTGGTGCTGGCGGGAACGAGCGGTCCCGTCTGGGTCACAGCTCCCCTGCGGCTGCTGCCCGCCATGGCCCTCAGCTCGGTCCTCATGGGCTCCCTGGCCGTGGGTGCCTCCAGCATGGCCGCCACGCCGCGGGCTGGCATCGGCTGGGTGCTGGGACTGGTCCTGGGCACCGGGACCCTGGCCTCCATGATCCATGGCCTAACAGGGCTCCAGGCCATCGATGCCCTGAACCCCATCCTGCTGGCCGAGACGTGGCCCCAGCTCTTCGTGGGGGTGGAGCACCCCATGGTGGCGTGGCTTCCCGCGATCCTGGGCACTGCCCTTCACATCGGCCTTTGGACCTTCGTGGCCGCCCGGCGGACCCGGCCCTCCGAGGTGGTGATCTGATGATCAGCCTCGACCGCGCCTCCCTCCGCTACGGCCCCATCCTGGGCCTCAGCCCCACCACCTTCGAGTTGCCGGATGGCGGGGGCATCACAGGGCTGCTGGGCCCCAACGGCGCCGGGAAATCCTCGCTGCTCCAACTGCTCTCGGGCCTGCTACCGCCTTCGGGCGGCGAGGTGAGGGTCTTCGGCGAAGCGCCCTTCCGCAATGCCACCGTCTTGTCGCGGCTGGGCCTAGTGCCCGAGGGGGACCGGCTGCCCTCGGGCCTGCGCGCCGACCGCTGGCTGCGCATGATGGCTGAGCTTTCGGGACTGTCGGGCGAGGGCCTGAAGGTGGCCGTGGTCCGGGTCCTCGATGTCGTGGGCATGGCGGACCGGGGCCATCTCACCTTCGCGCGGATGTCCAAGGGGATGCGGCAGCGCATCCGCTTGGCCCAGGCCCTGATGCACGAGCCGGAGCTGCTCATCCTCGATGAGCCCTTTAACGGACTGGATCCCGAGGCCCGCCTCACCTTGATGGCCCTGCTCCGGGACCTGGCCGAGAAGGGCACGCGCATCCTGGTGTCGAGCCACATCCTGGGCGAGATCGCCCAGCTCACGGACCGCATCCTGTTGCTGTTCCGCGGCCGCCTGCTGGCGGAGGGCTCGGTCCCGGAGATCCGCCAGCTGCTGGACCGCCACCCGGTGGAGCTGCGCCTCACGGGCGAAGCCCAGGCCCTGGCGCGCTGGGCCGTGGAGCAGCCCGAGCTGGCCGCCCTGCGCATGGAGGAGGGGGCGGTGGTGATCTCCGTGCGCTCCCCCCGGGACATCCTGCCCCGCCTCCAGAAGGCCGCGGCCGAGGGGGGGCTGCCGATTCGCGCCATGGATCCCCTGGACCTCAACCTCGATGCCGTTTTCCAGTACCTGACGAAGGATCACGCATGAGCGCCGCCCCGTCTCCCCTGGCGACGATCCGCGCCACGGCGCGGGGCTACGCCCCCCGCGTCCTGCAGGGCCGCGGCTGGGTCCTCGCGGGCCTGGTGATCCTTCCCGTGGGCATCAGTCTCCTCATCTTCACCATCGTCCGGATCAAGGGGGGGGACGCCAGTCCCGCCGAGGCGGTCAAGATCTTCCATGAGGTGCTCGTGAAGATGATGCTACCCATCATGGCCCTGGTGGCGGCCCCCGCGGGCATCCGTGAGGATCTCGAACAGCGGACCCTGCCGCTGCTGCTGGTCCGCCCCGCACCCGTCTGGGCCCTGCCTTTGGGCAAGGGCCTCCCCTGGTTCGCCTGGGGGGCCGCCTGGCTCATCATCGGCGTCCTCGGCCTCCAGATCCTAGGTGGTGATCCGGGCCTGCTGCCGGGCCGGATCGTGGCCATGGTGGGCGCCTGGTGGGGCGAGCTCGCCCTGATGACCCTGGTGGGTCTCCTCTTCAAGCGAGGCACCCTCTGGGGCGCCCTCTACTTCTTCCTCTGGGAACCGCTGGTGCGGATCCTTCCNNTGGCCCAGGAGCAGGTGACCACCCATCCAGCCTTGGCGATCCTCGCCCTGCTGGCCTTCGGAGCGCTCTGCTGGGCCCTGGCGGGATGGAAGCTGCAGCGGACCCCCGTCGGCCTGGCCGGGAGCGAGGCGGAGGGGTGAATCGGGCTGGTTGGCGGGTCACTCCACCGTTTTCACGGTGACTCCCAGTTCATGCAACAGGAAGGCATGGACGTCAACCATGGTCTCGATCCGAGCTGCCAGAGGAGAACCCATGCCGTGTCCGGTGTTGGGACTAGTCCTAAGGAACACGGGGCGTCCCTTCGGGTTCGCGGCCTGCAATCGGGCCGTCATCTTACGTGACTGCATGGGGTCCACCCGAGGGTCGTTGGCTCCGGTGAGGAACAGAATGGAGGGATAGTCGGTTCCGTCCTTGACTCGGTGGTAGGGAGAATAGGCCAGCAACGCATTGAACTGGATTGGGTCTTTGACGGTGCCGAATTCCGTGATGTTGAACTGGCCGTTGGGGGAGTCCTCCACATGGATCATGTCGTACATCCCCACATGGGACACCACTGTCCGGAAGAGGTCCGGTCGTTGGGTGAGGGCGGCCCCCATGAGGAGCCCTCCGTTGGAACCGCCTTCGATGGCGAGCCGCGCTGGGCTGGTGTAGCCCAGCTCGACCAGGCGTTGGGCGCAGGCAATGAAGTCGTCGAAGACATTCTGTTTCCTGGTGAGCTTCCCCGCATCGTGCCAGGTTTCGCCGAACTCGCCACCCCCCCGGATCACCGTGTCGACTTGCACCACGCCCTGCTCCAGCAGTACGTGGGCGATGTCGCTGTACCACGGTTGGGTGCTGACGCCATACCCTCCGTAACCCATCAGTAGGGTTGGATTCGCGCCATTTCTTTTTGTGCCCTTTTTCTGGAGGATGAACATCGGGATCCTGGTGCCATCCTTCGAGGTCGCGTGTTCCTCGATCACCTCAGCATCGCTGAAATCAGCCAGGGGCTTCGTCCGGAGGACTGTCTTCTCCAAAGCCCCAGTGGCGGAGCGGTACACGAGGCCAGAACTCGGCGTGATGTAGCTGGAGGTGTATATGAGGACATCATCACCCTTCAGTCGCTGGCCGAGGATATTCGTTGATACGGGTTCAGTGGGGATGTTCGAGGACAGGGCTTTGCCATGCAGGTCGAACTGGATGATCCGATTGGGTCCGCCCAGCATCTCCTCCACATACAGACGGCTCTCTGTGGGGACCACCCGCTGCAGGATGCCCGGCTGTCCGCTGACCACGACCCTGGCCTTGGCAAGGGACGGGGTTTCGAGGGGAAGCCGCAGGACTTGTCTGCGCGCCGAGTCCTTCTTGCTGAGCAGCCACAGGGCACGGTCCCGGCCGAAGGAGGCGCCGATGACGCCATCTTCATCCTTGGACACCTGGGTCCAGCCGTCCGCTCCGCGGAGCCAGAGCGAGTTGTCCCCGCCATCCCCGTTAGCGACCAGGGCCAGTACGTGCTTCCCGTCTTCGGATGACTGCAGCTGGATTTCCGCTATCCGAGAAAAGGCCTTTCCTACTTCATATCGATCGGAGGATTCGGGGGTCCCGAGTTTGTGGAAATACACCTGCTGATAGAAATCCAAGTCAGGGCCGGGACGTTCTCCCGCACGCGGATACCGGGTGTACCAGAATCCCTTGCCATCCAAAGCCCAGGCGAGGCTTCCGCCGCCCGTTCCAACCTGGACCCGGGGGATGGTCTCTCCCATTTCCTTGCCGTTAGCCACATCGTAGATGTGCAGCGTCCCTTCCTCGCTACCCCCTTTGGAGAGGGAGACTGCCACGCTCCGCCCGTCATGGGAGGGTGTGAACCAGTCCATGGCTGTGCTCCCGGAGGGATCGAATTTCATGAGGTCGATCAGCACTCTGGGTCGGCTTCCAGGTTCGAGGGTCTTGAACACAACCAGATCCGGCTGCTGCTTGGCCGGGTCAAAGCGCATGGCGAAATAACGCCCCCCATGCAAGGACACCCCACCGAACGATGCGGGTCGTTTGGTGATGAGACCCGTGATGCGCTTCCGCAGGGTTCCAACCCCAGGCAGTCCATCTAGGAAGGCGCGTGACCGCTTGTTCTGGGCATCACTCCAGGCTTGGACATTTGGTGCCGTGCCATCCTCCAGCCACCGGTAGTCGTCCTTCAGCTCCACGCCATGGAGAGCCTGGAGGGTCGGGATCCTGGGGGTTTCCCCTGGAGCCTGTAGGTTCGGAGGACTGGATGGCCCATCCGGCTCGGGCATCTGTGCGTACCCAGCGGTCATCTGGGCGAAAACAAGAAGCAGACCTGACAGCCTGGCAAGCGCTCGAATCATGGGAAGGCCTCCTGTTGATTCTGACCCGTGGGGTAGGGCACTGTCTGGAAGGGGCCAACAGGATATCAGCCGTCCAAGGCCGAGTATCCCCGATGTGACACTGCGTCAGGCGTCTGCCCTGGTGGTTGGCAAGGGCCTGAGTCCGTCAAACCGGTCAACGCAGGGAGCCCCTCTTAGGTGGGAGCCCCGGAACATCTGATCCCCCGCAACTCCCCGAACCTCCAGCCTGTAAACTGGGGGGATGGCTGAACTCCTCCGCACCGTCACGCCTGAGGGCACCGAGATCCTGATCGAGCCGCTGCCTCACGTGAGGAGTTGCGCGGTGGGGTTCTGGGTGCGGCGGGGGTCCCGGCACGAGGGTCCAGCGGAGGAGGGGCTGGCCCACTTCCTGGAGCACACGGTCTTCAAGGGCACGGAGGCCTACCCCACCCCCGATGAGTTGGCGGAGGCCACGGATCGCCTGGGGGGGCATGTGGACGCCTTCACGGGCAAGGAGGTGGCCTGCTTCTACGGGAAAGTTTTGTCCGACCAGCTCCCGGAACTGGTGCACCTGCTGGGCGAGCTGGTGACCGCGCCGCGCTTCGACGCCGAGGAACTGGTTCGCGAGCGGGGCGTCATCCTGGAGGAGATCGCCCAAAGCGAGGACCAGGCGGACGACTGGGTGAGCGAGATGTTCTACGGCGGATTCTGGGAAGGCACGCCCTTGGCCCATCCCATCCTGGGCCGTCCGGAGCAGGTGTCGGCCTACGGTCCCACCGAGGCCCGCGCCTTCTTCGACCACACCTATCGGGCCCCGAACATGGTGGTGGCCGCCGCCGGTGCCATCGACCCGGAGCCCTTCCTCGCACTACTAAAGCCCGTCCTGGATCGCCTGCCCCGGGGCCTCGCCCAGACGCCCGGCGCCGCCGCCCGAACCCGGCCTTTCCTGCTCAACGTGCCCCGCAAGGAGCTTCAGCAGGCCAACTTGGTGATGGGCTTCCCCGCGCCGGATCACCGGTCATCGGATCGCGCCGCAGCCCATCTCCTCAGTCACGTACTCGGCGGTGGCATGGCCTCGCGGCTGTTCATGGAGTTGCGCGAGCGGCGGGGGCTCTGCTACCAGGTGGGTAGTTACCTCAGTCCCTACGCCGACACCGGCGCCCTTCAGATCAGCGCCAGCTGCGCCCCGGCCCAGCTGCGGGAGCTGGTCAGCCGCACCATGGCCGAGTGCGCACGGATCCGCGCGAAGGGTGTGGAGAGCGACGAACTGGTGCGCGCCAAGCTCCAGGCGCGCACCAGCCTCGTGTTCAGCCAGGAGAGCAGCAGCAGCCGCATGTTCAACCTCGCCCACCAGGCCATCCACCAGGGCGAATTGCGCAGCCTTGACCAGCAGATGGAAGAGATCGAAGCGGTGACACCGGGGGATCTCATGCGGGTCGCCCAGAACCTGCTGGATCCCGCGCAACTCGGCGTCAGTGCCCTTGGCACCCGGCGCGGCTGCGACATCCGTCCCCAGGACCTGGTGGCCTGAGGTCGTTGCCGGCAGGACTTCCCGGAGAACTCCACATGAATGGTGATTTGAGCTTCCACCTGGACCGCCGCCCCGAGGTGGAGGCGATCCGGGCTCTGTACGCCGCGTCGCCCCTGCGGCGGCCTATCCACGACCCCGAGCGCATCCGCCGCATGTTCGAGGGCTCGAACGTGGTGATCTCCGCTTACTTGGGAGACCGCCTGGTGGGGCTTCTGCGGGGCTGGACCGACTTCGCATATGACGGCTACGTCTGCGACCTGGCGATCCATCCGGAGGTCCAAAAGGCCGGAGTGGGGCGCCGCCTGCTGGACCTGGCCCAGGGGCTCGGCGAGGGCATCGAGTGGATCCTGCAGGCCTCGCCCCTGGCCCGGGACTACTACGCCCACATCGGCTGGCAGAAGGTGGAAAACGGTTGGAGACTGCCCCGAAAAGGGTGGAAGGCGGGATCCATCGAAGCCTTCCAGGCCGAGCACGCGGCCCTCGCGGCCAAGGCCTGAGTTGCGGCATCGGCCCCCATTTGTATGACTGACTCCCTCCTCAAGCCCTGGGATCGCCCCGCCCCCGAGCGGGAGGGACTGCCGTGCGCCTGGTCGCTCTTGCCGGAGGATCTGGCCGAACTCGGCTGTCCCGGCAGCGCCCTGGAGACCTTCAAGCGGCTGCATCGCCCCTGGACCTGGAAGGACGGTGCGCCGGACCTGGGCCCCGGCATCCGCCGCTGGCTAGAAGGGGTGGCGGATCTGCGGCTGCCCTCCATCGTGGAAAGCCAGCCATCCTCGGATGGAGCCACGAAGCTGGCGCTGGAGCTGGTGGACGGGAAGCGCATCGAGGCGGTCCACATGCCACGGCTCGTGCGCAATCCGCGCGTGACTTACTGCATTTCCAGCCAGGTGGGCTGTGCCATGGGCTGCACCTTCTGCGCCACGGGCAGCATGGGCATCCTGCGGAACCTCCAGGCTGGCGAGATTCTGGGTCAGGTGCTGGCCCTGATGGCCGCGCTCGGTCCTGAGCGCGGCCACGAACTGACCCTCGTGTTCATGGGCATGGGCGAGCCGCTGCACAACCTGGACCATCTGCACCGAGCCATCCGCCTCATGTGCCATCCCGCGGGTCTGGGGCTCGGGAAGGGACGCATCACTGTGAGCACCTCGGGCCTGGTGAGCGCCATCGAGAAACTGTCGAAGCTCGAGCCCCGGCCCCTGCTGGCCCTCAGCCTCAATGCCACCACCGACGAGTCCCGGAGCCGCACCATGCCCGTGAACCGCGTTTGGAATCTGGCGCGCCTCCGGCAGGCACTCGACGACTGGGGCCTGACGCGGGGCGAGAAATTCTGTTTCGAATACGTGCTCCTGGCGGGGGAGAACGATACGAAGGCCGATGCGGAACGCCTGGCGGCCTGGCTGGGTGACCTCCGCCGCGCCCACAACCTCAACCTCATCCCCATGAACGAGCATGCTGCCAGCGAATTTCACCAGCCCGGCGAGGAGCGTGTGCAGCAATTTTCAGAGTGGCTGAAGGCCCGGGGTTGCTTCGTCACCGTCCGCCGGAGCCGGGGACGGGACGTGCAGGGGGCCTGCGGACAACTGGCGAAGGGGAACTGACCCCCGAGTCCGGGTAAGGATTACGGCGTCTCTTTGGATCGATCCCGCAGAAACCGGATCCACTCGACAGCGCGGGGAGCGCTGAACACCAGGCAGGCAGGAATTCCGATCCACAGGACCTCGGTTCCCAGGGAGAACAGCAGCCAATCGAGGAGTTTTCCGGACAGGGGNNCAGGAAGGCCACGCCCGTTCCCCCGAAGGTGCAGGCATCCAGCAGGCCATGGGAGAAGGCGGCGGAAAGCATACAGGCCCAGTGACGAGGACTCCGAAGATGGGAACGGAATCCGATCAGCATGGCCGCGGCTGCGATGAGCATCGCCGCAAGCAGGGAATGGCTCATCCCCCGATGGGAGAGGCTGTTCCCGTCCTGGAGCCCGAACAATCCGGTGAACCAGTCCAGGTCCGGTGCCACCGCGCAGGCCGTCGCGAGAACCCAAGTCCGGCGAGGGGGGCGGCCCTTGGTGTAAGCCGCGCTGATGGTGAGGCCAGCGAGGGCATGGCCGAGAATGGAGGGCATGGGGGAATCCAGGATGTCTAGGCCTGAGGAAGTCCGGCTCAATGGGAACCGAACCTTCTGGGAACATGAATTGCCAGTCCCGCTTTGGGAGCCGACATCTCGATTGGTCAAGCGGGCAAACCGCCATAGTACCCCGGCTCATAAAAGGGAGCTAGGGCCTGCGGGGTAAGGCTTCGGGGGGCAGGGGCTTTGCCATCCTGATCGGCCAATCATTCCGCGACAGCGAACACCACCTTGTCGTTCTTGAACCGTTGCAGGGTGAGCAGTTCCACCGTGGCGGTCTGCCGATCGGTACTGAGGGTCAGGCGGTAGTGCTCGCCGGGGGTGTAGGACCCGGGGACGACGCTCACCTTGCCGATCTGCCTCAGGCCGAGGTCCTGGGCCTTGATGCAGAGAGTGGTGCTGGAGCGGAGGTCCAGGTTGTGGGAGAAGACCGTGTCCCTCCAGTTCCGGCCTGACTGATCCTTCCCGAACAGGGGGAGCTCGATGATCCCTTCTTTCTCAAGGGTGTCCCGCACGCCGACCAGGTAGTGCAGGGAGTTCAGCCTTGCCAGCTGCAGGTCGTTCTCCGATTGAAGCTGGGCGCGCCCAGCCAGGAAGTGCCTTCGCTCCGCCTGGATGCCGGCGATCTCCTGCTCGATGCGCCCTTTCTGATCGGCCAGGAGGCGCAGTTCCCGCTGAAGGCGCTGGCCGTGGGCCACGGCCTGGTCCCGCTCATCGGTAAGCAGGTCCGGATCCCGGCTGGCGAGCTCCCGGGGGGAGAGCGAGGCCCTTCCCTGGGAGACCCAGGTGTCGTACTCGCCGTGGGCGTAGAAATGATAGACCTCGAAGCCCGGAAGAAGCCGGTCCGAGAGGACCACGCGGCTGATCGCGTTCCGGGCCTGTGCGTCCGTGAGGCCATGGCCCTTGAGGAAGCGCAGGGCCAACCCGTAGTGGCTGTCGTTCGGCTCCGCGATCTCGGGCACGGGGAGTTCGGCTTTGAGGCCTGCCAGCCTGTCGTTCAGGGCCTGGAGCTCGGCCTCATTGTTTAGAATTTCCAGGAGGAGGCCCCGGCGGGAGCTATCCTTTTCGATCCTGACCCGCGCCTCGAGGGCCCGCTTCTGATCACCCGTCAGCAGCATGGGGTTGGCGTCGAACCGGACCCCCTTGACCCCGGCCAGGGTGAGCCGCTTGAACTGCGCACTCCAGGCCTGCCGCAGCTGCTGGGCCGCCTCGTCAGCCTCGGCCGCCCGCTTCGTCAAGGCGCGGATCTGCGGATCCTCGTGCTTGCAGGCCACGAAGGTGGTCGAAAGGGAGACCGTGACGAGGAGCGAGCCGAACCACCTGCGGCCACTGCAGGCCATGACACCCCCGAAACGGACCGCCCAGGATTGCTGGGGCAGAAGCTCGAGTGTATTCAGGCTGCGGACCCGGGCCAAGGGAAGGGGGCTGGTTTGGGGGTGGGCGATTTCCCTTTGCGTCTTCGCGCCCTTCCGTGGAGTCTTTTCCCATGCGCATCCCCGTCCACCAGCTTCCCCACTGCGTCGGCCTCGACCTTCCCGAAGCAGCCACTCCTCACGCCGCGGGGATGGACCTGCGGGCGGCCATTCCCGAGGGCGAGACCTGGGAGATCGCTCCCGGTGAGCGCCGGCTGGTGCCCACAGGTCTGGTGCTGGCCCTGCCGCCGGGCTTCGAGGGGCAGGTGCGCCCTCGCTCAGGCCTGGCCCTGCGCCACGGCCTCACGGTGCTCAACGCGCCGGGCACCATCGATGCCGACTACCGGGGCGAGGTGCAGGTGCTGCTCATCAACCATGGCGAAACTCCCTTCGAGCTGCGCCGGGGAGAGCGCATCGCCCAGCTCCTGGTGGCATCTGTGGAAAGCTGGACCTGGATCCCCGAGCCCAGCTTAGAAGCCCTGGGCGGTACGGAGCGCGGCGGCGGGGGCTACGGCAGTACCGGGCGCTGACATGACCCTGGAATTCGCGTTGAAACAGCTATAGGATTTGGTTCCCATCCCAGGAGGTCCCATGCGCGCCGCCGCCCTCGCCCTTTCCCTCGCCACCCTCCCCATCCTCGCCGGCCAGCCGCTGACCTACGCCGATGGCGCCACGAAGCTCGCGGGCTACCTCGCCCGGCCCGCTGCGGCCAAGGGCAAGGTTCCTGGCGTGGTGGTGGTCCATCAATGGATGGGCCTCACGGACCATGAACGGCATGTCTCCGATGATCTGGCCAAGCTGGGTTACGTGGCCCTGGCGGCCGATATATTCGGCGAAGGGGTGCACCCCAAGGACACGGGCGAGGCGGGCAAGTTGGCCATGACCTACAAGGGGGACCGGGCCCTCTACCGGCGCCGCATCGCCGCGGCCCTCGAGACCCTCAAGGCCCAGAAGGGTGTGGATGGCAGCCGCATCGCCGTCATCGGCTTCTGCTTCGGGGGCACGGGCGCCCTGGAAGCCGCCCGCGCCGGCATGCCTGTGAAAGCCGTAGTCTCCTTCCATGGCGGCCTGGATGTGCCCGCAGGATATGAACCAGGGACCATCTCGGCCAAGGTGCTGGTCTGCCACGGGGCCGACGATCCCTTCGTGCCCGCCAAGGATGTGGCCGCCTTCCAGGATGAAATGCGAAAGGCCAAGGCGGACTATGTCTTCGTGGCCTACGGCGGCGCCGTTCACGCCTTCACTCAGAAGGAGGCGGGCAACGACAACTCGAAGGGAGCAGCCTACAACGAGGCGGCCCAGCGGCGCAGCTGGCAGCACATGAAGGATTTCTTCAAGGAGATCTTCTAGCGGGGCACAGCGCCCACCGCAGCTTTGCGCTGGTGGAGCGGGGGTTGGATCGGCGTTCCTCTGGTGAGGCCCGGATGGGTTCTGGCGCCACCTCGGCATAGATCCCATCCCGGAGTCCCTGGAGGAAGGCCTTCTTCACCCGGCGATCCTCGCCCGAGTGGAAGGTGAGGATCGCCACACGACCGCCGGGATTCAGGCAGCCCGGCAGCAGGGACAAGAACTGATCCAGCACCGTGAATTCGTCGTTCACGGCGATGCGCAGGGCCTGGAAAGTGCGCTGGAGGGCCTTCTTCGCCTCATCCTCATCGAGTCGTTCAGAGCGCAGGGCGGCCCGCACATGGTCTGCCAAGTCGCGGGTGGTCCGGATGGACTGGCCGTGGACTGCCCGCGCGATGGCGACCGAGTGGGGTTCGTCCGCGTTTTCCAAGAGCAGATCTGCCAGGGCTCCTTCGTCCAGGGCGGCCAGCAGGTCTGCGGCGGACCGCCCACGCTGGGGATTGAGGCGCAGGTCCAGGGGACCTTCGGCCTTCCAGGTGAAGCCCCGGGCAGGGTTGTCGATCTGCATGGAGGAGACGCCGAGGTCCGCCAGCACCAAGTCGAAGCCGCCGGAGTCCGCCTTCAGACGCGGCAGTCCGGCGAAGTTCATGCGGCGCACGGTGAACGCGTCCTCACCATAGCCCAGGCTCCGCAACCGGATTTCGGTGCGCGGCAGTTCCAGGGGGTCTACGTCCACGCCGAAGAGTCGCCCGCCCGGCAGCAGGAGGGGAAGGAGCGCCTGAGTGTGGCCGCCGTAGCCCAGGGTGGCGTCCAGGGCCACCTCGCCGGGCTGCGGAGCCAGGACCTCCAGGATCTCCTCCACCATGATCGAGCGGTGAGTCCCCGCCGGTGTGTGGCCCCGGGCCATCACTTTCTCCAGCTCCCGGGCATGCTGGTTCGGCGAGAGTTCCTTGTATTTCTCCTCGAAGCGCCGCGGGTGCGTGCCCTTGTAGCGGACCCGGCGCTGGCGGGAAGGATCGTCGTGGCTCATGCTCGAATGGTAGGTGCTTCGGAGATCCCTGGGGAAAACGGGATTCGCGAACCACCCACATCCCTGGACAAGGATGGGATTGCCGCTTTGACAAGCACCCTTACGGAGGCAGGCGGGCGATATCCAGGAAGGCCTTTTCGTCCATGGATTCCAGGAGCGCTTCGAAGGCCTGAGCGGGCAGGGGGCGGCCCAGCAGGAAACCCTGGAGGTTGTCGCACCCCAGGTGTTCGAGCATGTCGCGCTGGCCTTCGGTTTCAACGCCTTCGGCGATGACGGTGAGCTTGAGGCTGTGGGCGAGCTGGATGACGGCCCGGACGATGGGTTCGGAGGAGACCTCAGGTCCCTCGACCTGAAGGGCGGAAATGAAGGACTGGTCCAGCTTGATTGTGGTGATTGGCAGTCGCTGGAGGTAGCCGAGAGAGCTGTAGCCGGTGCCGAAGTCGTCGATGGCGATGCGGGTGCCGATCTCCCGCAGGCGATGGAGCGGGCGTATGTCTTCGCGACCCTGACGCATGACAATGCTCTCGGTGAGCTCCAGTTCCAGGGAGTTCGGCCTGAGCCCCGATTCCATGAGCGCCCGCACGACACAGGCTTCCCAGTCGCCGTTGGCGAATTGAAGGGCGGAGACGTTGACGGCAAGGAGCAGCGGTATGGTTGTGAGGGCCTGCCAATGGGCCATCTGGTTGCAGGCCTCCCGCAGGGCCCATTCGCCGATGGGGAGGATGAGGCGGTTCTCCTCGGCAAGGGGAATGAACCTGGTGGGTGGCACGGAGCCCAGCAATGGGTGGTTCCACCGGAGGAGGGCCTCGGCGCCGGTGAGGCGGCCATCCACATGGAACTGCGGCTGGTAGTACATCTGCAGCTCGCCGTTCTGCATGGCCTCGCGCAGGCATTGCTCCAGCTCCTGGCGTTCCAGGGAGAGCTGGTTCAACGTCGTCGTGAAGCACTCGAGACGGTTGCCGCCACGCTCCTTGGCACGGTACATGGCGGACTCGGCGTGGGACAGGAGGGTGGAGGCATCCAAACCATCCTGGGGATGGACACAGATGCCGATGCTGGCGCTGAGTTGAAAACCCCGATCGCCGGCCTTGAAGGGCGAGCGGAAGGCCTCCAACAGCTTCTTGCCCACCTTCGTGGCGCCCAGATCCTCCTTCAGTTCCGGTAGCAGCACCAGGAAGCGGCCTCCGCCCATGCACGCAAGGGTATCGCCCTGACGCACCGTCACCTCCAGGCGGTGCGCCACCTGCTGCAGCACCTCGTCGCCACCGGAATGTCCCACCAGCTCATTGACACGCTTGAAGCGGTCAAGGTCCAGCACCAGGACGCCCACCCTGTGGTCGTGGCGCTGGGACTGAAGAATGGCCTGGTTCAGTCGATCGATGAAGCGAGCCTGGTTAGGCAGTCCCGTGAGGGAATCCTGTTGGCTGAGGGCCACGAGTCTGCGCTCCAGGTTCTCGATGTCCTCCTCTGCCTTCCATAATCGGAGACTTGTTTCCACGCGGTGGATCTCACGCAAGAAGCCCTTCAAATCAGGCTCTCGGGGCTGTGGCGTCGCCAATGGCGCTCCATGAATCTGGGAACAAGATACGCAGCACTGGTCGGGATGTCACGCACGAATGGTGCGGCGGCAGGCTTCACCTTGACGAATTCGTGGAATTCAATGCCCGCAAAGCTCCTTCTCCAGCTTGGTCACATCCAGCGTGCCCAGCCCGGAGGCGGGATTGTAATCCGGGATGGCCTGCCAGTAGAGGTTGGTGCCGGTGGTGATGGCGTTGAAGGGGCTCTTGGGGCCGTAGCCGCGATGGGCGTAAATAGCGTACAGCTGGGGATTCAGGAAGCCCAGGCGGGAGCCGGCGGATTGGGTGAGGAGGGCGGCGATGCCGTTGAGCTGGGGGGCCACGAAGCTGGTTCCGCCGTAGCCGTTGTAGAAAACGCCGCCGAAGTACAAAAGGTAGCCCGTTTCAGGATCGGCGTTGAGGGACACATCCGGGAGGTTGCGACCGGCATAGCCGATGGGGAGATCAGCCAAATCCTGGGCGCCGCTGGTGTCGGGGTTGGTGGGCGTGTAACTGGGATAGTAGTACAGCGTCGAGAAATCGGCTGGCGTGGTGCGCCGCCCGGCCAGGCCCAGCTGCCAGGACGGGGCGGGGAAGTTGATGCTCACGCCGCCGCCGCCGCCCACGGGGAAGTAATAGGCGTCATAGGTGTACTGTCCGTAGTAGGTGACGATGTAGTTTTCCAGGTAGTCCCAGCCCCAGGGGCGTTCCTGGGGCACCACGATGTTGCCGTGGCGGAGGGCGAGGGTGAAGGGCAGGGTGGTGCCCCCAGCAGCGGTCACGTAAGGATCGGCGGAGGGGTGGTCCACGGAATTCAAGGGAGAGAATTGAGGCGTGGGGAGGGAGCTGTTCACATCGAAAGCGCCCGCGTCTCCGGCGGAGGTGAAGACTGGGATGCCCTGGGCCGCGGCTTCCATGAAGACCTGCTGGAAGGCCGTGAGGGTATCGGGATCCAGGAAGGCTTCTCCGAGGCCCCAGCTGCAGGACAGGGTATCCACCCGGTTGTCGGACACGGCCCGGTAGAAGAGGTCAATGAAGCCCGAGTCGGTGTTGGGCGCTTCATAGACCAGGATCTTGGCCCTGGGGGCGAGGCCGCCCGCCTGCTGGACATCCAGGGTGGTCTCGTCGGCCCCGTCCGTCCCGGTCCCGCCGTCCAGGGCGATCTCCTTGATCCGGTTGGGTGCCACCACCAGGCCCAGGGCGCTCCAGTAGCCATAGGCATCGGTCGGGTCGAAGGTCGCGAGGGTGGCGATGCCCAGCGTCTGGGCCTGTCCGGTGATGTGGCGATTGTAGAGGGGGTTGATGTTGTAGAGATTGGCCACGTCCCCCACGGTGAAGTTGCCGGGGACGCCCGTGGCGGCCGCGCCGTTGGGCAGGACCAGGGCCGGGGCGGCCTCACCCAGGGAAGGGTCAGCGATGAACGGAGATCTTCGCAGGTGGGGGCGCAGTGCGGGAGTGGTGTCCAGGCCCGCCACCATTAGCACGATGTCCTTGATCTCTTTGGGTACGGAGGGCTTTCTGGACGGCTTCTGGAATCTTCGGCCGTGGTCATCCTGGTAGGAGCAGATCACGGTGTTCAGGAGGGCGTTGAACTGGGCCGTCGTGCCCGTGGCGCGGACGATCATGTGGCTGTCATAGATCTCATTGATGGTGATGCCGTTCTGTTGCATGTAGTGCAGCACTGTGGCGAACTCCCAGTCCCTGGGCCCGAAGGCGTCGGCGAACTCCTGGGTGGAAAAGAAGGACCGGAAATGCCGGCTTTGGGGATCCACGCTCTGGGCGATGAATCTTTCTAGGTCCTGGGCATTCCTCAGTTTGAAGATGATGGAGACGGTCTGGGGTACATCCGCGGCCACCGCAGTCGAGGGGCTGGATGCCGTCCTGGCGGGCGAGCCGCTGACCAGCATGGAAAGGGCTAGCCCTGCCGTAGATACCAGATGATGAAATCGCATGGCGCGCTCCTTCAGTTGGGCTCGTTCGACGAGCAGAGATGTACGCCTTGCGGCGTGGAATGGGCGCGTTCACCCTGTCATAAATCGTGTTCTGAGGTCAAGGCTGTATTGGTAAAAAATATTTAATTATCATTTTCCAAGCGTAAATGCCTGATTTACGAGCGCTACCCTTCGTCCATGGATGTTGCCACCTTCACCTACCGCCCCATCGGCATCGTGCGCACGCCCTACGCGAGGCGCATCGACGCACCCCATCAGCCCACGGTGGTGGAGGGCACCGTGACGGGCGCCCCTGCCGAAGGCACGTTGGAACTGGATGCATCCCTGCCCGATACGGTGCTGCGCGATCTGGAGGGTTTCCAACGCATCTGGCTCCTCTTCGCCTTTCATCTCAGCGAGGGGTGGGCGCCGCAGGTGCAGCCGCCGCGCGGGCCTCGAGGCAAACGGGGGGTGCTGGCCACGCGGTCCCCCCACCGTCCCAATGCCATCGGCCTGTCGGCTGTGGAGCTGGTGTCCGTCGAAGGTCGCACCCTTCATTTGCGCGGTCTGGACCTGCTGGACGGCACCCCGGTGCTGGACCTGAAGCCCTACGTGCCCTATGCCGACGCCTTTCCAGGAATCCGGGCGGGGTGGATCGACGCCGTGGATGCAGCCATGGGCGAGCACTCCGCGCCGGGCCCACGGAAGCCCAGGAGGGGCTGATTCAGATTGGCAGGATCCCCTTGACCGGATTCCCCGGAAAGCCCACCCTACCCACGCTCTCGAACCAATGTCCCGACAACAAGGAGTCGCCATGGTCCATGTCTCCCTCACTCAGCTTTGGCTTCCCATCCTCCTGTCTGCGGTCTGTGTCTTTGCGGCCAGCAGTCTCATTCACATGGTGGTGAAGTGGCACGCCTCGGACTACAACGCCCTGTCCAACGAGGATGAGGTGCGCGCCGCGATCCGCAAGGGATCCCCCGCGCCGGGTCAGTACGTGCTGCCCCACTGCTCCGACATGAAGGACATGGGAAAGCCCGAGATGCAGCAGAAGTACCGGGACGGCCCCGTGGGATTCCTCGTGATCGCCCGCAACGGCCCACCAGCCATGGGCTCGTTCCTGGCCAAATGGTTCGCCTTCACCGTGCTGGTGGCCTTCATGGCCGCCTACCTGGCCAGCCGAACGCTCCCTCCTGGCCCCCACTACCTGCAGGTCTTCCGCGTCGTGGGGACCATATCCTTCCTGACCTACGGGTTCGGCGCCATCCCCAACGCCATCTGGATGGGCAAGCCCTGGGGCAGCGCGGCCAAGGATCTGGCCGATGCCCTCATCTACGGCCTGCTCAGCGCCGGTGTCTTCGGCTGGCTGTGGCCGAGGTAGGCGTGGACTCCCAGCCCGACACTTATGGCCGCATCGCCTACCGTGACCTCATCGCCTGGCCCGAGCGCCTCCAGCGCGAGGCGCCGCTCCTTCAGCGGGCGCTGGCGCCCGCGCCATTGCCTCGGCTGCTCGACCTTGGCTGCGGCAGCGGTGAGCACACGCGCTTCCTGAATTCGCTGGGCTTCGAAGTCACCGGCGTGGATTCCTCCCCTTCCCAGCTTGAGTCCGCCCGCGGGGCCGACCCGGGGGGCCGGTACATTCAAGCAGGGCTCACGGAATTGGCAGGAGGCCTCGAAGCCGGGTACGGCGGAGCCCTCTGCCTGGGGAACACCCTGCCCCACCTTTGCGAGGAGTCCGAGGTCCTCAGTTTCTTCTCCGGCCTCGCCAGCCGCCTCCTGCCTGGGGCGCCCTTCCTCCTTCAGCTGCTCAACTACGACCGCATCCTGGATCGCGCGGAGCGGACCTTCCCGGTGGTCCTCCGTCCGGGGGAGACGGAAGGTGAGAGCATGGTCTTCCTGCGGCTCATGACCCACCATGGCGGCGGCCGTCTCACCTTCACGCCGGCCCATTTGCGCTACCGGCCCGGCAGCGCCTCCCCCCTCGAACTGATGGCCGCCCATGATGTCCCGCTTCGGGGATGGCGCCGGGCCGAAATCGAAGCGCTGCTCCGCGAGGCNNGGATTGTCTTTCGTGTATCTGGTTGGAACCGCCGCGATGCTTTGGGTCATGAACCAGGCCCGGCGATCCTTCTGGCTGTTCTCGCTGCTGGTGCTCCCAGGCACCCTCTGCCATGAGCTCTGCCATTGGATGGTGGGCAAGCTGCTCAACGGCCGTCCGGTTCACTTCACGGTGTTCCCAAGGCGCGCGCAACGAGGCTTTATGCTTGGGGCAGTGGTCTTTTCAAATCTCCGCTGGTACAACGCCTTTTTCATCGGGGTTGCGCCGCTCCTGCTGTTGGGCGCAGCCTATGGGTTGTTCGCGTGGAGGCTGGGGGGACATCCAGGACTCGGGTGGAAGGAGGCGGGCGGGGTGTTCGTCCTGGCGAACCTGCTTTTTGGGGCCATACCTTCATGGCAGGATCTCCGGGTAGCCGCACGCTCCCCCATCGGGTGGCTGCTCCTGGCCGGGGCCCTGGTGTACGGATGGATGAGGTTCGTGAAGCCTGGTGTCGGGCCATCCGTTGGGAAATCATGCCATCCGGTCACAAATTCCTTTCTCTTGATAGCCGTGTGTAGTAAACCGATTACGACGTTCTCGGCATGTATGGTTCTCGCATAAGCAAGGCCCTTCAGGTTCATTGCAACTGGACTTTTCACTTTCTCGTCAACGCCACTGGAGTCCTTCGGGCCCGCTGGCATCCCAATACAATCCATTTCAGGAGGCAAGTCCATGCGTAAACCCATTTCCATCTTCGCGCCGACCATTGCGACGCTCGTCCTCCTGCTGGCTGCAGGTTGCGACAAGGAGAACAAGACCATCAAGATTGCCACCCAGAGCCCGCTGTCCGGCGCCATGTCGGTCATCGGCAGCGACATCAAGAGCGGCACCCAGCTTGCCATCGACCAGCTCGCCGAGCCCCTCACCAAGATGGGCTACAAGGTGGAACTCGCCCCCTTCGACGACCAGGGCAACCCGGACACCGGCGTGGCCAACGCCAAGAACATCGTCTCCGACCCCGCCGTGCTCGGCGTCGTGGGCCACTACAATTCCGGCGTCCAGATCCCCTCGTCCGAGGAATACCACGCCGCCAACCTCTGCAATGTGTCTCCCGCCAATACCAACCCCAAGGTCACCGAGCGCGGCTACGCCGAAATCAACCGCGTCTGCGGCCGGGACGACGTGCAGGGCGCGGTGGGCGCCCAGTTCGCCAAGAGCAAGGGCATCAAGACCGCCTATGTGCTGCACGACAAGACCGCTTACGGCCAGGGCATTGCCGAATACTTCAAGAAGGAAGCCGAGGCTCAGGGCATGAAGGTGGTGGGCTTCGCCGGGACCGAAGAGAAGGCCAATTTCGACGCCATCCTCTCCCCCATCATCGCTGCCAAGCCCGAGTGCATCTACTTCGGCGGCATGTTCGATCAGGCCGCCGTGCTCTACAAGCAGGCCCGCCAGAAGGGCTTCAAGGGCATGTGCCTGTCGGATGACGGCTTTGACTCCCCCGATGCCGCCAAGATCGCCGGTGACGCTCTGATGCAGGGTGCTGGCACCTACTTCTCCACCGTGTCCGGCCCAGCCAGCGTCTATCCCGACGCCGCCAAGTTCGTGGCCGACTTCAAGGCCAAGTTCGGCAACAACCCCCAGCCCTTTGCGGCCCAGTCCTATGACTGCACCGCCATCCTACTGAAGGCCATCGAGAACGCCACCACGGCCAACGGCGGCAAGCTGCCCGCCCGCGCTGACGTGGGCAAGGCCGTGCGCGCCCTCCAGAACTTCAAGGGCGTCACCGGCACCTATACTTTCAATGGCAAGGGCGACCCGACCACGGGCAAGTACTTCGTCATCCAGGTCACTTCCCCCGATCCTGCCTCGTGGGCCACAAACAAGATCGACCAGACCCTCAGCATCGCACCTCCTAAGTAGACCGTCAGGTACAACGCCCCCCTCCCTCCCACCGGAGGGAGGGGATTTCTGGAGACCCTATGCGCAATTTCATGGGATCGGTTAACGTCCGTCAAATATTGCTACCCATTGGCCAGATGGCGGTATTTATCACGGGCGCTGGGGTCGTCTGCTCCGCAGTCATGCTCGCCCTGGCCATCATCTTCCGCGGGTCCGGGGCCGACCAGGTCCTGCAGGCCACTCAGGGCGTCGGCATCCTGACCTACACCCTGAACAGCCTGCCCCAGGTGCTCATCGACGGCGTCACCATCGGCTTCGTCTACGCCGCCATCGCCCTAGGCTACACCATGGTCTACGGCATCCTCCAGTTCATCAATTTCGCCCACAGCGAGATCTTCGCCATCGGGGCTTTTTGTGGTGTGGAGTCGCTCATCGCCCTCAATGGGCTCGGGGTCCTGGCGAAGGCCTCGGCCATGGGCGCCTTCATGTACTTGGGACTCGCCCTGATCATCGGCATGGTCGCCGCGGGTGGCATGGCCGTTCTGGTGGAGCGCGTGGCCTATCGTCCTCTGCGCAGTTCCCCCACCCTCATCGCGCTCATTTCGGCTATCGGCGTTTCCTTCGCGTTGCAGGATATCATCCGTCTGGTTGAGAGCATGACCAGCGGCCAGTTCTACCGGGTGATCCCCACTTTTGGCAACTTTGACGAGCACATCACCCTGTTCCGGATTGGTTCCCGGGTCATCGACATCCAGGTCAAGTCCGTGGTGGTCATCCTGGCCGCGGTGGTCATGCTCGTGGCCCTGAACTACCTGGTGGGCTCCACCAAGGTCGGCAAGGCCATCCGGGCCGTGTCCCAGGACAAGAACACCGCCGCCCTCATGGGCATCAACGTCAACGCCATGATCTCCCTCACGTTCCTGGTGGGTGGCTCGCTGGGTGGCGCCGCCGGTGTCCTGTATGCCCTCAAGTTCACCCGCATCGATCCTTTCGTGGGGTTCATGCCAGGCATCAAGGCCTTCGCCGCCGCCGTGCTGGGTGGCATCGGGAACCTGACCGGCGCCCTGCTGGGCGGAATGGTGCTCGGCATGATCGAGAGCTTCGCGGGCGCCTACCTCGGCACCTACACCATGGGCACCTTCGGCGCCGAGTACAAGGACATGGTGGCCTTCCTCATCCTGATCATTGTGATCGTGTTCCGGCCCAATGGCCTGCTGGGCGAGCAAATCTCGCAGAAGGCGTAGGAGGATTCCCATGAAAGAATCCCTCAAGAGCCGCTTCCAGGATTTCTTGGTCTTCCTCGACCGGGGCCGCACGCCCTATTTCGTGAGCATCGGCCTGATCATCCTGGGGTTCTCCCTGGTCTATTTAAGCCCCCGATCCATCCCCAGCTTCCTGGTGTTCGTGTTCGCGGCCAGCTCGATCTACTGGCTCAAGATGAACAAGGCTGTCCAGCTGGGCTTGGCCGTCTTCCTCGCTGTGGTCCTCGTGCCCATCCTGGGCGCCCGGAACGTGTTCTATCTGGAGGTCATCTTCCAGATCGCGGTATTCTCCGCCCTGGCCCTGGGCCTCAACATCGTGGTGGGCTTCTCCGGCCTGCTCAACTTCGGCTATATGGCCTTCTATGCGGTCGGCGCCTATCTCTGGGCCTTCTTCGGATCCCAGCAGCCCTACCTGCTCCATTCCACGGTCACCACCAAGGCCCTGAACACGCCCTTCTTCCTGGCCCCGGACTACTTCTACCTGTTCATCTTCCTGGGCGTGATCGTCGCCGCGATCCTTGGCCTGATCCTTGGGCTGCCGGTGCTCCGGGTCCGGGGCGACTACCTGGCGATCATCACCTTGGCCTTCGGCGAGATCGTGCGGCAGCTGGCCAACAATCTGGACAAGCCCCTGAACTTCACCAACGGCCCGCAAGGCATCACCCCCATTCAGCGGCCCACCATGCCGGAGGGGGTGCTGAGCCTATTCAACAAGGTCATCCAGCCCATCGTCGGCCATCGAGTCACGGATAACCAGGCCTACAACATCCTGTTCTACCTGATCGCCCTGCTGGTGGTGGTCGCCGTCATCGTGATCACCTATCGCCTGGACGATTCCAAGGTGGGCCGGGCCTGGACCGCCATCCGCGAGGACGAGCTCTCGGCCGGTGCCATGGGCATCAATGCCAACAAGCTGAAACTCGGTGCCTTCGCCGTGGGTGCCTCCTTCGCCGGCGCCATGGGCGTGCTCTTTGCCGCGAGCCGCACTTTCGTGAGTCCCGAGACCTTCACCTTCCTGCAGTCCGTGGGTGTGCTCACCATGGTCATTCTGGGCGGGATCGGCAGCATCACCGGCGTGGTCGTCGGTGCCACCGTGGTCACCCTGCTGAACATCCAGGTGCTGCAGAGCTTCTCCCTCTACCTGTCCCAACTGCGGCAGAGCGAAGCGGTGATCCCGATCATCGGGTTCCACTGGAAGAACCTCTCCAACCAGCTCGATCCCACCAAGTACCAGCGCCTGATCTTCGGGATCGTCCTGGTCATCATGATGATCTACCGCCCCGCGGGGCTCCTGCCTGCCGCGCGCAGGAAGCGCGAACTGGGAGGCACCCCTGCAGGCAAGGACCTCGACGAGAAAGGGGCCTAGCGTGTCTGACGACAAGTACATTCTCACCGCCCGGGACGTCACGAAGCGCTTCGGCGGGCTCACCGCGGTCAACAAGATGTCCGTCAACATCGTACGGGGGCGGATATTCAGCATCATCGGACCCAACGGCGCCGGGAAGACCACCTTCTTCAACGCCATCTCAGGGCTCTACCATTGCGATGAGGGCGCCATCGAATTCGAGGGCAAGCGCATCGAGACCCTCCATCCCTATCAGATTACGGACCTCCGGATGGCGCGGACCTTCCAGAACATCCGTCTGTTCGGGGGCATGACCGTGGTGGAGAACATCATGGTGGGTGCCTATACCCGGCTCAAGCAGAACCCAATCCAGGCTGTTTTTCGCACCGCGGCTTTCCGGAAGGAAGAAGCCGAGAGCCAAGCCCGGGCCGAGGAACTCATGGTCTACGTAGGCCTGAAGGGGGTTGGCAACGAACTGGCTAACAGCCTTCCCTACGGCGCCCAGCGCCGGGTGGAAATCGCCCGGGCCTTGGCCTCCCAGCCCCGGCTGCTGCTCCTGGACGAACCGGCCGCCGGCATGAATCCGTCCGAGAGCGAAGACGCCCTTAGGCTCTTCCGGCGGATCCGGGACGAACTCGGCATCACGATCCTGCTCATCGAGCACGACATGAAGGTGGTCATGAATATTTCAGAGCACATCTACGTGATGGACCACGGCGAACAGATCGCCGAGGGCACACCGGCGGACATCGCCTCGAACCCCCAGGTCATTGAAGCCTATCTTGGCAAGGGCGCTGCCGATGCCACTCATACAGCATGAGGAGGAACCCATGAGCCTTCTCGAGCTAAAAGACATCCACTCCTACTACGGCAACATCCACGCGTTGATGGGCGTTTCCCTCACGGTCGAGCAGGGCGAGATCGTCGCCCTCATCGGCGCCAACGGCGCCGGGAAAACCACCACCCTCCGGTCCATTTCGGGATTGCTACATCCGCGCAGTGGATCCGTGACTCTGGAAGGCAAGGAAATCCACCATCTTGCCCCCCACATTGTCCATCATGAAGGTCTAGGGTTGGTTCCCGAGGGGCGGGGCATCTTCGCCAACCTCACGGTCACCGAGAACCTCGAGATGGGCGCCTACATCCTGGACGACAAGAAACAGATCCAGGAGAACATCGAGAACGCCTTCACCCTGTTCCCGCGATTGAAGGAGCGGGCCCAGCAGAAGGGCGGCACTCTTTCCGGGGGCGAGCAGCAGATGCTCGCCACCGCTCGCGGCCTCATGTCCAATCCCAAGATCCTGCTCATGGACGAGCCCTCCATGGGGCTGGCACCGGTCCTGGTGGATCAGATCTTCGACATCATCAGAGAGCTGAACGCGAGGGGCACCACCATCCTCCTGGTGGAGCAGAACGCCCTGATGGCGCTGTCCATCGCCCACCGGGGCTACGTCCTGCAGACCGGGCAGATCGTCCTCACCGACACGGGTCCGAACCTTAAGGCCAACGACATGGTCCGCAAGGCCTATTTGGGAGCCTAGCCCGTTACCCAACGGTAGAAGAAGAACACCAGCATGCCACCCGTGATGGAGGCCAGCAGGTGGTTGAAGCGCCAGGCGATCACCCCAGTGACCAGCGCCCCCAGCAGCCAGGCATTGTGCCAGGTGAGCTGCCAGTGTGTGCCGTCTGGCAGCAGCACCATGGGCACGATGATGGCGGTAAGCACGGCCACCGGCACATAGCGCAGGGCCCGGTGCGCCAGGGGCGGGAAGGCGAGGCGGTCGCCCAGGGCGAAGAAGGCATAGCGGACCAGAAAGGTCACGGCGGTCATGCCGGCGATCAGCGCAACTTCACGGCCGCTCATGAGGCTTCTCTCAACTCTTCCAGGAGCACCCCGATCACCACGCCGGCTAGAGCCGCCAGCACGAGGCCCAGCTTGTAGGGCAGCCCACGGGCCGCCAAAGCGACGGCCGCCGCCGCCAGTGCCGCTCCGAGCATGGGCAGGCTCCTGAGCATCGGCACGACGATGCCCGTGAAGGTCGCCGCCATGGCGAACTCCAGGCCCATGTGTTCCAGTCTGGGTATGGAGCGCCCGAGCACCACACCAACCAGGGTGCAGAGGAACCAGTTGCCGTACATGGCCAGGCAGGACCCCAGGTAGTACCAATGCTTGTGTGGCGAGAGGTCGGGGGCGGCATAGCGCAGCTGCACCACGGCAAAGGTCTCGTCCGTGAGCCAGAAGGCCAGCGGAATCCGCCAGCGCTGCCGCAGGCCCGCCACATGGGGCAGCAGGGTGGCCGAATAGAGGGCATGGCGCAGGTTGACCACGAAGGTGGTGAGCAGAATGACTGGCAAGGCCGCACCGCCCGCCAGCAGGTTGAGGGCGATGAATTGCGCGGACCCCGCGAACACGAAGAGGGACATGGCCAGGGCGCCAGGGGCCGAAAGTCCGCTCGGGACGGCCAGGGTCCCGAAGATGATCCCAAAGGGAGCGGCGCCCAGGAGCATGGGCAGGGAATCCCGGGCGCCGATCCAGATCTCGAAGCGGCGTCGGGGGTGGCTGGAGTGCGGCATGAGGGTCTCCGGATCCCACGTTGTGAGCGGCATTCCCATCTAAACATGGGAGGCCGCCTGAGGGCGTGGACCGAGTCGGCTTCAGACGCCGAGATAAGCTTCGCGGACCCGGGGATCCGCCGCGATCTCCTTGGAAGGTCCGGAAATGGTGCTGTAACCCACTTCCAGGACATAGGCGAAATCCGAAATTTCCAGCGCCTCGAAGGCGTTCTGCTCCACCAGGAGCACGGTCGT
>PMJK01000111.1:222-34672 GCA_003158505.1 Holophagaceae bacterium | reverse complement strand
GCTTGGAAGGCTGACGCTCTACCAACTGAGCTATTCCCGCGGTGGAACTCTGAAAACGGGATCCAGTGCTCCGGATGAATTCCGGGGAACTGGTGCCGAGAGAAGGATTCGAACCTCCGTAACGCGTTGCGTGGCAGATTTACAGTCTGCTGCCATTAACCACTCGGCCATCTCGGCATGCTTTTCCGGCGCCCCTCCCGGGGCTTGTCAATGCTTCCCAACGGAGCCCCTGTCGGGGCTTCGGGTCAGGGTCACTGCGAGGCAGGGCTTTCCTGACAGGGAACTCGAAAGGTATCACGGCAACGGAACACCCTCAAGAGGAAACTTCCGAAGAGCCCGTGCCGCGCCGAGCGATCACACGGAACAACGTCACCGCGGCGGCGGCGGACACATTCAGGCTTTCGATGCCGCCGGGCATGGGAATGTGGAGCAGACCGTCGCAACGTTCACGGATCTTGAGGTGGAGCCCCTCCCCCTCGGCGCCCATGACCAGCACCGTAGCGCGATCGAAGGGTTCGTCCAGATAGTCCCGGCTGCCTTCCCCGGCCGCCAAACCATAGATCCAGGCGCCGGCCTGTTTCAGGTCGTCAAGGGCCCGGCCAAGGTTCACCACCCGGCAGATCGGCACCCGGCCCGCCGTGCCGGCGCTGGCGCGGATCACGGTCTCGTTTACGGTCGCGGAACGGCGTTCTGGGAGCAACACGCCGTCCACCGCCGTGGCCGCGGCGGATCGCAGGATGGCACCCAGATTGTGGGGATCGGTGATGCCATCCAGGGCCAACACCAGCGTGGCGTCTCCCCTGGCCTGCACCTTGGCCACCACCTCCTCGATCGATGCGTAAGAGAAGGGCCCGCCCTCTCCCAGCACTCCCTGATGCCGCTGACCCTGGCTGCGTCGGTCCAGACTCTCCATGGGATCGCGGTGGACGACCACGCCCGCGGTGCGAGCTTCGGCAATCAGCTTCGCGACCCGGCCAAAGGCTGCGGGGGCAACCCAGAGAGAGTGCAGTTCTCCCCGAGCCAGGGCCTCCTCGCAGGCGTGGGGGCCGAGGAATTTCATGGCTAGAAGCTCATCCTATAGCCGAGAGCTAGGAGGTGTCCCATGCCCTCCATCCGGACGCGGTTGACGGGGGTGGCCTGGAATCCCGAGGCGCTCCAGTCGCCTGTCAGACGATGCGTGTCCTGGTCCTGGCTCTGCCGGTACTGATAACCGAGGTTCCATTCCCCGCCCCAGATCTTATAGCCTGCACCAATGGAGAAGGCCGCGGTGGGTGCTCCGCCGAGCAGGGGCTCCGTGTAGGACACATCGACGCTGCGCTGGTCCAGGGAGAACCCGGCTCGCAGGGTCCAGAATTTCCCGAGTTCCAACTCCGTAGAAGCATTCAGCGCCAGATGGCTTTTGCCGTGCGGAAGTTCCCCTGGGGCAGAGACCATGCCCGAAGGCGTCTGGACGGCTGCGAAGGAAGGCACCCTCAGGTTGGCCGAAGTCCATCGGAGGTCAGCCTCCCACGTCATGAAAGACATGTTGCGGTGGCGAACGCCGATGGTGGCCTGGGAGGGCAGTTCCAAGGTCGAGGCTCCCGTAGCCACGGGCTGGGATGCAGCCAGGAGGGTCGCGGCCCGGGTGTCGACACCGATGGGAGCCGTACTCAACCCATCGTTGGCGAAGAGACCCAGGTTCGCATCCCTGAACCCGGCCTTCAGGTCGAGGTCCGCCTTCAATGCCGACTGGTAGGTGAAACCCATGGTCCAGCGGGGGTTGAAGGCCCAGCGAAGACCCAGCGAGTAGCTAGGCACCACCTTGTCTGCACTTTGTCCTACCCGCTGTTCCACCAGACCGTTCACAGCGTTCGCGGCAGAAGCAGGCAGGGTTGGATCGTTGGGAACGTTGAAACGCATCACGCTGGTGGATGCATAGGATAGGCGCGCCGCCCCAATCCCGAATCCGACCGATACGTTCGGGTTCAAGGCCCAGGCAGCCTGGGCTTCCATCCGGCGGGCCAACAGATCGATTCCGTCGCCCAGGTATCGGCTCGGGGCATCATCCAGAAGGCTCCCGTGACGCAGGTAGGGCTCGTCCAGTTTCAGGCCGAGGGTCATCGTGGGCGTCAGGCGTGCGGCCAACCCGAAGGCGCCGATGGTGCGGTTGCGATCAAAGCTGAACAGGCTTTGCTGGGTGGATTCCATGGTCTGCTGAGTAGAGGACATCTCCAACCCGGCGGATAGGTAGATCCCCCATTTCTCCTTCACGGAGGCCAGCAGCGCGGGATTGGTGGCAGCGGCCTCCAGGCTGAAGCCATAGGCCACCTGGGCGCCGCTTCGGGAGATGCCCACGGGATCTGCAGCCGGCAGGGCCATGCTCTGGGCGGCGACCGGAAGGGCGCCCACGCCCAGCAACAGCCCCAACCCGATGACTTCACGAACCACTTGGGCCATACCCTACGCCTCCCGAGACACGCTTCTTGAATGGTCCGAACCCGGAAAGGGTTCAAGCCCAAGGTTCCAGGATCGCCAAAAGAGCCCGAATCACCAAGCGAAGTGTTCCAGACAGGGCCCCCGTCAGTGCTCCGCCTCGCCCATGAAGCGCACCAGCAAGCGGTCCACCAGTTCCCATACCTCAAGCAGGGCTGCCAGGCACATCACCAGGCCGAACCCCAGCGCCAAGGCCCGCCCCCAGGGTCCCGTGAGTGCCCGGCACAGACCTGGCCAGTGCCAGAAGGGGGCCGGTAGTCTCAACCGCCCATAGAAGGCCAGCGTTGACAGAAGCATCCCGCCCCACAGCAGGTAGAAGAACCGCAGCGCTCGAAAGAGGACGTCCCAGGCGAAGGGACGAGGACGGGGGAAAGGCATGGAGGAACCAGCATACATTGGGTGGTCGTTGGGGGCTGGAACGGAAGCTGGGTTTCGATGAAGGATTAGATGTGCAGGAGCTGCCACCCCAGTCGGAGGATCAGGGCTCCCACCACCCCGATGAACACGCCCCGGACCCAGCGGCTGCCCTTGCTCAGGGCCACCCGGGCCCCAACGTAGCCCCCAAGGCCGTTGGCCGCTGCCATGCTGAGGGCAATCGAGGGGATCCAGCTTCCCTGCCAGAGAAAAAGCCCCATTGCCGCAAGGTTCGAAGCCCAGTTGACACTCTTGGCCAGGACCGAGGCCCGCAGGAAATCGAATCCCAGCACTGCCACGAAAAGGAAGATCAGCAGCGACCCCGTACCGGGACCAAAGAATCCGTCGTAGAAGCCCAGGGCCATCGCGAGGAAATTGGCCAATCCCCGCTGGTGGCTGAGCCCGAACCGGGGCGCATGGATGTGCCCCAGGTCGGGTTTGAGCAAGGTGAAGGCCAACATGGCCACCAGGAGACCCAGCATGACGGGCCTCAGAAAGTCGCCATGTACCCGGTACGTGAGCCAAACCCCTCCGGAGGCCCCGAAGGCTGAAGCCAACACAGGGCCGACCATCTCCCGCCAGGACATGGTCCCCGACCTCAGGAATTCTCCCGCCGCCATCGTCGTGCCCGTGCAGGCAACCACCTTGTTCGTACCGAGAAGGGTCGGAAGGGGCGTCCCGGTGGGCAGCGCAATCATCAGCGCCGGCACCGTGATCAGCCCGCCCCCGCCCACGATGGCATCGATGAAGCCCGCGAGCAGGGCGGCGAGCATGAGGAGAGGAAGGGCTGGAAGGCTGGGCACAGCCTCAAACCTTGAGTATCTCCGCTTCCTTGTGCTTCATGGCCTCGTCAACCTCCTTGATGTGGGCGTCCGTCAGCTTCTGGATGTCTTCCAGCAGCTTCTTCGCCGAATCCTCGGAAATGTGAGCCTCCTTGGCCTTCTCAAGCTTTTTTACGTCCTCATTGGCGTCCCGGCGGATGTTGCGCACGCCGGTCTTGATCTCCTCGCCCAGGCGGTGGAGCACTTTCACCAGTTCCTTGCGGCGCTCCTCCGTGAGCATGGGGATGGGCAGACGGATCACATTGCCATCATTGGATGGATTGATGCCCAGGTCCGACTTGAGGATGGCGGTTTCCACGGCCTTGATGGCGCTCTTGTCGAAGGGCGTCACCACCAGCATCCCGGCCTCGGGAACCGTCACCGTGCCCATCTGGTTCAGGGGTACGACCGATCCGTAGTAATCCACGTGCACGTTGTCCAGAAGGCTGGCATTGGCCCGACCCGTGCGGATGGTCGCCATCTCCTTCTTCAAGGCCTCCACGGACGCATGCATGCGGCGCTTGGTCTCCTGCAGGATGGCATCGGGGGTCTGGACGGACATGGGCACCTCTGTGTTGGACAACCTTCCTTTATACAACAGGGGAGAGCCACCGCAGGGTCTCACCTGCGTCTGGAGTCAGCCCAAGTATTCGAATGCGGGGCCTTTCAATTGCTTGGACAGGCTCCTAGAGTGAAGGCACGTCCCCGAGGTCCCCATGCGCATGACCCACCTGCTGGCCCCCTTGGCTTCCCTGGCCCTGTTGGCCGCCCCCGCTAACACGCTCACTTCAACAGAGATGGCGCTTACCAGCTCGGATGGGTTTGCCCTCAAGGGCACGCTCAATCTTCCCGCGGCCAAAGGCAAGATTCCCGTCGTGATCCTTGCCCATCAATTCCGCTCTGACCGCTCGGGGTGGAATCCCCTTATCGAACGCCTTGCGGCCCGGGGCATCGGCACCCTGGCCCTGGATCTGCGCGGACACGGCGCCAGCACTATGAAGGGAGGGGTCGAGGTGACCGCTTCCGCGGACTTCATGGCTTCGGCCAAGGCGGTGGGATTCGACCTGATTCCCGCTGATCTCGCCCAGGCGGCAGTCTGGCTTCGCGCACAACCCGGCGTGGATAACCGCCGTATCGGCCTTGCGGGTTCCAGCGTGGGCGCCTTATCGGTCCTGTTCGCCGCTCCCGACGTAAAGCCGGTGGCTGTCCTCAGCCTCAGTCCCGCGGGCCTTGGCGCATTCGGCGAAGGTGCCCGAGAAAAACTGAAGAACGCTGTGGTGCAGGGGAAAGCCACGACCCTGGTTCTCGCTTCCAGCAGCGACAAAGATGCCTATGAGAATGCCCTGGCCCTGAAGGATCTACCAGGGGTGTCCCTGACGCTGATGGAAGGGAATGAGCACGGCTTTGCCTACTTCAAGGAGCACGCCGACCTCATGGCTGTGTTCTTCGGCGAGTACCTGACCTATCACCACACCGGCAAGACCTACGCGGCCTCCGTGGCGAAAAAGCCCGCCACCCCGGGGAACGTCATCAACGACCAGACCCTGGCCGACAAGAAGAAGGCCGTGGCCACGCCGTAAGGCGCCACCACGGCCTGCGTCCTTTCGACCACGGCCTAATGAAACTGCTGGGCTTCCGTGGAACCCGCCAGCGCCAGGGTGGAAGCCTGCCCGCCGCTGATGGCCTGGGCCACTTCGTCGAAGTAACCGGTGCCCACTTCGCGCTGATGCTTGGTGGCGGTGTAGCCGCGCTCCTCCGAAGCGAATTCGGCCTCCTGCAGCCGGGAATAGGCCGTCATGTGCTCGGTGCGGTAGGCGTTGGCCAGCTCGAACATGCCGTGGTTGAGGCTGTGGAAGCCAGCCAGGGTGATGAACTGGAACTTGTAGCCCAGGGCGCCCAGTTCCTGCTGGAAAGTCGCGATCTCCTCATCTGAGAGCTTCTTCTTCCAGTTGAAGGAGGGTGAGCAGTTGTAGGCCAGCAGCTTGCCCGGGTACTCGGCATGGACGCCTTCGGCGAATTCCCTGGCCTCCTTCAGGTCTGGCGTGGAAGTCTCGCACCAGATGAGGTCGGCGTAAGGCGCGTAGGCCTTGGCGCGGGCGATGGCCATGCCAACGCCGCCAGTGATGCGATGGAAGCCCTCGGGTGTGCGCTCCCCCGTGAGGAAGGGCCGGTCGCGCTCATCGATGTCCGAGGTGATCAGGCGGGCCGAATCCGCGTCCGTGCGGGCGATGATCAGGCTGGGCACGTCCATGACATCCGCCGCCAGGCGGGCCGCCACCAGGGTGCGGATGAAGTGGCCCGTGGGGATGAGCACCTTGCCGCCGAGATGTCCGCACTTCTTCTCGCTGGAGAGCTGGTCCTCGAAATGGACGCCCGCGGCACCAGCCTCGATCATGCCCTTCATCAGTTCGTAGGCGTTCAGGGGTCCGCCGAAGCCGGCCTCGGCATCCGCCACGATGGGCAGGAACCAGTCGCGGCTCACGCCGCCCTCGCCGTGCTCGATCTGATCGGCCCTCTGGAGGGCGCCGTTCAGGCGCTTCACCAGGGCGGGGACAGAATTGGCAGGGTAGAGGCTCTGGTCCGGGTAGGTTTGACCCGACAGGTTGGCATCCGCCGCCACCTGCCAGCCGGAGCAGTAGATGGCCTTCAAGCCAGCCTTGGCCATCTGAACCGCCTGGCCGCCACTGAGGGCGCCGAGGGCGCGGGTGGGTTCCTCATTCTGGAGCAACCTCCAGAGCTTGCGGGCGCCCATCTGGGCGAGGGTGTATTCAATGCGGATGCTGCCGCGGAGCTTCTTCACCGTCTCGGCGCTGTAGGGACGGGTGATGCCCTCCCAGCGGTGAGCCGAAAAGTCGTCTTCGATGGGGGGGATGGGAAAACGGGGGGTCATGGAACACCTCATGTTAGGGTTGGGGGGTGGCGCTATGTCAAAGATTGACCTATTCTGTGCTGAGTCAATGAACAGTTGATTTGATAGGGGTTGAAATGAAAATTTTAGTCAATTATCTCCATAGATTTTGTAAAGTGATGTAAACGAGGTCGCATGCCATCCACCGCCCCCACCAAGCCCGCCGCACGCCTCGGCGCCAAGATCCGCCTCCTCCGCCGCCAGGAGGGCCTCAATCAGGTCCAGTTGGCGGCGGCCCTGGGCATCAGCCCCAGCTACCTGAACCTCATCGAGGGGAACAAGCGACCCCTCACGGCGCCGCTGCTGATCCGCCTGGCCCAGCAGTTCAAGCTGGATCTCAAGGCCCTGGCGCCGGAAGAGGACCAACGCTTGTCGGATGACCTCATGGAGGTCTTTGGCGACCCGCTCTTCGAGCCCCTCGGTCTCCAGGCCCAGGATGTGCGGGAACTCGTCCAGAACAGTCCCGATCTGGCCCGGGGCGTCTTCGAGCTGTATCGCGCCTACCAGCATGCCCAGGACAGCCTCGGCACCCTCTCGTCCAAGCTAAGCGATGGCCAGGGCTTCGATCCGGAGGCCACGCGGCTGCCCTCGGAAGAGGTCGGTGACTTCATCCAACAGGGGATGAACCATTTCCCGGAGCTGGAGTCCGCCGCAGAATCCTTCTGGACCAGCATGGCCCTGGACGCCGACTACATCTATCCCGGTCTCGTAGCGGCTTTCGAGATGCGCGGGATCACCGTCCGCGTCCATCGAATGTCGGAAGGCCCGGGTCTGTTGCGCCGCTTCGATCCGGAGCGACGGATCCTCAGCCTGTCCGAACTGCTCCCCCAGCGCAGCCGCAGCTTCCAGTTGGCCCACCAGCTAGCCCTCATCGAACATAGCGACCTATTGGACCGGCTCATCATCCATCCGTTGCTGCGCACCAGCGCCTCCCTCTCCTTGGCCCGGGTAGCCCTGGCCAACTACTTCGCCGGCGCGGTGCTCATGCCCTACGACCGATTCCTCCGGGCCGCCAAGGCCGAGCGCTACGACATCGACATCCTGGCGCGACGCTTCCAGGCCAGTTTCGAGCAGGTCTGCCACCGCCTCACCACCCTGCGCCGCCCCGGGGCCGAGGGGGTCCCCTTCCACTTCCTGCGCCTCGANNTGATCCGCACCCAGATCAGCGAGATGCCGGATGGCCGGAAGTACTTCTGCATCGCCCGCACCCTGCAGAAGGATACGGGCGGCTACCGCGGCCAGCACGCCATGCAGGCCGTGGGGCTTGGCTGCGAGATGGGTCACGCCAAGGAACTCATCTACGCCGATGGGCTTCGCCTGGACCAGCCGCCGGTTCCCATCGGCGTCACCTGCCGCCTCTGCGAGCGCACGGACTGCGAACAGCGCGCCTTCCCACCCATGCAGCAGGCCTTCAAGGTCGAGGAGAATCTGCGCCGGACCAGCTTCTATGCGCAGATCGAGGAAACCTAATTAAGCGCCCGTCTGGCTCGCCCCGGCCTGTCCCAACCGCGCCATGGGTTCCTCAATCCAGCGATGTGCCAGCGCCGCGCTCAGAATCGCCAAACCCAGCGACAGGCTGAAACCCAGGCCACCGGACACATGGGGCGCCACCAGCCTCATGGTGAAGGGGTGCAGCAGGTAGAGGCCATAGCTCCAGTCGCCCAACCGGGAAAGCACCTGGCCGAACTGTCCGGGTTCGCCATTCCTGGTGAAGGCGGCCAGCGCCACCAGGAGGGTGACGATCAGCAGGTAACCGTACCGGAGCCAGCCCGTCAGTGCCGTCATGTGGTCAAAGAACTGGGGCGAGGGCCGCACCAGCAACCACAGCAATGGCAGAGCCAGCAGCAGGGCCAGTTTGGGCTCCAGCCTCTTCTCCGTGGAAGCATGCAATCCTGCAAACAATCCACCCCAGGCCAGTAGGAAGACCTGGTTGGGGGCCAGCACGTACGTGTGGAAGCGATTCCACTGGGCCTGATCCATGACGCCATGCAGCGTGGAAGGCAGGCTCCAGAGCCAGAGCCCGATGGCCATCGTCCCAAGGAACCAGAGCCCGCCCTGCTCCCGCAACCAGGCCAGCGCTGGGTAGACGAAGTAGAGCAGGGCCACCAGACCCACGTACCAACCTCCCGTCACCAGGGCGTGGTTGGGATGGATGGCCCCGAAGGTGAGTGTGACATTTTCGAGGATGCGCACCCAGGTGGGATCGGGTCCCATGCCCAGATGGAAGGCGAGGTTCATCGCGCAGCCCAGGTAGAACACGGGCGCCAGCCGGAAGTAGCGCCGCAGCCAGAACCGGCCAAAGCCCTCCTTCCGGAGGCGGGACCAAGTGGAAGTCCGGAACAGCAGGAATCCGCTCAGCACGAAGAAGGCCGATACGCCGTAGTTCCCTAGCTTCGCCGTGGCCATGTTCAGACCGGAGCCCGAACGCGACAGGTCGAACCACACGCTGAGATGGTAGACCGCCACACATAGCACCAGAATGCCCCGCAAGGGGTCCAGGAAGCCAAGGCGGGTGGGAGGTTTACCGGTAGCGGACAACGCCAGAACCCGGGATCAGGCGCCCCAGCACCCAGGCGGGTTCTTCGGCAGCATGGAGGTCGGCGAGCACTTCATCCACTTGATTGGCTTTCGCCACCAGCACCATGCCGACGCCCAGATTCAACGCCTGGCGGGCATCATCGATGCCCAGGCCGCCCTTCTCCATGAGGAAGCAGAACAGGGCTGGAATCTGCCAGCTTGTGGTGTCGATCTCGGCATCAAGGGTTCCGGGCAGCACCCGGGGGAGGTTGTCGGTGAGACCACCCCCCGTGATGTGGGCCATGGCCACCAGCTTGTGCGCCTTCACCAGGGGCATGACCGGCCTCAGATAGCTGCGGTGGATGGCCAGCAGGGCCTGGGCCACGGTCTGAGAGGTTCCAGGCAGCGGATCATCCACAGCGAGCTTCTCCAGGTCGAAACAGACCTTGCGGGCCAGCGAATAGCCATTGGTGTGCAGGCCCGAACTGGGCAGGCCGATCAGAACATCGCCTTCAGCCATGGCCTCGAGCCTTGGTAGCAGGTCGGCCTCATCCACCACGCCCACGATGGTACCGGCCACGTCCACTTCGCCTTCGGCATAGACGCCTGGCATCTCCGCCAACTCGCCTCCGATGAGGGCGCAACCAGAAGCGGTACAGGCCGTGGCCATGCCCTTGACGATCTGCTCGATGACTTCAGGTTCCAGCCTCTGGGCGGCGATGTAGTCCAGGAAGAACAAGGGTCGTGCTCCCTGCACCAGGATGTCGTTGATGCAATGGTTCACCAGATCCTGACCCACCGTGTCCCAGATGCCGGTCCGCCGGGCCACTTTCATCTTGGTGCCGACGCCATCCATGCTACTGACAAGGATTGGCTTAACCTCTTGAAACCGGGCATCAAAGAGGCCGCCGAAGAGCCCGATGTCGCTGCGGACTCCGGGGGTGCGGGTGGCCTTCACGTGGGATTTGATGCGGCGGAGCGCCTCGTCCTGGCGGTTGATGTCCACACCACTGGACGCGTAGCTGACCTTCTCGCTCATCATTCCTCCCGAATCCCCCATGATCCCACAGGGTACTTCCCGTACCGAGGCCAACGCTCGCGCGGAAAGGGCCTATGCTTGGAAGTGCCATGGACGCCCTGTCAGTCAGTCCCGTTGGTCCAGCCACCTTCAGTGCGCTGAGCGCCCTTCGTCCCGTCCAGGCCTCCCGGATTCAGTCGACCCAGGTCGGAAATCCAGCCGAATCCTCTGCCCTTTCTGCCCAGAAACTGGTCCAGACCCTGTTTCAGCGGACTCTCCAAGCCACCTCCCTTTCCCCGGTAGCCGAACCCGTATCCGGTAGTGCAGGCATGGCTCAGGATGTAACGGCCTCCCTGCTGGCCGCCCTGACCCCTCCCCCAGCCCCGGCGGATGTCACCGCGGCGCCCGAGGTCACCAATCCGGCGGCGCTTCAGAGTTCGGACACCTCTCCATCCACCGCCCCCTCCTCGACCGCCCCCTCCTCGGCTGTCCCTGCCCCCAACGTCCAGGACCTTCCAGCCGCCCAGGATGCCTTCGAGGCAAGCCTGAGCCCGGACTTCGCCATGCAGACCGCCTTGCGCTTCGGAGCAGGCGTCGTGGCCCAGGCGGCAGCGTCCGGGGTACCGGCCGCCGATCTGGGAACGGGTCTGGTACGTGATGCGACCACCGTGCCGCGCCTCGGAAACCTCCAGCCCCGGGCAAGCGGTCCTGGTCCAGAGGCCTTTGCGCAACCCGAGACTCCCACCCAACGGATCCTGCGAACCTACGAGACCGGGTCTGCCCTCTCCGCCACCCAGGGCGGCGGCGGCGTAGACCTCCTGGTCTGAGCGTTTCATGATTCCAGGCGGACGAGGGCGTAGACTAACGAAACCATGACTGACCAGCCCTCCGTTCCTATCGATCGAGCCGCGTCAGAAGCGGCTGTCCGAGCCCTGCTGCTCAGCTTTGGGCTGGATCCGGATGGGCCGGAGCTGAAGGACACGCCGGCTCGCGTGACGGACTTCTGGGGCGAGCGGCTGGCGGGTTACGGGGTGGACCTTTCGGCCGAGCTGAAGCCTCTGCCTGGGGACCTGGCGCCGGTCCCGGTCATCCTCGACCGCATCCCCTTCGTCAGCACCTGCGAGCACCACCTCGCCCCCTTCGAAGGCCACGCCACCATCGGCTACCTGCCCGGGGCCGGCGGCACCGTGGGGCTCAGCAAGCTCGTGCGCGTGGTACAGGCCTACGCCTGGCGCCTGCAGGTGCAGGAACGCATGGCTCGGCAGATCGCAGACGCCCTGCTGACCCACTTGCGCCCGGCCGCCTGGGGCGTCCAACTGGTCGCCATCCATACCTGCATGAGCCACCGGGGCGTGAAGGCCCCGGGCGTCCCCGTGCGGACCACCCTGATGGGTGGGGCCTGGGAGGCGAATCCCCCCGCCCCGTTCCGGGCCTGAACCTCCGAACATGTTCGGAGTCCACTCCGAGGTCCCATGCACTACCTGCTGATGTATGACGTAAGCCCGGACTATCTGACGCGCCGGGCAGAGTTCCGAGATGAGCATCTGTCGCTGGCCTGGCAGTCGCATGGGCGTGGAGAACTGGTGCTGGGTGGGGCTCTGGCTGATCCGGTGGATGGCGCTGTGCTGCTGTTCCGCGGAGATTCGCCCGCGGTCGCGGAGCGCTTCGCTGAGGCCGATCCCTATGTCCGTCACAAGCTGGTGGTCCGCTGGCGAGTGCGCCCATGGATCACCGTAGTCGGCACAGAGGCTGCCACGCCGGTCCATCCGGCCTCCTGATCGGCCCGCCTTCCTCGGTTACCCTGTCCCCATGGCACTACCCACCCCTGAACTGAAACTCGGCTACGAGCTCTTCTCCAAGCTGCTGAACTGGGCGGCGGGGAGACGGCAGTCGAAGCAGCTGGAGGCGCTGAAATCCGCTGCCTTCCAGGAGCTGCTGAAGGGCGACGGGGCCAACCTCGATCTGGTGGCTTCAGTGCTGAAAGAGATCCACAAGGCGGCGGACACCTCCACCAAGGCCATCCGGCTGGAAAGCCTCTACGACAGCGCCACCAAGCCTCCCGCCAAAGCGAAGAAACCTGAACGACGGCGTAAGGATGTGGTGAGTAAGCCCGGGTCTCGCAAGCCCTGACCTTCGGAGTCCCCATGAATCTTAAGCCACGGGCGGGACGGGCCGCCATCGCGCTCGGGGCTCTGTTGGTGCCGCGCCGGAGAAAAGATTGAATTCCCAGGAAGAGCCTTCGGCCACGCGGATCTTCGTGGACGCGGACGCCTGCCCGGTGAAGGAGGAGATCTTCCGCGTGGCGACCCGCTTCGGGCTGAGGGTGCTACTGGTCTCCAATTCACCCCTGCGGCTGCCGCGGAATCCTCTATTCCAGTCCGTGGTGGTGGCCAAGGGCCAGTTCGACGGCGCGGATGACTGGATCGTGGAACAAGTCACGGACCGCGATATCGCCGTCACGGCGGATATCCCCCTGGCGGCCCGCTGCCTCGAAAAGGGCGCCCGGGCCCTGGACGCGAAGGGCCGCGTCTACTCGGCGGAATCCATCGGCGATGCGCTGGCCAGTCGCGAACTGATGGCTCATCTGCGCGCCATGGGCGAAATGGGTGGCGGACCTGCGCCCTTCAGCGCCAGGGACCGATCGACCTTTCTTCAGCGGCTGGACGACCTGATCCAGGCGCTNNGATCTGGCCCGCATCAAGAAGAAGGAAGAGAAGTTGCAGAAAAAGGCCTTGAAGAAAGACGCCCAGGGCAATGACATCCCGGATAGTGAGGCCCCTGAGGAAACCACCGAGGAAGGCGAGCCCGGTAACCCCTGATCCAGCTGGTCCTCGACCCCATTCAATTCGAGCCAGGCATTCGGTTTGGCTCCAGCGGGGAGGCTGCAATTCAAATCGATGCGGCCTTTGCGCCGCGTGTGCGCAGCATCCGCAGCACGAGCACATCCACCGTGGGCTGGATGATGCCCAGCCATACCGCCCCGTAGACGAAAGAAAATAGCACCTTCTCCCAGACTGGAATCGCCGGGATCGCCGCGCGGTATAGCCAGACCGGCAGAATGGCCGCGGGGATGCATGTGGAGAACGTGGTCAGGAACACCGTCCGTAGCGTGCCGTTGCTCACTCCAAGCAGCGCCTCGCAGTCGGTGCGATCCTCGCTCTGGCTGACCTGGAAGTAGTCCGCATAGGCCCGGATCAGCGGCAGGTTCCGCCAGGATCCCCCAATCCGTGCCACAGTCTGGACCACTTCGGGCTTAAGGGCCTGGGCAAACCGGATTGCCAGGCCATGCGCATCGCTGCGCACCACTGTGCCCATGGCCTTGATCGCCTGTCCCAGCTTGGTTCCGGGCACCAGAATCGCCACTTCGCAGCTGGTGCCCACCGGCAGGGGCGGCGCGGCAGCCCCCAACAGCATCCCTCCAAGGCTGATGTTCACCGCGAACGCCAGAGCGGCCGTCCGCCCCCTGGGAACCACTTTCACCCGGTGCCCGATGGAAATCCGCTCGCTGGCACGCAGATCAGTGGGCGAATTCATGACAACCCCAGTCGCAGGTGATGTGTGACTGATCATGAGCATACGTGTTTTCCCCTGGCTCTCCTCATGACATATCGATAATTCTGATCTCGGCCCGTCGGGAATCACTTAGGGTCGGGGCCCCAAAATTTCCAGAATTTATTCAATGATTTGACTTATTGTATTGGCACAGAGATGGCTCTACCTTGATGCCGCCCATCGCGGCCCCAAAGGAGACACCATGGCCTTCACTGAATCCAAGACCCACCAGAATCTCAAAGCCGCCTTCGCCGGCGAAAGCCAGGCCAATCGCCGCTACACCTGGATGGCCCAGGTCGCGGAGAAGGAAGGACTTCCGGAAGTGGCGGCGCTCTTCAAGCACAGCGCCGATGGCGAGACGGGCCACGCCCTGAAGCACCTCATGTTCTTGGCGGCTCAGGCTGGCGACCCGGCCACAGGCATGCCCCTGGGCGACTCGCTGACCAATCTGAAATCCGCGGTGGCCGGTGAAACCTACGAGTACACGGACATGTACCCCGAATTCGCGCGCCTGGCCCGAGAAGAGGGTTATGCGGAGATCGCTGCCTGGTTCGAGACCCTGGCCAAGGTGGAGCGCTTCCACGCCGGCCGATTCCAGGACGCGTTGACGAGGCTCCAGTCTGGCGCCATTGCCGCCCCCGACGCCGACATCGCCAAGCACATCTGAGGTTCCCATGCTGCTCGCCTTCGACCCTGCGACCGAACGCGCCCGCTACGAGGCCCGCCAGGCCTTCCTGGCCCACCAGGCAGCCCTGCGCCTGGATCTGGCCGAGGGCATCACATTCCAGCCAGAGACCGCGGAAAGCGTTGAGGATCAGATCATCGAGACCCTGTGGGCCGAAGGGAAGACGCCGGATACGGTAGATGCCGATGAACTTGCCGAGACCCGAGCCTCCTTTGCCGTGCTGGCTCCGCATCGTGAGCCAGGCGGCCAGAGCATCGTCGCCACCTTGTTCCTGGGTTTCCCGGACGAGGTGCGGGATGCCCGGCTGGCTGCACTACAGCGTTTCCCCGACCAACTGCGGCTGGAACTGAACGACGGCTCCTTCGCCGCGCCTGCCGTGGACCGAGGCGCAGCCGGACCAGACGATCGCCTGCCTTCGGTCCTGGCCCTGCGTTATCTCATTCCGGACGGCCTGCAGGTCGCCGCCCTTGTTTCCAACCACGCCGAAGCTCCCGGTCGGTGGACCGCCCCCGCCGCTTGGGCGGCCTGGCCTTCCTGAGGAACCTCCATGGACATCAACATCGGAATTCCCGCCGAGGATCGCAAAGCCATCGCTGATGGCCTCTCCCGTCTGCTCGCAGACAGCTACACCCTCTACCTCAAGACCCACAATTTCCACTGGAACGTGAAGGGTCCCATGTTTCAGACCCTGCACTTGCTGTTCGAAACGCAGTACACCGAGTTGGCCCTGGCGGTGGACCTGGTGGCCGAGCGCATCCGCGCCCTGGACTACCCGGCCCCTGGCACCTATGCGGAATTCGCGAAGCTCTCCAGCATCTCCGAGCCCAAGGGCGTGCCCAAGGCCACCGCCATGATCCGGGAGCTGGTCGAAGGCCAGGAGGCAGTGGTTCGGACCGCCCGCTCCATCTTTCCCCTGGTGGACAAAGTGGGGGATGAACCCACCGCCGACTTGCTCACCCAGCGCATGCAGGTCCACGAGAAGAACGCCTGGATGCTCCGGAGCCTGCTTGAAGACTGATCTGGAAGCGACGCGGCTCGGAACTTCGGAATAATCCGGCAGAGAAACATTAATACCCGACTTTTTTGGTAAGCTACTGACCCGCGCCTTGCGCGTTCAAGGAGACGACCATGGCCTACACTGCCAAATCCTATGACCACCTGAAGGGCGGCGCCGTGAAGGGACTCAGCGACGCCCAGCTGGACCAGCACTTCACCCTCTACAAGGGCTATGTCACCAAGCTGAACGAGATCGAGGAGAAGCTCGCCACCGCTGACAACACCAAGCCCAACTACTCCTTCAACGAATACAGCGAGCTGAAACGCCGCGAGGCCGTGGCCTTCAACGGCTCCTTCCTGCACGAGCTCTACTTCGAGAACCTCGGCGCCGACAACGACATCAGCGGCGGCCTGAAGGCTGCCCTGGCGGCCGTCGGCGGCCAGACCAAGGTCATCGCCGACCTGAAGGCCACTGCCATGGGCGGCCCCGGTTGGGCCCTGCTCACCCGCAATCGCAGAGACGGCAAACTGCACACCTACTTCGTCGCCGAGCATCACCTGGGCCTGCCCATCGAACAGGATCTGCTCCTGGTGCTGGACAGTTGGGAGCACGCGTTCATGGTCGATTACGGCATCGCCCGCGCCAAGTACCTCGATGCGTTTGTCGAGAACATCAAATGGAGCGAAGTCAGCAAGCGCTTCGGGAAGTAACCGACCGCCGGTGGCGGAGCGGGAGACTTAAGGTCACCTGCGAAGTCGGGCCCCGGCGAAGAGGCTGTGCCACGCGCGGGCGGACTTTCGCCTCTCAATTCGTGCTCAAGGTTGGGCCCCCGGGCGGGGGCCCGCCTGTAGTTACCGATTCGCCTGTTCCCACATCCGGAATCCGAAACCCGGCGTATCCATCTGTGTCCCCCCCTAGGGTGGACATCACCTGGATCCGGACCCCACCCGGGAGGAGGCATGCATGGGCTCACAGATGGATCGGCTGACGTTCTTGAGGGTCATGGGCCTCGGTGGCGCCGTGTTCGCCACGGGGCTTCCAGGGTTCTCCGAGGCTCTCGGTTCCAAGGCAGGGGCGAAGGCTTCAGATTTCTACTTCGTGCAATTGACGGATACCCACTGGGGTTTCGAGGGGCCCAAGGCCAACCCGGATGCGGCGGGCACCCTGGGCAAGGCCATCGACGCCGTGAATGCCCTCGATCCGCAGCCGGATTTTGTCGTCTTCACGGGGGACCTCACCCACATCACGACTGACCCCACCCTCCGCCGGAAGAGGATGGAGGAGTTCAAGGCCGAGGCTGGCCGACTGCGGGTCAAGCAGGTCCGCTTCCTGCCCGGCGAGCACGATGCGGGGGATGATTTCGGCACGGCCTATCGGGAATTCTTCGGCACCTCGCGCTATGCCTTCGCCCACAAAGGAGTCCACTTCCTCGCCCTGGACAATGTCTCCCAGCAGGGTTCCATCCTCGGGGATGACCAGTTGAAGTGGCTGGCCTCTGAGCTAGGCCAGGTGCCCAAGAACGAACCTCTGGTGGTCTTCGCGCACCGGCCGCTCTTCGAGCTTTACCCCGACTGGGACTGGACCACCTCGGACGGACAGAAGGCCATTGACCTCCTGCTGGGCCATCGCTTCGTGACCGTGTTCTACGGCCACATCCACCAGGAGCACCACCACCTCACGGGCCCCATCGCGCACCACTCGGCCACCTCGTTGATCTTCCCGCTGCCGGCCCCGGGGTCGGTGCCCAAACGGGCTCCGATCCCCTGGGATCCGGCCCATCCCTATCGGGGCCTCGGCTTCCGCCAGATCCACACCCAATCCGCCCAGCTGAGGGCCGGAGAGGGTCAGGGCTTCCTGGCCCTTGGCGAGATGGCCTTGGCGGAGTCACTGAAGGGAGCGGGGACGCCCGCATGATGCCGGAACACTCCCTTGCTGCCATTGAGGCGGCCGTGCAATCCCGGCGCGCCTTCTGCGCCTCCTTCTGCGCCGTGATCGCGGCCGCGGCCTTGCCTGGGCAGGCTCAAACCCCGCCCCTGGCCGAGAAGGCGCCCGACCCACAACCCGTGAAACTCACCGAGTTGACCCGAGCCGAGATGACGCCAGGCAAGGTGGTGGACTACCGGAAGCTGGGGGCCTTCTACCTCGCGGCGGATGACCGGGGCATCTTCGCCCTGACCGCCATCTGCACCCACCGCGGCTGCCTCGTCCTTTCTGAAGCCCCGACGGGCTTCGGCTGCCCCTGCCACGACAGCGCCTACAACCTCCAGGGGGAAGTCACCGAGGGGCCGGCCAAACTCCCCCTGCGCCACCTGGAAGTGAAGGCCCTGGAGCCGGGGGGTCTCCTGCAAGTGGACACTGCCACCACGGTGCCTCCCGAGACGCGGATTTGAACGAACCCTCGGCATCCGATGGACTGGCGGCGGTGCGTCCAGGGGACCAGGATGGAACCACCATGGCCACACCATCTCCTTCCGGCGCTTGCGGCCCCATCGGGGAAGAAGATGTCGAGCTCATGCGGCGGGTCAGGAAGGGGGAGGAGGAGGCCCTGCAGCAGCTGCATCGGCGCTATGCACCCCTGGTCTTCCACCTGGCCTGCCGCAGCCTCGACCGCGCCGCCGCCGAAGAGATCGTGCAGGACACCTTCCTCGCCGTGTGGCGGAGGGCTGCCGATTTTGATCCCGCCCGGGGATCCTTCCGAACCTGGCTGCTCAGCATCGGTCGCCACAGGATGCTCGACGAGCTGCGATCCCGGTCCCGGCGTCCCCAGACGTCCGGGGAACAGTTCCTCGACCCGGCGACCCTGTCCGCCGAGGAACCCCACCCGGATGAGACTCTGTGGCTGGAGTACCAACGAGAGGCGGTCTCCGGAGCTCTCGCCGCCCTGCCGGAACCCCAGCGCGCGGCCCTGAGGCTGGCCTTCTTCGCGGACCTCACCCATGAGGAGGTGGCCAAGGTGCTCCAGGTGCCCCTGGGCACGGCCAAGACTCGGATCCGTACCGGGCTGAGGCTCCTGGAGCGGCATCTGGGAGGGCTGGTGGCCGTCCTGGCCCTGGCCCTCATCGGCTCGGGCACCTGGCTCTACCACCGACATGCCGCCGGGGATTACCAGACAGGACGGGCCCTGCACCTGCTGTCGGACAGCCAGACGAAGGCCCTGCGTCTGGTTCCCGATGGCGCCGTTTCCCCTCCGGAGACCGGCATGCATGCCACCTTCCGGAGCGCCCTCGGCTCGGACCTCGCGGTGCTGACCTTGACGCATTTCCCGGACCCACCCTCCGGAGCCCACTACGTGCTCTGGGTCCAGAACGCCCAGGGATGGCGGCACCTGGACCTGCACGGGCCCGATCGCGAAGGCAAGGCCCTCCAGATTCTCGAAAGTCCTGGACTCGTCGAGGCCTGGCCCCTGGAGCTCCGCATCACCTGCGAAATCCACCTGGCCGGCGGACCTTCAGCACCGGGGGTGGCGACGTGGCAGCCATCCTCGCACCAGGATCAGCTCGCACTTCCCTGAGCGGAACGGGAGGACCTCAGCACAGCCCTGAAGACGTCCTCCACGCCCTGGGCATCGAGACCCGCTTCCCCAGCCCAGGAGCGGCGCGCCTGAAGCTGTGAAGCTTCGCGCTCGGGGTCGTGAACGGGAAGGTGGAGCTCAGCCTTGGCCCGGCCGGCGCGGAGTACGAGTTCGGTCCGGCGGGCCAGGAGGCCCACCAGCTCCTGGTCCAGGACATCGATATGGTCTCGTGCCTCCTGCAAAGCAGGCGAACGCGCGCCCAGATCGGGGATGGACAGCTGCTCGCCCCCACCGGTCTCGGCGGCCTCCGCGAGACTTTGGTGAATGGCAGACAGGGCCTCCAACAGGCCCTCCCGGGCTCCGGCGGCGAAGGGATTCTCGTTCTGCAGGGCGGCGAAAAGATGCCCCGCATCCTCTCGGACGGATTCAAGGGTGTGGGCGATGGCGTGGAAGGAGGGGGGCGTGAAGGGCAGCTCGGCCCCGGCCCCGACCGCCAGGAGCCCCTTGGCGATGAAGAAAGTGAGGGCGTGCGTGGTGGCCATGACGCGGTCATGGTCCTCGGGGCTCTGGCGCAGCACTTCGCAGCCCAGGCTATGGAACAGCTCCTCGATCCGCTTCGCCGCGGCTGGGTGTCGGGGCGAGGCGCAGAGCACCACTCGCAGGGGCCGCTCCGCCCGGGCCAGGCTCACCGGCCCGAAGAGCGGATGAGTCCCCGCATGGGGAATGGCCGCGCCGAGATGTTCTTCCAGGAGGGCGCAGGGGCCTACCTTCACGCTGCAGACATCGAAAACCAGGTGATCGGGACCCAGATGGGGCCGGAGGTTCAGCAGGACGCTGGAGAGTGCGGGCACGGGCATGGCCAGCACCAGAACCTCGCTGGCGTCGACCAGGTCGCGAAGACTGGCGGCCCGGTGTTCCGGGGGAATCTCCGCGACCGGATCCCAGGACCGGTAGCTATGCCCGGCTTCCAGGAGCAGCGCACCCAGCGCCCTCCCGAAACGGCCATGACCCAGGATGCCGATGCCCATGGAACGCTCCAGCGATAAGGGGCCATCCTACCGCAGGAAGTCCTGGATGGCGCTCACGGAGGGCACGTGACCCTGGCTCTTCACGATGCCATCGACCACGAGCCCGGGCGTGGATATCAGACCCCGCTCGATACCCAGGTTGATGAGCCGCTGTTGGATCTCGTCCCGGGCGGACCGGAAGCGGGCCCGCAGTTCCCCAGGAGTGAGCGCCGGGTCATCGCTGGCCGGATCGGGAATCGGCCAATGCAGGCGTTCCGCCCGGCCCAGGAAGGCAGGACAGACCTCCTCGGCGCAGAGGGTGATGACCAGGTCAACGGAGGACGGATCAATCTCCGCCACGGATTTCGAGAGGTGGGCCGACGCGTCGATGCCCACTTCCGCCAGGGCCTCGATGGCGTAGGGATTCACGCCGCTGGGGCAGCTGCCTGCGCTCTGGATGCGGAGGCCGGGGAACAGCTTTCGCGCGAGCCCCTCGCCCAGTTGCGAACGGGCGCTATTGGCCACACAGAGGAAGAGGATGGATGGCACGGCAGTTCTCCCTTCAGAGCAACAGTTCCCAGAAGCCCACATCGATCCAACGGCCGAACTTCCACCCGGCCTCGCGCATGTGGCCTGCCTTCCGGAATCCAAGCCGTTCATGCAGACGGACACTCGGATCGTTGGGCAGGGCCAGGCCGCCCAGGGCCAGATGGAATCCCCGCCGCCGCAGGTCGTCGAGCAGAGCTTGATAGAGCCTGGTTCCGACACCCTGCCCGCCATGTTCCATCGAGAGGTAGATCGCCGTCTCCGTCGAGTACCGGTAGGCGGCCCGGGCGCGCCAGACCGAGCTGTAGGCGTAGCCGAGGATCTGGCCTCCCTCGTCCCACACCAGCCACGGGTAGGCCTCGGTCACCTTCACGATCCGTCCGGCCATCTCCTCCGCCGTGACTGGTTCCTCCTCGAAGGTGATGGTGGTGCCCCGGACATAGGGATTGTAGATATCAACCAGGGCCTGGGCATCAGCGGGGGTCACGGGCCGGATCATGGGATTCCTCTAAGAGTGGTGGCTGGGATCGACCACTGGGCAGCAGGTGGCACCCGATAGGTCACCAGGTTCTGCCGGGAACCAGCGCCGCTTCAACCAGAGCGACACATTCACCAGCCCGATGAGGACAGGCACTTCCACCAGGGGACCGATGACCGCGGCGAAGGCGGCGCCACTACCCAGACCGAAGGTGGCGACCGCCACGGCGATGGCCAGCTCGAAGTTATTGCTGGCGGCGGTGAAGCTCAGCGTAGCGCTCTGGGCATAGGTCGCGCCGACCTTCTTCGAAAGCCAGAAGCTCATCAGGAACATCACGAGGAAGTAGATCAGCAGGGGCAGGGCCACCCGCAGCACGTCCGTAGGTTTTGCGAGGATCTGCCGGCCCTGGAGGCTGAACATGGCGACGATGGTGAAGAGCAGGGCGACCAGTGTCACGGGACTGATCTTCGGCACGAAGACCCCGTGGTACCAGTCGAGGCCCTTGAGCCCGCCCAGGATCTTCCGGGTCAGGTAGCCGGCCAGGAAGGGAATCCCCAGGTAGATGAAGACGCTGGTGGCGATCTGCTGGATGGTGATGTCTACGCGGACGCCCTGGAGGCCCAGCTTGGGCGGCAGCACGGTGATGAAGACCCAGGCGTAGACGCTGAAGAACAGCACCTGGAAGATCGAGTTGAAGGCCACNNCCAGGCCGATGAGGATGAGGCCCACCATGAGCTCAGGCCGATCCCGCAGGAAGAGGATGGCCAGTCCCGTCATCAGGATGGGACCGATGATCCAGTTCTGCACCAGGGACAGCCCCAGCACCTTGCGGTCCTCGAAGACCAGGTGCAGATCCTCGTAGCGCACCTTGGCCAGGGGCGGGTACATCATCACGATGAGGCCCACAGCCAGGGGTACGCTGGTGGTGCCCACGTTCCAGGCGTTGAGGGCCGTATTGAAGCTCGGCACAAAGCGGCCCAGCAGGATGCCAGCCGCCATGGCCAGGAAGATCCACAGGGTGAGGTAGCGATCAAGAAAGGAAAGTCGACCCCTGGACATACAACCGCCTAGTGGCAGTCACAGTCGTCGCCGCAGTCGCCCTTTTCCTTGCCTTCGGCCTCGCAGGCGCAGGCACCGCCACAACATCCGCCGCCCTCCGTCAGGGTGGATTCGGCGAGGGCCATCATGATGGAGTGGGGATCGCCTTTCACCCGGAGGGCCATGTTCACGACCTCGATCATGTTTTCCTTGGACACGCCCAGGGCCTCGAGCCGGGATTGATGGGCCCGGAAGGCCCGCTCGGCGTTGGCGCCGATGGCCGCACCCAGCGCCACGAGGTTGAGGGTGATTTCGCTGAGGCCGGTCTCAAGCTGGGGATCGGTCTGGGTCGTCATGGGTGCTCCTTGGGAGGTGATGTGAGGGAGGAATTCAGGGCTGTGCGGAAGTCAGGGCGGAACAATCGGCGGGGTCGCAGGTCTCGCAGCGCAGCGCCCTGGCCTGGGCGAGGTCCTTGTCCAGCTCGGCTCCCGCGGCGGTCATGAGCGGCCAGAGCGATTCCAAAACGGGGCGGGCGATGGCCTCGTCGGACAGGGCCACATGGACCCAGCGGCCCACTTTCCGCTCCCGCACCAGCCCCGTCCGGCGCAGGTCGGTGAGATGCTCGGATACGGTGGAAGGCGCCAGTCCAAGCACGTCGGCCACCTCGCAGACACAGAGCTCCCCGTCCCGCAGCAGCGCGAGGATGCGCAGCCGCACGGGGTGGGCCAGGGCTTTGAGGGTGTCCACGAGGGGGCGGAGGGTATCAGTCGTCATTTCGAGCTTTTCCGAAACAACCTTAGATTACACCGAATACGTCCCCGCGGGCTACCTCGGTGCCGAATCTCCCCGGGCGACGCGAGCCATGTCGGCCAGGGCCTCGGCGGGGCCCATGATCAGCAGTTCGTCCCCGACCTGGAAGCACTCGTCACCGGAAGGCTTGAATCGGAGCCCGGTCCCGGGGTGGGTCAGGCCCACAATCAGCGACCCGACGGCCTGGTGGCGACGCACCTCTCGAAGGGTCAGCCCCACCAGTACACTGCCCTTGGCGATGGCTATCCGCTCCAGCCCCAGTTCCAGCTGTTCGTGCTGGAGCACGATGTCGAAGAAATTCATCATCTCGGGCTTGAGCAGCAGGCCTGCCATGCGACGCCCGCCGATCTCGTAGGGACTCACGATGTGGTCGGCTCCGGCAGCCTTCAGCTGGCGTTCCGTGCCCAGTTTCGCGCTACGGGCCACCACGGGCAGATCGGGCCGGATCTGCTTGACCGTCAGGGTCACCAGCACATTGTCGGCATCAGTGGTCAGGGCAGTGATGAGTCCCTTCGCGCGCCGGATTCCGGCCCGCTCGAGCATCAGGTCGTCCATCGCATTGCCGTAGAGGATCAGTTCGCCCGCGAAGCGGGGACTGCGGCCCTTGGACTCGTCCTGCTCGATGATGACGAAGGGGACGCCCGCCTTCTTCAGCTCCCAGGCGGCCTGGAAGCCCATCTTTCCGAAGCCGCAGACGATGACGTGGTCCTTGAGGTCGTCCAGACGTTTCTGCATGCGGCGCTCCATGAGATAGCCCCGGAGGTCCCCCTCGAGGAGCAGGGCGGTGAGGTTCGAGATGGCATAGGTGGCCACGCCCAGGCCGATGATGAGGTAGAAGATAGTGAAGAGCTTCGTCCGGGCGTTGACCTCGCCCAATTCCCGGAAGCCCACCGTGAACAGGGTGGTGATGGCCATGTAGAAGCTGTCGAGCGCGTCCAGCTTGGAGAGCACGTGGTAGCCCAGCCCCCCCGCCAGGATCACCGCGGCCAGCAGGGCCAGAGCGTACCGGAGGCGCCGGAGGGGCGCGTCGGTCTCATGATCCGGTACGTGCGGGAAGGGGGAGTAGGGGCGCACCTCAGCCGCCGATCCCGTGCTTGATGGCGAAATTTGCGGTGCAGAGGGCCACCAGATGGCCGCCACAGGTCAGGCGGCATTCGAGAATAGCCCCTCGGCCTGAGAACCGGATCACCTTGCCCTCGCCCAGTACCTCGCCCCTGGCGGGTTCCAGGTAGCGGATGTGAAGGTCCGAGGTGGCGAAGGGCATGGCGCCATCAAAGGCCGTGCTGAGGGCCAGGGCCCCGACCATGTCGGCCATGGTGGCCAGGACCCCGCCGTTCACGGTCCCGCGGGAGCCGTTGATGACGGCCTTGGTGGGAACCAGGCGCATGCTGGCCATCCCCGGCGCGGCGGACTCAATGGTGAGGCCCCAGTCCTTGATGAGCTCCCAGGGATGGAAGCGCGCACGCAGGCGCTCCAGAAGATCCGGAGCAAGGGTCTCGGGGATCTGCGGCTTGGCCATGCTTGAGTGTATCCGCCAGAAGCCGAAACACCGCCCAATACCGACGATCAGAGCTTCAGCACGACCTGGAGGTTGGCCGCCATCTCCTGGAACACCTTGGTCTGGGGACTGTCCGGATGGGCGGCCACCAGGGGCTGACCGCTGTCCCCACCCTCGCGGATGGCCAGATCGATGGGCACTTCGCCGAGGAAGGGCAAATCCATGCGTTGCGCCGCGGCCTTCACGCCCCCGTGCCCGAAGATCTGGGTCTCCTTGCCGCAGCCGGGGCAGATGAAGCTGCTCATGTTCTCGATGATGCCGACGATGGGGACTTTCACGGTCCCGAACATCCCGATGGCCTTCTTCGCATCGAGGAAAGCGATGTCCTGGGGCGTACTGACGATGACCGCGCCATCCACCTGGGCGTTCTGGATGAGGGTGAGCTGGACGTCGCCAGTGCCCGGCGGCAAGTCGATGAGAAGCACGTCCAGATCGCCCCAGGCCACATCCCCAAGGAACTGCTGAAGAGCCTTGTTGAGCATGGCCCCGCGCCAGATGACGGGTCGGTCCTCCTCGATGAGCAGACCCATGGACATGACCTTCACGCCGAAGGCCTCCAACGGCAGGATCTTTCCCTCGGGCGTGCCCAGGGGCGAATCCTTCAGGCCCAGCATCATGGGGATGGAAGGCCCGTAGATGTCGGAGTCCAGCAGGCCCACCTTCAGGCCCTGCTGGGCCATGGCGATGGCGAGGTTCACCGTGACCGTGCTCTTCCCCACCCCGCCCTTGCCGGACCCCACCACCACGCAACGCTTGATGCCGGGGATGAGGTTCTTGAACGTCACCTGCGCCATCTTCTCCCAGCCGATCTCGATGTCGACGGACGTCACGCCGGCTTGTTCTAGGATGAGCGCCTCCAGGGCCTGTTTGATGACCTGCACACGATCCTGGTAGGCCTCCAGAAGCTGGAGCAGCACGGTCACCTTGCCCTCCGTGACATCGATGCCCTTCACGGCCTTGAGGGTGGTGAGGCTCGCATTGGTCCCCGGGACGACGTAGGCGTTCAAGGCTTCAAACAGGGCAGCGCGGCTGATCTTCGTCATGCGTGTCTCCAGCCCACCAGTCTGGCATGGGCGGATGGACGTTGAAACACCAATGAATCAGATGTCCGGATCCAGGGGGCCGAGTTTCTGGGTCAGAGCCCCCACACCGCTGGCAAGCAAGGTGTGCTCGTAGATGCGAAGCTGGCTCCGGAGGGGCGGGTCCTGCAGGTCGAGGCCGCAACGGATCACTTCGCCTTGGGATCCCAGGACACGACCCTTCAACGTATCGTGCAGCTGCAGTTCGACCATCTCCATGACCTGGGCCGCCAGGAGCGGATCCACCAAAGGAAAAGCCAGCTCCACCCGGCGGTCGAGGTTCCTGGGCATGAGGTCGGCGCTCGATAAGAGCGTCTCGGGCTGGCCATCATTGGCGAAATGGTAGATCCGCGCGTGCTCCAGGAAGCGGTCGATGATGGAAAGGGCGCGGATGTTCTCCGACAGCCCGGGCACACCGGGCCGCAGGCAACAGGTTCCCCGCACGATGAGGTCCACCTTCACGCCCTCCCGGCTGGCCTCGTAGAGCATCTGGATGAGCTGGGGATCCACCAGGGCATTCATCTTCAGCACCATGCGGGCCGCCCGGCCATCGCGGGCATGGCCGATCTCCCGCTGGATGCGCGCCTTGAGGGCCTTCTTCAGGTGCTGGGGCGCCAGGAGCAGGCGGTGGAATCGCGGTGGCCGGGTGTAGCCCGTGAGCATGTTGAACAGGTTTGAGAGATCCTCGCCAAATTCGGGTCGCGCCGTGAGCAGGCCCACATCCGAGTAGAGCCGGCTGGTCCGCTCGTTGTAGTTGCCGGTGCCCAAGTGGCAGTAGCGCTTGATGCCAGTGGCCTCCTGGCGGACCACCAAACAGGCCTTGCAGTGAATCTTGTGGTTGGGAAGACCGTAGACCACATGGGCTCCGGTCTTTTCAAGGCGCCTGGCCCAGGCGATATTGGCGGCTTCGTCAAACCGGGCCCGCAGTTCCACGATAGCGGCCACCTGCTTCCCCCGTTCTGCCGCACGCTCAAGGGCCGCGGCCACGGGGCTGTTCGCCGTCACCCGGTAGAGGGTCATCTTGATGGCGAGGACCTTCGGATCTTCCGCCGCCTCACGCACGAAGCGCACCACACTGTCGTCGAAGCTCTGATAGGGGTGGTTCAGCAGGATGTCGTTGCGGGAAATGGCGTCGAAGATGCTGCCGATCTGGTCGAGCTGGGGAACCGGCAGGGGCGGCAGCGGCGTGTCTTTGAGGTTGGGCAGATCCAGCTGCCCATAGAGCTGCATCAGGTCCGAGAAGGCCGTGAGCCCCGAGCACGGATAGAGGTCCTCGGGACTCAGCTCCATCTCCTCTATGAGCAGGTCCAACACGGCGGAAGACAATCCCTGCTCGTACTGAAGGCGGACCACCGCACCACGACGGCGATCGCGAAGGCTCTCCTCCACGGTCTTCAGGAGGTCATCGGAGGGATCCTCTTCCACTGGCAGGTCCGAGTCGCGGGTGACGCGGATGGCTTGGCAGCTTTTGATCGTGTATCCCAGAAAGAGCCGGAACAGATGGTGCCGCACCACATCCTCGAGCATCACGAAGGCGTGCGCGCCTGAGGCCGAGGGCACCCGCAGGAACCGCGAAGCCAGGCCCGTGGGCACGTGGATGAAGGAAAGTTCCGAGGCTGGAAGATCCCCATCCAGCAGGTCCTCGTCCGGGACCAGTTCCACCACCAGCACCAGGGCCCGGTTGCCCAGGCGGGGGAAAGGATGGCCCGTGTCCACGGCCAGCGGTGTGATCAGGGGCAGCAGGCTCCGCTCGAAGTAGTCCAGGGCGAAGGCGCTCTGAGTCTCGTCCAGGTCCCGGGGATCCAGGATGGCGATGCCGGCTGTCTCCAACTGAGGCTCGAGGATGGCATGGAACAATTCGTGCTGCCGGGCGGAGTAGTCGTGGATCCTGGATGACACCCGCTCCAGCAGTTGGCGGGGGGTCAGACCATCGGGCCCCGGCTGGGTGATGCCGGCATCAATCTGCCGCCAGATGCCCGCCACTCGCACCATGAAGAATTCATCCCAGTTGCTGGACACGATGCTGAGGAACTTCACCCGCTCCAGCAGCGGCACCGTGGGATCCTCGGCCTCCTCCATGACCCGGGCATTGAAATCCAGCCAGCTCAACTCGCGGTTGAGCAGCTCCTCGGGACGGGGGATGGGGTGGAACACGTTAGGGACCTCTGATTCCGGATCTTAGCGTCTTGGTGTAACAGACTGATGGTACAAGCGATGAACCATCCGCCCCGAACAACTTCCTTTGTTTTCGAGGGATATTCGGGCAGAATCGATGGTTCGGCCCTCCACGGGGAGGGTCCGAGTGGTCCGCCCGGACCCATCCCAACGAGAGGGCAGCGTTGGCTGCCAGGTAGGAGGAACCCTAATGCCCCAGGAAGTTCTCATCGTCCCCAAGCGCGACACATTCGGCAAGGCCGCCATTCGCGACCTCAAGAAGAGCGGCATGATCCCCGCCGTGGTCTACGGCCTGAAAGAGCCCCCCGTGGCCATCGCCATCAGCCCCAAGGCCGTGGCCCGGGTGCTGGCCAGCGACGCCGGCATGAACTCCGTGATGTTCCTCCAGCGCGAGGGCACGGACATCAAGCGCCACGTCATCATCAAGGATCTGCAGCGCGACCCCATCACCAGCCGCCTCCGGCATGTGGACTTCATGCGCGTGGACATGACCCTCAAAGTCCGCGTCAAGGTTCCCGTGCGTCTCGTCGGTACTCCCATCGGCGTCAAGGCCATGGGTGGAGTGCTCGACTTCGCCCACCGCGAGATCGAGATCGAATGCCTGCCTAGCATCATCCCCGCCCACATCGACGTGGACATCTCCAACCTGGCAGTGGGTGACAGCATCCGCTTCGAACAACTCACCCTCGTGCCCAACATCATCTTCACCGGTGATGCCCACCAGGTGGTCTGCTCCGTCCACGGCAAGGCCGCGGAAGAAGAAGTCGTCGCTGCCCCCGTCGTGGCAGCCGTCGAGCCCGAAGTGGTCAAGAAGGGCAAGAAGGAAGACAAGAAGTAGATCCTGTTCTCCTTCTCGATTCAGCATTCATGCGCGGGCGCCGAACGGCGCCCGCGGTATAGATAAGATAGTTGGCATGTGGACATTGGTGCCTTTAGGAAACCCGGGGCCCGAATACCAGGACACCCGACATAATCTTGGAAGGCTTCTCCTTCAGCGATGGATGGCGGATCGGGGTCTGGCTCCCGCGCCCAAGAAGCGTTTCGCGTCGGGTACGCTCTACCCGCTGACGGATCAGTTGCAGGCCCTGGTACCCAGCAGCTACATGAACCTTTCCGGCGAGGCCTGCCTGCAGGCCTCGTCGGCAGGCCACTACCCACGTCGGCTCGTACTCCTCCACGACGACAAGGATCTTCCCCTGGGTACGGGCCGCTTCCGGATGAATGGCTCAGACGGCGGACACAACGGGCTGCGCTCCGTATTCGAGTGTCTGGGCACCCAGGACATCGCCCGCCTGCGCCTAGGCATCGGCCCCTTCCAGCGCCCCCTCGTCGATTTCGTGCTGGAGCCCTGGTCGGGTCCCGAATGGGACCAGATCGACGCCATGGACGCCCCCTTCGCCCGGTTCCTTGATCTGCTGGGTGAAACCGAGGACTTGCTGACTCTGGCAGACAAGGTCAATCCGGCGGGGTTCTGGGTGGGGTGACGCCAGACTTTCCTTTGATTTTTCAGCCTTTCCGCGCGAAACTATCCGTTCGCGTCCTCCGTTGGAGGGCTCTTCCTTGCTCCCTGGAATCCAAAGGGGGCTTCACATCCACAAGGAGGACAGATGCGTCGCTACGAGACCATCTTTATCGCCTCCCCCACGCTGACGGACGAGCAATCGGACGAGCTCGTCAAGCAGTTCGAGGGGATCATTGCAGAGCAGGGTGGCGAACTGCTCAAGACCGACAAGTGGGGCCGCAAGAAGCTGGCCTACGAAGTCCAGAAGTTCAGCGAGGGCTACTACACCCTGTTCGAGATGAACGCAGGTCCGAACCTCATCGCTGAGTTGGAGCGTCGTTTCCGCAACAACGACGCCGTCATCAAGTACCTGAGCGTCCGCATGGACGAAGCCGAGAAGGCCGCGGGCCGCACCAAGCAGCGCATCGAGCGCGAAGCCAAGCGCAAGGCCCAGGCCGGCATCAAGGAACGTTCCGCTGAAGAGGTGATGGGATGACCGCTCGCATGAACCGAAACGTTCTCGGAATCGGCGCAGCCGATTGCCGAGTGGAGGTGATGGGATGAAGCGCCGCGCCGATGCCAAGAAGGGCAAGCCCAAGAAGAAGAAGGCTTTTGGGGGACGACGCGCCAAGTTCTGCAAATTCTGCGTCGAGAAGTCTCTCATGATCGACTACAAGGATGTGAAGACTCTCCAGGCCTTCACCCCCGAACGCGGCAAGGTGCTGCCCCGCCGCACAAGTGGTGTGTGCGCCGTCCATCAGCGCGAGCTCGTGGAAGCCATCAAGCGCGCCCGCAATATCGCTCTGCTACCTTTCGCCGCGGATTAGTCCGGGACGTAGGTTATTGAAAAAGCGGGGGCATCTGCCCCCGTTTTTTTGCATAGAGCGGGACATTGCTTGATGGATCAATCCTTTCGCGGCCGGTCCAGGCCGAAAAGGTGGCGCGCAGCTTCGGCGCGATCCATGCGCCGGGAGGCATCCGGTTCATCCTTGAGGGCTTCGGTGGGGTTCCTCAGGAGCGAGCGCACCATGGATGCGGCGATGCGTCGGAGCTTCTCCTGGTCTCCTTCAGAAAGGTGCGCCATTTTCGCGACCTCGCGGTCGAACTCTGCCTCCCGTACGGATTCGAAGTGCTGTCTGAGCGAGGTAAGGGTGGGGATCACGGCCAGGGACCCGAACCAAGACAGGAACTCCTCCAGTTCCTCCTCAAGGATCTCCAGTGCCGGGCCCACTTCTTTTTGCCGTTCCTGGCGGTTCCGCTCGGCGATCTCCTGCAGATCGTCCACCGCATAGAGGAAGGCGTCGTTCAGGTCGCCCACCTTGGGGTCCACGTTGCGGGGAATGCCCAGATCCAAGAAGAACAGGGGCTGCCCGCGGCGCTGATGAAGGGCATTCTTGGCGGCCTCCCGGGTGATGACGGGCGTAGCGGAGGAGGTGGCACTCACCACGATGTCGGCTCGCGCGAGCCGGGATTCGAGTTGGTCCCAGGGCACGGCCTTGCCGCCCCGCTTGCACAGCGCCTCGGCCTTCTCCAGGGTGCGGTTGACCACTTCGATGTTCTTCGCGCCCCGGGCCAGCAGCAGATCGAAGAAAATGCCAGACGTCTCGCCCGCCCCTAGGATCAGGAAGTGGCGAGGGCTGAGATCCTCGTAGATCTTCTGGGCCAGTTCAATGGCGACACCGGGGATGGAGATGGGCCGAGTACTGAGACCGGTCTCGGAGCGCACCCGCTTGCCGGTCTCCACGGCCTTCTGGAACAGCCGGTGCAGGACGGATTTGGTGCCTCCGGCGCTGGAGGCGATGCGGAAGGCCTCCCGCACCTGGCCCAGGATCTGGTCCTCGCCCAGGGCGAGAGACTCCAGACCCGCCGACACCCGCAGCAGGTGGCGCACGGCATCGGCCCCGGAGTGCTTGTAGCCCGAGGCGTCTACCTCGGGCCTGGGGATGCCGTGAAAGCGAGCGATGAACTCCGTGACAGCGTCGAGGGGATCCTTCCCGTCCATCCCGGGGCCGCAGAGCCCGTAGACTTCGCTGCGGTTGCAGGTGGAGATGATGACGCTCTCCGCCAGCAGGCCCTCCTGGCGCAGCGCGGCCAGGGCCTCGCGCACCTTTTCCGGAGAGAAGGCCAGGCGCTCGCGCAGTTCCACGGGGGTCTGCCGGAAATCCCAGCCGACCAGAAGCAGTGGCGATCCGGACGAACCACTCACCGGAACACGTGCCCCACGGTGATGAAGAGGTTCACGATCGAATAGGAGAACATCAACAGGACGAAGCCGGCGATGGAAGTCCATGCGATCTTCTTGCCGCCCCAACCCAGCCTGGGCGCGACCAAGGTGAAGGCATAGACCAGGATCAAGAGGAGTGTGAACGCGACCTTGGGATCCCAGTAGGTGCCCCAGTTCTGCTTGGCCCAGATCATTCCCAGGCAGGATGCCACCGCCAGCGCCAGGGCGCCCATGGCCACCGAGGTGCGGTGCATGCGGGTGAGCACGTCCAGGGCGGGGAGCCTCGAGAAGAGCAGGCCCAGCTTGTGCTTGTGCAACTGCCGGGTCTGGAGCAGGTACATCTGGGCCAGCACGAAGGACAGAGTCAGGCCCGCATAGCCCAGGATGGCCAAGGTGACGTGCATGGCAAAGAGGGAGCCCGACCGCATGGGATCATGCGGGGCGTGGGGCGCCTGCCTCGAATGGACGAGCAGAGAAGCAGCCATGAAGAGGATCACCAGCGGGATCAGGAAGGGCCCCGTGGAGCCTTCCCGATGGCGGAGGAAGAGGATCCCGTAGGCCGCCGCCAGCATCCACGCGAAGAGCGACAGGGAACCCGGCAGATTCTGGTAGGGCACGGTCCCCTCGGAGCGTCCGCCCACTTCCAGGGCCAGGAAGTGCACCAGGAAACCCAACAGGAGCAGGAGCGTGGCCATCCGGCCGTAGCCATCGCGGTCCGTCCGGAGATGGCCAATGGAGAAGGCTTCCGCTGCCCCGTACAGGCCCAGGGCGGTAAGACTCATGGCGAAGGTTCCCATCATGCATGAATGATAGCTCACCCTGGGCATCCCATTGAGAATCACGACATGGATGGCGGGTACTCAGCCACAGGACTCTGCAAGAGCACCTGGGCCCTTTCAGCGCGAGGACTGAGGTAATCTGGACCTATGTCAGATCCCACGCCCACCCTGAAGCTTCCCATGCCGCTCCGAAAGAAGAAGGCGGTAAAGGCCGCCTGGAAGCCCCTGCTGCTCCAGTGGCTGGTTCCCGGTGCCGGCTACTGGGCCATCGGACAGAAAGGCAGGGCCCTGGCCTTCTTTGGCGTATGGGTGCTGTTCTGCCTCCTCGGAGCACTGCAGATGCAATACTGCGCGGTGGCTGGTGTGAAGGGTGGCGTCTTCGTACCCGTGCAGGGCTCCTGGCTGCCCACCCTCGGTGCCCTGGGCACCCTGGGTATCGGGCCCCTGTACGGCGCCTTCGCATGGGCCTTCGGAGGTGCAGGTACCGAGCCCGTACGCACGCTCACCCAGGAGTACGGGTCGACCTACGTGATGGTGGCAGGCCTTCTGAACTGGCTCTGCTGCTTCGATCTCTGGGACCGCATCACCGGTCGCTGGGTCTTCCGGTTGCCCAAGGATGAACAGATCCAGATCGCCAAGGGCGAATAACCATCGCACAAAGGGAGGCCACCCTTGGGTCCAACGATGGACACCCCCGGCGACGGGAGACCGGAAGGCTCACTCCTGCTGGCCGCAGCCACCATCTTCCTGAGTGCCTTCCTTCTTTTCCAGTTGCAGCCGATGGTGGGAAAGCTGGTCCTGCCCTGGTTCGGAGGCAGCGCGGGGGTGTGGACCACGTGCCTGCTCTTCTTCCAGACCCTGCTCCTCCTGGGCTATCTATATTCGCACCTGGTGGTGCGCCACCTGTCCCACCGGGGTCAGGTCCGTTTGCATGGCGGACTGCTGCTGGCGGCCCTTCTCACGCTGCCCCTCCGACTGCACCCCTTCTTCCGCCCCTCGAGCGGCAAGGAGCCCCTGGGCCATCTCCTGGGCCTGCTCACCCTGACCGTGGGACTTCCGTACCTGCTGCTCTCAACCACGGGACCCTTGGTGCAAGCCTGGGTGGCTCGTCGAGGGCGGGCCCCCTATCGTCTCTTCGCCTTATCCAATCTGGCCTCGATGCTGGCCCTGGTGTCCTACCCCCTCCTGGTGGAACCCTTCCTGCCGCTGAAGGCCCAGTCCTGGCTTTGGTCGGCAGGTTTCCTCACGTTCGCGGGGCTGGTCTTCTTTCTGGCCCTGCGGAATGCCCATGAAGTGGATGGTGTTCAGGTTCCCCAGGAGCCCGCGGCAAGTCCCGGGACTGGCCAGAAACTGCTTTGGATCGCCTTGGCGGCCGTGCCTTCGATGCTGCTGATGGCCGTGACCACTCACCTCAGCACCAATGTCGCCCCCATTCCCTTCCTCTGGATCCTGCCGCTGGGCCTCTACCTGCTCAGCTTCATCCTCTGTTTCGAGGGCAGCCGGTGGTACCAACGGGGTCTCTTCCTGGGATTGCTGCCCATCCTCCTGCTGATCATGTCCCTGTCCCTGCGGCCGGACTTCCGATGGATGAACCACCGGTGGGACGTGTTGAGCAAGGCCGCGTTCCGGCTGGGGTCCGTGCGGGGGCAGGTGCTGCTCTTCAATGCCGGACTCTTCGTGGCCTGCATGGTGGCGCACGGAGAGCTGGCCCGTCGTCGGCCCCATCCGCAGTTCCTGACCGGGTTCTACCTGCGCCTCAGCCTCGGCGGAGCCCTGGGTGGCATTTTCGTGGCCTTGGTGGCGCCGCGACTCTTCACCACCTATCTGGAACTTCCCCTGGGCCTCGCCGCCGCTGCCGTGGTGGCCGGACTGTCCTTGGCCTGGGACCAGAGGCCGATGCATCGCTGGCAGCGTCCAGTCGCTGGTGCGATGGGGCTGCTGGCCCTGGGGCTCGGTTTCCATGCCTTTCGGCTGAACAGGCCTGACAACCAGATCACCATCGCCCGGGGGAGGAACTTCTACGGCACCCTCGCCGTCTTCGACAACCTGGATCACACCTGGCGCACCCTGGCCCACGGCACCATCACCCACGGCGGCCAGTTCCTCGACCCGGTCAAGGCGAGTCGCCCGGCGACCTACTACAGTCTGGATTCCGGGGTGGGTCTGGCCATCGCCAGTCTGAAGGAACAGCCGCGGAAGCTGGGCCTGGTGGGCCTAGGGACCGGCAGCCTGGCGGCCTACGGGCGGCCCGGAGACCGGCTTCGCTTCTATGAAATCAACCCCCTGGTGGAGCCCTTCGCGAGGCGCTACTTCACCTACCTGGGGCAAGGCCGGGCCACCACCGAGGTGGTGCTGGGCGA
>PMJK01000111.1:0-189 GCA_003158505.1 Holophagaceae bacterium | reverse complement strand
CATGTCTCCAACCGCTACCTGGACCTCCAGCCCGTGGTGAGGGCCTCTGTGGACGCCTTCGGCCGGAGGGCCCGGGTCGTCGACACGGAATCGGATCCGGAGGAAGGGTCCTACGGGTCCACCTGGGTCCTAATCACCCAGGACGAGGCCTTTTTCGACCGTCCGGCCTTCCGGGATAACGAGGATGTG
>PMJK01000107.1 GCA_003158505.1 Holophagaceae bacterium | reverse complement strand
CCTCTGCCAGAAGATGAAGGAAGTTATCCACCAGCAGATGTTCGACGTAGCCATCCAGGCCGCCATCGGCAGCAAGATCATCGCCCGCACCAACGTGAAGGCGCGCCGCAAGGACGTGCTGGCCAAGTGCTACGGCGGCGACGTCTCCCGCAAGAAAAAACTCCTCAACAAACAGAAAGAGGGCAAGAAGCGGATGAAGTCCATCGGCAACGTGGAGATCCCACAGGAGGCCTTCCTGGCGATCCTGAAGGTCGACAATTAGGGATTTAAACGGCCCGATGGACAGTCTTCAGAGATGAGGCCGAAGCAGGGAGGCTCCGTCTCCGCGAGGCGCCAGCCGAGTGGGAGCACGCACTGCGTGCATCAGACGGAGGGAGGCCCACCGTGCGCGCAGCGCATGACCCTGCAGGGCCGAGGGCCCTGCGTCCGGTGGAGGGCCGAGTGAGGTCCATCGGCAACGTGGAGATCCCGTAGGCCGAGCCTCAGCCGGGTGGCGAGAGGGCAGGGCTGAACGCCCTGCTCCGAGCCGGGACACGGCGAGGCGAGGTTTCCTGGCCATCCTAAAAGTCGACAACTAGGGTCCTACCCCACCTTGTCGTCGTCCTTGATCTCGCGGGCTTCGATCAGGTTAGCTAGGAAGTACTGAAGCTCGTCCTGGCCGATGATGTTGCGCCGTTGGAGAAGGCGGATGAGCCCCAGGACCAGGGTGCGTGTCTGGTAGGTCTCCAGTCGCCGGATGGTTTTCGCGCTAGCCCGGCTGTGGACGAGGTCAGGGTTGGTCGAGGATGCGGGGGAGCCTTGGGCCGGAGCGGGATCGAAAAGCCCGAAGGGGTCGATGCTCATGGGTGGCGTTGGCGCAGAGGGCCTGTCGAAGAAGGGATCCGGCGGGTAGGCCGCAGACCCCTCTGGAACGGGACCAGGGATGGATACCGGCAGGGGATCCAGTGAAAACGAGACCGAAAGGGCATCCTCCTGGCCCGATTCCTTCCCCAGCTCCACCGTCAAGACGCCAGGGGGTGAATCAATTTGGCGGTAGAGATCTGAGATGGCCTTCTTCAGCGCGCTATGCGAGGCCACTACAGGTTCAATGTTAAGACCTGAAGCGAAGCGGGCACTGTCGATGGCGTTGAGATCCGAGGGATCGGACATGGCCAGCACGAGGAGTTTCGGTTCTTTAGTGGTGATGGGAAGTACGGTGAACTGATCGGCGAGGCGATGGGGCACGAGCTTGAGAACCTGCGGTGCCACACTGATATTGCGCACGTCCAACTGGGGCACACCGGTCTGGACACTGAGGAAATCCATGAGGACTTCTTCGGAGATGTAGCCCAGGGCCACCAGGTTGCTACCGAGTCGTCCCCGGGCGATCTTCTGGTGAGTGATGGCACTCTGGAGCTGGGCAGGAGTAATGAGTCCGCCCTCAATGAGCAGTTCACCCAGCCGCTTAATTGGTTGCTGCATGTGGGGTCCTAGGGGTCTTCCGTGGCTGCACAGAGGGTCAACTCCAAGGTAACTTTATTCAAGGGTTTTGTGCAGATGGGAGAAGCATGACTTCCGATGACCTGTGGCGGGCAGCGCTGCACGACTTCAATAACCTTCTGGCCAGTCTCCAGGGGGTGCTGGATCTGAGCGATCCACGGCTGCCTCTGGATGCCCGCAACCGGATGCGTCTGGAATTCACGCTCGAGGATGGGAAAACCCTCATCGCCATGGCGCGTGCCCTTGCCTTGGACCGCCATCCGGATATGGACCTGGCTTCCTGGGGCGAGTGGAAGGACGGGCTCGAGGCAAGGCTGGAACCCATGTCCGCGATGTTCCGGTGTCCCATAGAGCTGGTGGATTTGGGGGCGGAGGGAACCCCCTGGCCGGTCCCCCAGCTGCAGGACTGGGCTGCGGCATTTACCCGGCAGATCCTTCCATGGGCTACGCCCGGGCCCGTTCGGCTGGAGGCCACGGCATCGCCAGAGGCCTGGACCCTGACCTGGGTCGGTGATGCGCCGCTCCCCATAGCGCTCCAGCCGGATCCGCCCCCCGACGTGTCCAAGAATCTTCCCTCCTTCTGGTTGCGGATGGTCAGCGAGCATCTGGGTCTGTCGATCCAGGAGTCGCCGGAAGGAATCGTGGTCCGGATGGCTAGGAATTTGTCGCTACAATGATCGATTCGAGCGATGCATGAAATTCCACATCCAGATCTGGGGCCGCCAGAACGGGGCCCCCTCCGCGATCCGGCGCAGCCGGGGAGCGGGAGCACCGTGCGGGGCACGGTGCAATCGGGGGGTTGTAGTTAGGGCCCCTTCCGCGATCCGGCGCAGCCGGGGAGCGGGAGCACCGTGCGGGGCACGGTGCGATCGGGGGGTAGTCCCCTTCATCCAGCAGCCCCAGGACCGAGGCCGCCGATGAAGTTCCACGTCCAGACCTGGGGCTGCCAGATGAACGACCACGATGGCGAAAAGCTGTCGGGGCTGCTGTCAGCGGAGGGGTTTGAAGCCGTGGATTCGGTGGACGAGGCGGACCTGGTCCTGCTGAACACCTGCTCCATCCGCGAGAAGGCGGTCCACAAGGTCTATTCGGAGCTGGGCCGACTGAGGGAGGAAAAACAGCGGCGTCCCCTGATGGTGGGCGTGACTGGGTGTCTGGCCCAGCAGGAGCAGGCGGCCCTCTTCAAGCGGGCGCCGCACGTCGACTTCGTGCTGGGCACCATGGCCCTGAAGCAGCTGCCCCGATTGGTGGCGGAGGTCCAGGCCGGCAAGGCCCGGGTCATGGATACGACTGAATACCCGGACAACCACCTGTTCCCGCCGACCGTCACCCGGCGCCGCGACACTGCCAAGGCCCTGGTTACCATCACCGAGGGCTGCAATCACGCCTGCACCTACTGCATCGTCCCCACCACCCGCGGGACGGAGCGCCACCGCCCCTGCGAGGACGTGCTGGCCGAGGTGCGAAGCCTTGTCGCAGGCGGCTATCGCGAGGTGGAGCTGCTGGGCCAGAACGTGAACAGCTATGCCGGAGGCTGTACCTTCGGGGACCTGCTGGAACGGGTTTCCGAGGTGGAAGGTCTCGAATGGCTCCGCTTCACCACCAGCCATCCCATGAACTTTACGAAGGAGCTGGCGCGGGTGCTGGTGACGAATCCCAAGGTGGTGCCCTTCCTCCACCTGCCCCTGCAGAGCGGCAGTGACAAGGTGCTGAAGCGGATGCTTCGCGAGTACACCGTCGCCGAGTACCTGGAGCGCCTGGGTTACCTGGGCGAAGGCCGGTCCCGCATGACCCTCAGTACGGATTTCATCGTGGGTTTTCCCGGAGAAACGGACGAGGATTTCGAGGACACGTTGCGCGTGCTTGATGAGGTGGCCTTCGATGGCTCCTTCAGTTTCATCTACTCGCCCCGCCCCGGTACGCCAGCCCTGCGCCTCAAGGACGATCTGCCCATGGCCACGAAATCCGAGCGCCTCAGGCGCCTCCAGCGGCGGCAGGCCGTGCTGACGCAGGCCAGCAACGAACGCTTCCTGGGCCGGGAGATTCCAGTGCGGATCGAGACCCACGGTCCCACGGAGCACGGATGGTGGCTGGCCCACAGCAGCGAGTGGAAGACGATCCACCTGGCGGTCGGACCGGGCCGGGAACTGCCTTTCGGCGAGCTCGTGCAGGCGAGGATCACCCAGGCGAGCCCACATTTCCTGGGGGCGGAGCTGGTCTAGGTTTCCTGACCACGATCCATGGCTAGAGTCAGACCCCACCGCCGTGTCCCGCCCGGAGCCAGCAGGAAACCACCGGGTTTGTCGATGATGTCGCCGTCCCAGTCGGCGGGACTCGCGTAGCCTTCCCAGGGCTCGACGCAGAGGAAGGAAGGGCCAGGATCCGGCTTGGTCCAGACGCCCAGGTGCGGAAAGTCCTCCCAACGCAGCGTGAGGGCGGGGCCGCTCTCGGCCTCGAATCGAAGGCTCCGGCTGCTCGTCTGGAGGAAGACCAGGGCATCCTTGGCGAACAGGTCCTCGCGCAGTGCCAATTCTCGGCCTTGGATGGGCGTCGGATAGGGCTGGGGATCGAGGAGGCCAAGGGCGTTGAGCCGCCGCAGTGGGCCCGGTTCGTCTGCCTCGAAGATCAGGCGGTGATCGGTCTTGGGAATTCCGGGGGCCAGGGGCCAGCGGAAGGCAGGATGCAGTCCGAAGCTCGCAGGCATGGGCCCAGGGCCGGGATTCTGCAGCATCACCTCCATGCGCAGCCCGGACGGTTCCAATCCGAATGAGATCCTCAGGCGGAAAGGGAACGGGTAGGCCGATAGCGTCTCGGCGTCCTCCCTCAGCTCCAGGGCGCAACTCGTCTCGGTGCGATGGACCCAGGCGAAGTCCCGATCCCGGGCGAAGCCATGCTTGGGCATGGGGAAGGTGGTTCCCTGGTGGTGAAGGACATCGCCTTTCAGTCCCCCCACGATGGGAAAGAGGAGAGGGGCGTGGCGGGGCCAAAGTGGTCCGGAGTTCCAGAGCAGTTCCATGCTCCCGATACGGAGGGACTGGAGTTCGGCGCCCCTTGCGGCGATGTCGGCCGCGCAGCTCCCCGATTCCAACCGATGGATGTCCATGCCTCCATGATGCCCGGCCCCGTGGTAGATTGGCCCTCTCCGTCCTTCACGCACGTAGCCTTCCCACCGGGAGCCAGCCCATGCACTTCACGGCGGAAGCCATCGCCACCATCCTCCATGCGCCCCTCGCGAACGTGGAGGCGCACTGGCCCATGGTCGTCGAGGCGCTGGGGGCCCTGAAGATTCTTGATCCCACCGTGGAGGCCGCCGCCATCGCCAGCATCGGCGCGGAGAGCTATGTCTTCGCCCCAGAGAAGGAACCTGGCAGCGAGGCCTACTTCCGCCGGATGTATGAGTTCGACCGCAGTCTGGGCAACGTGGAGCCGGGCGACGGGGCAAAATACTGCGGCCGGGGCTTCGTGCCCCTGCTGGGCCGTTCCGAGTACGCCCGGTTCGGGAAGCTGGTCGGCGCGGATCTGGTGGAGCAGCCTGACCTGGCCCTGGATCCCGCCGTGGCCGCCCGGATCCTCGCCTATGCCTTCATGCTGAAGGGTGTGCCCAAGGCTGCCACTGAATACGACTGGGTAAAGGTCCGGCGACTGGCCCACGGCGACTTGTCCGGGTGGAAGCGGTTCAACGGGATCCTGATCCCGCTGCTGAAGTTGCTTCCCTAGCCGACCACCGGGTGATGGAGCGCCGTCCAGTGGACGGCGCGAAATCGGGCCCAGGCGAGGAGGCTATGCCACAAGCAATCCCCGTGCGTTGCTTCGTCGGGTGTTGTTATGGACCCCAAAATCAAGATCTGCGGGTTTTGTCCGAATCGACTGGTGTATCCGGCCTGTGACGGCTTGCTTGTGCGCCTGGTTGGACGTTGGCCATCGGAGAAGCCCCATGCGCGTCAACATGCCGGTCA
>PMJK01000132.1 GCA_003158505.1 Holophagaceae bacterium | reverse complement strand
GCGGGCAACTTCTACATCAACGACAAGCCCACCGGAGCCGTGGTGGGCCAGCAGCCCTTCGGCGGTGCCCGCGCCAGCGGCACCAACGACAAGGCCGGCTCCATGCTGAACCTGCTGCGCTGGGTCAGCGCCCGCACCATCAAGGAGACCTTCGTACCGGCGACGGACTATCGCTACCCCTTCATGCAGTAGACCGCATTGCTTCGCGAAAGGGCACTCCATTCCGGGGTGCCCTTTTCTTTCTCTGCCGAGAAATCGGTCATGATAGCCAACGGAATTCATGATTCTCCGCAACCCTGCCGACTCTGGTCGTGTCCTCACCTTTCTGGCCCCGCCCATGCCGATTCCTGAGTCTGAGAAGGATGTCCCGAACCCATGCGACTTGAGTGATCCAATGGCATTGCCCATGGAGGATCTTCCCTTGGGCATCACGGTGGCCGACGGGACAGGCCGGATCCTTCAGACCAACGCCGAAGCCAATCGGCTGCTGGGACTTTCCTCCTCCGATCACAGGCAACTGAGCCTTCAGAGTCCCCAGTGGAAACTCGTCCGGTCCGATGGCTCTCCGGTGCCCGTCGACGACATCCCTGGGCTGCGGGCGCTTCGAGAGCAGACCCGCATTCACGAAACGGAACTAGGGGTGCTCAGGCCCGACGGGGAATTCGTCTGGCTCAACATCACGGCGGTGCCGATGGACCTGGACCGCGTACTGATCACTTACACGGACATCACGGAAAACCACCGCTCCAGGGCCATCCTCGCCGCCACGGCCCGCCTGGCGGAAGCAGCGCCGGAACTCACCCTGGAGCAGATCCTGCAGAGAACCCTGGATGAGGCAGAGGTCCTGACGGGGTCCTGCATCGGGTTCTACCATTTCGTGGATGAAGACCAGGAGAATCTCCACCTCCAGGCCTGGAGCACGCGCACCGAAGCGGAATTCTGCCGGGCCGAGGGCAAGGGCTCGCACTATCCGGTCTCGCAGGCCGGCGTATGGGCAGACAGCCTGCGGTCGGGCCGCCCCTTGATCCATAACCACTACGCGAGTCTGCCGAACCGCAAAGGCATGCCGCCAGGGCATGCCATGGTAGTGCGTGAGCTGGTCGTACCGGTGCTCAGGTCCGGGCGCGTGGTGGCCCTCCTGGGCGTCGGGAACAAGCCCACGGACTACCACACGGGGGACATGGAAGCCGTCCATCGTCTGGCGGACCTGGCTTGGCACATCGCGGAATCCAAACGGGCCACCCGGGCTCTTGAGGAAAGCGAAGCCACGAACCGAGCCATTCTCCAAGGCATCCCGGATCTGGTTTTCATGAACCGACGGGATGGTGAGTACCTGGCAGTCCACATAACTGATCCAGGGCTTCTTTTCGTTCCTCCGGAAGCCTTCCTCCATCGAAAGGTTCAGGAGGTTTTCCCAGAATCCCTTGCCCTTCAATTCCTGGCCGTCTTCGAGGACGCCCTGGATTCGCGCACCATGAAGGAGCTGACCTATGTGCTACCCCTTGGGGATGACGAGAAGTATTTCGAGGCTCGCGTGGTTCCCTGCACTGAGGACACAGTCATCACCATCGTTCGCGATATCACCGAGCGCCAGCGGGCGGAAGAGGCCCTCAGGCAGAACACGGAGCGTTATCAAAGGCTGTTCAACCTGGCCAGTGAGGGAATCCTCGTGCACACCCTCGACGGGAAAGCCTTGGAGGTCAATGCATCCTTCGCCCGGATGCACGGGTACACGCCGAAGGACATGCTGCAGATGAACCTGAGGGAGCTCAATGCGCCAGGTAACTTCAGGACGCATCCCGAGCGCCTGAAGCGCATCCTGGCCGGGGAAATCCTCACCTTTGAGGTGGAACACGTCCACAAAGATGGGCATTCCTTCCCCCTCGAGGTCCTGGTCAGCCTCATTTCTGCTGGCGAAACCCCTGTCCTCCTCGCATTCCATCGCGACATCACCCAGCGAAAGTGGGACGAGACAGAAAGGCTGAAACTCGAAGCCCAGCTCCAACATGCCCAGAAGATGGAAAGCCTTGGCAGCTTGGCGGGCGGGGTTGCCCACGACATGAACAATGTGCTGGCGGCCATTCTCGGCCTTGCCTCGATCCACATCGAGACGCAGCCACCAGAAAGTCCCATTTATCGGGCCTTGGATACCATCATCAAGGCCTCGGAACGGGGCGGGAACATGCTGAAAAGCCTTCTGAGGTTCGCGCGTCAGAGTCCTGTTGAGTCCCTGGAACTGGACCTGAATGCCCTGATCCGCGAGGAGGTCCGCCTTCTCGAACGGACGACCCTCGCGCGCGTTCGCCTCGTGATGGACCTGGCCTTCGACCTGCACCCCATCCTGGGTGATGCCAGTGCCCTGTCCCACGCCCTCATGAATCTCTGTGTCAACGCTGTGGATGCCATGTCTGACAACGGCACCCTCACCCTCCGGACTCTGAACCAGGGCAATAAATGGGTTGAACTCCAGGTCGAAGACACAGGCATCGGAATGACGAAGGGAATCCTGGAAAAAGCCATGGATCCCTTCTTCACCACCAAGGAGGTCGGCAAGGGCACGGGGCTGGGGCTGTCCATCGTCTACAGCACTGTGAAGTCCCATCAGGGGGAGATGGAGATGCAGAGTGAACCTGGTCAGGGTACCCGGATCACGCTACGTTTTCCGACCCACGTGGCTCAATCGCAGGCGCCTGAATTTGCGGATGAAACCTCCTCCGGGTCTCCTCGTGCGGCCATGAAGGTGCTTCTGGTGGACGATGATGAACTGATCCAGAGTTCCATGCAGACGATTCTCCAGACCTTGGGCCACACCGTCCTCGTGTCTCCGAGTGGTGAAGAGGCCTTGTTAAGGATTGATGCCGGATTTGAACCTGATGTCGTGATTCTCGACTTGAACATGCCTGGCCTCGGCGGAAGCGGTACCTTGGCTCGCCTGCGCACCAAGTCACCCAGCCTGCCCGTGCTGTTATCCACAGGCCGAGCCGACCAGGCGGCCCTGGATCTCGCCAAGGCCTATCCCTTCGTCACCCTGCTTCCCAAGCCCTTCAACATCAAGGAACTTCGCCAGCAGCTCGAACTGATTCCGCGCGGATGACGAGGACCTTGAAAGAGGGCTGAAGCGCCATCGTTCCATCACTGAGGAAAGGGCCTGCCCGAAGCCGGGAGTGCTCCCCGGCCCGCGCGGTCGCCGACCCTGGCGCAGGTGCTGCAAGGACCGTGGCACACTGGGCGGATCAAGAGGCCTCCATGGATCAGCAGCCCTCATTCCGCGAGAAGTATCGCTTTCCCTCCAGCTACTGGAATGCGAATCTCACGGAGCTGTTCGAACGCGCAGCCTACTACTCGATGGCGAGCTTCATCGTCATCTACCTCGGGCGGCTCGGCCTGGGCGACTACTGGCCCAGCACCCTGAACGGCGTGCTCTGGTTCCTGGTCTACTTCCTGCCCATCCTCAGCGGGACCATCGCGGACCAGATCGGGTTCCGGAAGAGCCTGCTCATGGCCTGTGTGCTGCTGATGGGGGGGTATTTCCTCATGGGCTACCCGGTCTGGTTCGGCGGGCAGACCCTCGCCCTGCAGGCCGGCAAGGAGGTCACTGCGGGCCTGGGCGTGATGGTGCCCGTGGCGGCGGCGATCCTGCTGATCGGCATCGGTGGATCCTTCGTGAAGCCCTGCATCGCGGGCACCGTGCAGCGCACCCACCTGGCCAAGGCCACCCTGGCCTTCGCCATCTTCTACATGGTGATCAACATCGGCAGCGTATTCGGCCGCCTCGCGGCCTTCTTCGTGCGTACGAAGCTGGGCCGGCTCGACACCATCTTCATCGTGTCCATGCTGGCCGCTGTGCTGGCCTTCCTCACGGTGCTGCTGCTTTACCGCGATCCTGAATCCGCCAGGGATCCGAACCAACCCCGCCGCACGGCCCCCGAAGTGTTCTTCGGCATGTTCAAAGTGCTGGGCAGCGGCCGCTTCGCCCTGTTCCTGGTGGTGAGCAGCGGCTTCTACTTCATCTACAACCAGGTCTACAACGTGCTGCCGCTCTACGTGAAGAAGACGGTGGAACTGAGTCCAGCCATGGACCTCTACACCATGGCCAACCCGGTCACCATCGTGCTGTTCCAGCTGCTCATCACCAGGCTTTTCGGCAAGCTCCCGCCCATCAAGTCCATAATCATCGGCACCGTGATCATCGGCCTCTCCATGCTCATCAACGTGGCGCCCCTCTTCATGGCGGGCGGCGTGACCATGAAACTTTGGCTGCCCATGGGGAGCCTCTTTGTGGTGATGACCGTGGCCCTCATCGCCTTCGGCGAGTTGTTCGCCTCGGCCCGCCTCTACGAGTACATCGGCTCCCTGGCACCCAAGGGCCAGGAGGGCCTTTTTCTCGGCTATTCCAACCTGCCCATGGCCATCGGCAGCCTGGTGGGCGGCCCCGCCGGTGCCTGGCTGTTCAACAAGGTCATGTGCGCCGGGGCCGTGAAGCAGACAGACGGCCTGTTGAAGCTGGATCCCAGGGCCGCAGCCACGGGCTGGGTCATTCTCACGCTCTTTGGCCTCGGTAGCGCCCTCAGCCTGTGGATCTACAACCGCTGGCTCCAGCAGCAGGCCTGATTTCGGATAAAACTCGATTCGGGAGATAATGAAAATCCGCTCCCGAGGTCCCCATGTCCAAGAAGGAAACGCCACTCTTTCCGTTGCGCAAGGGCCTTCACACGCGGCAGGCGCATGTGGACCTTCCGGCAGGCACCTTCGAGGAGGAGCACGCCCGGCAGGGCTTCTACGGGCGCACCACCCACCTCTACCGCCTGCATCCCGTCACGGACTGGACGCGCATCGAAGGTCCGCTGCGGCCCCACAGCTACGATCTGAACGGGCTGAACCCATCGGCGGAGGGAGCCATCAGGGCCTCCATGCTTGGCTCCGTTGAAGCGGCTTTCGCGCCCATCTGCATCCTGCACAACTCGGATGTGGCGCTGCACTGGGTGGTCCCATCGACCATGGACTTCCTCTACCGCAATGCCGACGGCGACGACGTCTACTACATCCATTCCGGGGCCGGGAAGCTGGAGACTACTTTCGGCGCCCTCACCTATGCCACCGGGGACTACCTGGTGATTCCGCGGGGCACCACCTACCGGTTTCTGCCCAGTTCCGGCGACCAGCGCTACCTGCTCATCGAGAGCTTCAGCGAAGTCACCATCCCCGATCGCAATCAGCTGGGGCCCAACGCCATCTTCGATCCGGCGATGGTGGACACGCCCGAGCTGGAGTCCTACGTGGAAGGGGCCGGCCGTGAGTGGGCTGTCCACATCAAGCGCGAGCACCAGATCACGAAGGTGTTCTACCCCTTCAATCCGCTGGATGTGGTGGGCTGGAAGGGCGACCTCACTGTGTGGCGCATCAACGTGAAGGACATCCGGCCCGTGGTGAGCGCCCGCTACCATCTGCCGCCCTCGGCCCACAGCACCTTCATTGCAAACAACTTCATCATCTGCTCCTTCCTGCCCCGGCCCTTCGAGGAAGAGGAAGGCGCCATGCGCGTGCCCTTCTACCACTCCAACATCGACTACGACGAGGTGCTGTTCTACTCGGCGGGCCATTTCTTCAGTCGCGATGGCATCGGCCCCGGCATGGTGACCTGGCATCCCCAGGGTATTCATCACGGGCCGCACCCCAAGGCCATCCCCCTCAGCCGCACCAAGGACCGCACCGACGAGGTGGCAGTCATGGTGGACACCTTCCATCCGTTGAAAGCCACGCCGGCGGCGGCGCTGGTGGAGAACCTCAATTACTGGTCGTCCTGGAAGTAGGCAGGTACAGACTTCGACGGACCTGATTCGCTCCTGGCGCACCCTTGGGTCGACTCGTGGGGTCAGGCTGGGTGGTCGGAAGACCGGGGCAGCCCCAGCCAACGCGCAGGTAGCGGCGCAGGAAGGTCTGGATTTCCATGTAGAGGACGCAGACAAGGCCGAAGGCCGCACGGTCGCCAGGCTCGGTGCCTGGGTTCAGGGGGCCGTGCCCTGATACCCTGGGGAAATGATCGCGGCCATCATGACTTTGCAGACATTTGCCATCCAGGGCATCTGGGAGAGGGCTCAGAAGCTTGGGTTGGTGCTCATCACCTGTCTGGCCCTGTTATGGGGCGTGTCCCTGGTGGTGCGGGCCGTGCGCCGCGCCGTGGACGATGGCAACGATGAGGTCACGTCGGAGGCGGAGCGGCGGGCCGAGACCCTGGGTTCCGTGCTCACCAACGCGGCCCGGGTGGTGGTGGTGGCGTTCTTCCTGATGATGACCCTGCAGGAATTCGGCGTAAGCATAGGCCCCCTGGTGGCCGGCGCAGGGGTGGCCGGCGTGGCCTTGGGTTTCGGCGCCCAGAGCCTGGTCAAGGATGTCATCAGCGGGTTCTTCCTTCTCATGGAGAACCAGTTCGGCGTGGGCGACATCATCAGCGTGGACGAGAACCATGTGGGCACAGTGGAACGCATGACCCTGCGCATCACTCAGCTGCGGGACGCCGAGGGGCGGGCCCATTTCATACCCAATGGCTCCATCACGCGCGTGGTGGTGCTTTCCAAGGATTTCGCCCGGGCCCTGGTGGACGTGGAAGTGGACCTGGCCACAGACCCGGACAGGGCCTTCGAAGTGCTGAAGGAAGTGGGCAGGCAGCTGCACCAGGATCGACAGAACCAGGTCCTGGAAGCCCTGGACGTGAAGGGCATCGAGACCCTTGGGCCCAACGGCTTCATCATCCGCACCCTCACCAAGACCGCGCCGGGCGCCCAGTGGGACGTGGCACGCGAGCTGCGCCGCCGCATCCTGCTGGCCTTTCGCGAGGCCGGCATCCAGATCCCCTACACGCAGCGGGTGGTGCATCACCGGGGGGAGCAGATGGGCGCTCCGCAGGATTCCGGAGACTGATCGGATCTCCGCAGGACGCACCCTTCAGCGAATGCCCACATGGGCGCGGGTGGATTCGATGAGCTTGGCCGAATCATAGCCGAGGCCATCCTTGAAGACTGTCACGACGTTTTCGATGTCCTCGATCTTCCGCGAGGGGTCCCCCTTCACCACCACCAGGTCCGCCTGCTTGCCAGGGGCCAGGGCGGCGATGCTCCTGCAGGCGGACATACGGACTCCCGGGAAGGTGAGTGCCACGCTACTGCCGGGCGTCGGGGCCCCGCAAGGGGAATCCTAGGCATATCCTCAGGCCTTCAGGCGCAGCCCCACCAGCCGCCAGGCTTCGTCCACATCCCCCAGGCCGAGGGTCCGGTGGATAGCGTGATCGAGATCCGCGGGCGCGACGGGATCGCCGGGTTTGCGGATTATGGCCGGGAGATCGGGCAGGCCGGGGCCATTCGCCAGCAGGCCCAGGTCGTTGCCGGTGAGGATGTGGCTCCGCTTCAGGACCTCGGGCAGGGCGTCGAAGCCCAGGGGCTTCCCGCTAGGTTTGGGCACCTGGAAGACGGCCTTGCCGCTGGCGCGGCTATAGAAGGCACCCCCATTGCGGCCCACCAGGTCGAGCGCATCCGGGTGGAGGATGCCATCCACAAAACACGCCTCGCGCACGTGGAAGGCCAGCACTTCGCCCAGGAGCAGGAGGCCCGACCCGGGACCCGTGCCCAGTTCCACCACCTGCTTCAGGCGGCACTCCATCTGGAAGGGGCTTTCCCCCACCAGGGCGGGTCCGATGAATTGCGCCGGTACGGGCGTCAAGCCGCACTTGGGGAACTCGTCCACCCCATCGGGCCACTCGGCACTGGCCACGTTCATCTGGTGCAGCATGGCGTGGCTCACGGCGGCGATGACGAACTCGCCCGTGGCCACGGCGTTTAGAGCTCATAACAAAACCCCNNTGGCTTCATCGCGGCATTGTCGGGTTTTGTTATGAGCTCTTGGGTAGGTGTGCTTGACGGTGCCGTCCCATCCCCGCCGGTTGGGCGCGAAGGCCACCGTGGGCGGGTTCGAGCCGAAGGCGTTGAAGAAACTGAAGGGCGCCAGGTTCCGCACGCCCTCCAGGCTGATGGTGCTGGCCAGGGCGATGGGCCGGGGCGCCACGCCTCCGCAAAGCAGGGCATTGGTCTCGATGGGGCTCAGATCCGCGGGGAGGATTGTGCGGCTGCTCATGGACATTCCGGGATCGGGGGGACTGGTCAGTCCCCGGCCTCGCCGGTGGGCGAGTCGGCGTAGAGGTCGGGCAGCGTCCCGCACAGCAGGTTGGGTGTCATGCCCACCAACCGTTCGGGGGCGTGGACCACGGTGTTCACCAATCTTCCCAGACCTTCGATCTCCATGACCACCTCGTCCCCGGCCTTGAGCCAGAGGTCGTCCGTGACCTTGGAACCGTTCAGCTCCAGCAGGCAGCCGGTTCCCACGGTGCCGCTGCCGATGACTTCGCCGGGCTGCATCTGGATGCCATAGCTGGTGCGCTGGAGGATCTGGGCGAAGGTCCAGTTCATGCTGTCGGCATTGCCTTTTGACAGCAACTGTCCATTCACATGGCAGGTCATGGCCGCGTGCAGCACTTCACCCTCGGGCGAAGCCTCCAGATCCAGTTCGTCCTTGGTCACCAGCCAGGGGCCCAGACTGGTGGCGAAGTCCTTGCCCTTGCAGGGACCCAAGGACAGCTTCATCTCCTCCATCTGGAGCATGCGGGCGCTCCAGTCGTTCATCACCAGGTAGCCGAAGATGGCCGCGTCCGCCTCCTCCAGGGTGGCGTTGCGCAGGGGCCGCCCGGTGACGATGGCCACCTCGAGCTCGAAGTCGAGGCGCACCAGGTGGTGATCCTGCACCAGCACGCCTCCGGGGCCGGTGACGGCCAGGTGATTGGTGAAGTAGGTGACGGGGAAGAGGTCGAATTCGGGGATCATCTCCAGCCCCCGATTGCGGCGGGCCGTGGCCACATGCTGGCGGAAGGCGTAGCCGTCGCGCATGGATACGGGGCGGGGAATGGGGGCCAGCAAGCGCCCGGAGCCAGCCTCGATTAACGCGGCGGCGGGTGGCTCCACCTCCAAGGCCTGGGCCACGGGCATGAGCTCGTCCTGCCGGCGGATGAGGGTGAGCATGTCCACAGCGAGGCGGGGGTCGGCGGCAGCGAAATCGAGGATGCGGCCATCCGCCATGACGGCACCGATCTTCTCCGCCCCTTCCTGCAGGAAAGTCACCAGCCGCATCGCGCACTCCGGATCTGGAGTCAGTGTAAGGCCGGTCAGGAAGCGCACGCTCCGTTTTCATCCAGCAGATTGAGCAGCGTTTCCGCCGCCTCTGCGATCCGGGCCGGTGGTGTGCTGAGGGGCGGCATCAGGTACAGGCAGTCCCCGATGGGCCGCACCAGCAGGCCTTGATCGAGGGCGCGACGGTGCAGGCGCCAACCGAAGCGTGCTTCGGGATCATGGGCCTGCCCGGTGCTGGGATCCACCAAGCGACAGGCGCCGATGGTGCCCAGCACGCGGGTCTGTCGCACGGCCGGATGCCCGGCGAACAGGGTGAAGGCTTCCCTCATCGCGGTATGCAAGCTGGCGGCCTGGGCCAGCACCGGTTCGTCGTCAAAGAGGGCGAGGCTGGCGCAGGCGACGGCACAGGCCGTGGCATTGGCGGTGAAGCTGTGGCCATGGAGGAAGGCCCGTCCGGAGGCGGGCTCACCCCAGAAGTGGCCATAGATGGACTCGGTGGCCCAGGTCATCGAAAGCGGAAGCGTGCCCCCCGTGAGGCCCTTGGACAGGCAGAGCAGGTCCGGCGCCACGCCTGCTTGTTCGCAGGCCAGGAAGGTCCCGGTGCGGCCGAAGCCCGTGGCCACCTCGTCCAGGATCAGGTACACCCCGAAGGCGTCGCACTGGTCCCGCAGTTCCCTCAGCAGCTCCGGCGGCCACATGCGCATGCCCCCGGCGCACTGGATGAGGGGTTCGGCGATGAAGGCCGCAAGGCGTTGGCCCTGCTGGGCGAAGAAGGCGCGGATCTCCTGGCGCGCGCCTTCGAGCCGTTCGGACCAGCCAGTCAGATCGGGATGAATCTCGCAGCGCGGATCCTCGGGCACTTCCAGCCGTTCGCAGGCCAGGAGCAGGGGCTGGAACAGCTCGGTCATGAAGTTCTCCAGTTCGCCCACGCCCACGGCCCCCAGGGTGTCGCCGTGGTAGCCACTGCGCAGGGCGCCGAAGCGATCCCGGCCCTTTTCGCCGCGCTGGAGCTGGGCCTGGAACGCCATCTTCAAGGCCACCTCCACGGCGGTGCTGCCGTCGTCCGAGAAAAAGGCCCGGGTCAGGTTGGCGGGCAGTTTGGGCCGCAGCCGGGCCACTAGTTCCAAGGCGGGTTCATGGGTGAAGCCCGCGAACATCCCATGGTCGAGCTTCGCGGCCTGGCGCTCCAAGGCGCTCACCAGCCTCGGGTGCCCGTGGCCGTGGAGGCAGGTCCACCAGCTGGAGATGCCATCCAGCACGCGCTCTCCATTGGCCAGGAGCAGGTCGCAGCCCTCGGCGCCCACGAGGGCCACCGGCGGATCGGCCTCATGGACCTTCATCTGGGTGAAGGGATGCCAGATGTGGGCGCGGTCCAGGGCGAGGCGGTCAGACCAGTCAGGGGGCAGCGGCGTGGGCATGGGATCAGTCTAGGAGGTGGACTGCCACTGGGAGGAATCCCCGCAACAGCTCTGCATTTTCTTCGGCCACACCTGACGGGGTGCCATCGGCGCCGGGATTCATCAGCACGGCCTCGATTCGCCAGCCGCGCAGCATGAGGGCTTCCGCCGACAGCAGGGTGTGGTTCAGGGTTCCGAGGCCACCGAGCGCCACCAGCACACAAGGGATCTTCAGCTCCGTGGCCCAGGCGAGGAAGTGGACCTGGGGCGCGAGGGGCACCATGAGGCCGCCCACGCCCTCCAGTAGCACCCGACCCTCGGCGGGCTGTTGACACCACCGCGCGGTGGCGACGAGGTCGAGGGTCCGGCCTTCGCGCCGGGCGGCGGCCATGGGCGAAAGTGGAGCCTTCAACAACACGTGGCTTTCGGCTGGGATGCCGGACTTACCCAGGACGCTCGCGTCGGCCTCGGGATGATCAGCCCGATCCACGCCAGTCTGGAAGGGCTTGCGGTAGGTGACCGGGCCCCGCAGGGCCCAGGACCGAGCGATGCGGGCCGACACGAAGGTCTTCCCCACGCCGGTGCCCGTGCCCAGGACCCACAGGGGGCTGGGGAGCGCATCGGGGTTCAGCATGGGACCCGGGCCCAGTTGGCATCCATGCCGGCTACTTCTTGAGCTGGCTCAGCATCTGCCGGGCCTGGGCGGCCTGATCGCTGGCGGGGGCCAGGACCAGCACCTTGTTCCAGGCCTTGGCAGCTTCGTCGGGCTTGTTCAGATCATTCGCGTAGACGATGCCCATGTTGAACAGGCTCTGGACATGGCTGGGCTGGAGCTTGTTGGCCTTCTGGAAGGTGGCCAGGGCCATGTCGAACTGGCCGAGCTGGCGGTACATCACGCCCTGGTCCGTGAGCACATTGGGATCCCCGGGCTTGAGGGTGAGGGCCTTGGTGTAGGCGTCCACGGCCTTCTGGGCCTGGTGGGAATCGAAGTACTCGTTGCCGAGGGCGACCCAGGCATCGTGGTTCTTGGGATCCGTCCGCAGGGCGGCCTCGATCTGGGCGATGCGGGCCTGGACTTCAGCGCTGGGCAACACCGGGCCGCTGGGCATCGCCCCCGGCGCGGCTCCGGGCATGGCACCGCCCAGGGAGGGTGCCGGCATGATGGGGGCGGTGGAAGCGGCCGCCGCGGGACTGGCGGCATCCCTGGATTCACCGCTGAAGACGAAGTACCCCGCGAGGAATCCGGCGGCGAGTCCTCCAGCCAGGGCGAACATGATGTTGCGATTCAAGCGGCACCTCCCGAGGACCCTGGGATCCACAGGGATTCTCCCACAGGTCTGAAGTGCCGATGAGCCAGTGCAGGGGATTCCTATGGAGAGATCCCTCTGCGAGCATGGATCCATCCGTCTCCAGCCCCGGACAACCTGATGCCAGCATTGAACGGATCGACCTCCCACCCTCCCTTGCGGAGACCTCACGGCATTCTGGTGGTGCTCCTGTTCGGGGGCTTAGCCCTTTCACTGGTCGGATTCTTCCTTACCCGGGACGTCAATCGACGGCAGGTGGAGGCACAGTTCAATGCTGCTGCGCGGGAGCGGATCGAGAGCGTCATCCACGGGTTCGAGAGGGGCTTCGAGGATGTCACGCTCCTGCGCAATTTCTTCGAGGCCTGTGACGACGTCAGCAGGAAGGATTTCGGCGCCTTTGTGGATCCGATCCTGGCCAGGCATCCCTACATTCAAGCTTTCCAGTGGCTGCCAGAGGTCACCCCCGGGAATCGGGCCACGCTGGAAGCGGAGGCCCGGCGCAGCCACCCCGGGTTCAGGTTCTTCAACAGGGATAGCGCTGGACATGACGTGGACATGGCCCCCAGCGCCGTCTTCCACGCCGTCCTTTTCGTGGCGCCGTTTCGTGGGAACGAGGTCACCCTCGGCTACGCGGCCGAAGCATTGCCGACGCGGCAGGAAACGATGGCTCGGGCCATCCGGACGGATGCCCTGGCGGCCAGTGGGCGGGTCCGGCTCATCCAGGAAACGGGGGGCCAGGCCGGCGTGCTGGTGATGATTCCCGTGCGGGGGAAGGGCGGCCGCCCCCGTGGTGTGGTGCAGGGGGTCTTTCGGATGGGGGACCTGGTCCAGAAATCCATGGCCTTCCTGGAACCCAAGGGAGTCGTGCTCAGGCTTTCCGATGCCAGCGCTCCTGAATCGGAGTCCCTGCTCCACGAGGAGCCTTCGCCCTTGCCGGAGATCGGGCGCCCGAAGGAAGAGGGGCTGCGCCTGGTGAGGATCTTCGAGTTGGCGGGCCGCACCTGGACCGTGAAGGTGACACCGACCAACGGCCAATTCGACCTGGGAACCCCCGGACGGGCCTGGGCGGTGCTGTTGGTCGGGCTGGCTTTCTCGGCACTCCTGGCCGGGCATTTGAAGGCCCTGCTGGCCAGTCAGGCGGAGATTCGCACTCAGGTCGAAGCCCGCACCCATGAACTGGCGGTGGAGACGGAAAACCACCGCTTGGATGCCCTGGCCCTGCGGGAAAGCGAGGCACGCTTCCGGCACCTCGTCGAAGCGATGGGGGAAGGCCTCTGGGTGGTGGATGCCCAGGGATTGACCACCTTCGTCAACCATCGCATGGCGGAAATGCTGGGCTACGAGTCCTCCGGCATGGTCGGGCATTCGCTGTTGGACTTCATGGCCGAGGCAGATCTCGCCCAGGCGAAGCAGTACTTGGCAGATCGCGTAGCGGGTCATGACTCGCAGCACGACTTCCGCTTCCGGCGCAGAGACGGGAAGGAACTCTGGACCCTCGTGACGGGGACCCCCGTGCTGGATGCGGTGGGCAGGGTGGCGAGCATTCTCGGTGTGGTCACCGATATCACCGAGCGGCGGAGGCAGGAGCAGGCCCTGCTCCAAAGCCAGAAACTGGAGAGCCTCGGGGTTCTGGCGGGCGGCATCGCCCACGATTTCAACAACCTGCTCACGACGCTCCTGGGGAATATCAACCTGGCGCAACTCTGCCTGCCGGAAGTGTCCCCGGCCCGGCCCTACCTCGGAACCATGGAGCGGACCGTCCAGCGGGCCACGGACCTCACGCGCCAGATGCTGGCCTACTCGGGCAGGGGACGCTTCGTGGTGGGTCCCGTGGATCTGAACCAGGTGGTGGAGGAGATGTCCCACCTGTTGAGCGTGTCCATCTCGAAGAAGGTGGCCCTCAGATACCAGCTGCGTGAGAAACTGTCCGTCCTCATGGCGGAGGCCACACAGATCCAGCAAGTCGTGATGAACCTTGTCACCAATGCCTCCGAGGCCATCGGGGATGCCGAAGGCACCGTATCGATCCGAACCGGCATGCAGATCTTTGGTCGAGGCGATCTGACCCGGGACTTTCCCGGCCAGCCCCTCGAACCGGGAACCTTCCTCACCCTCGAAGTGTCCGATACGGGAAGGGGCATGCCCCCGGAGGTCCAGGCCAGGATCTTTGAGCCCTTTTTCACCACCAAGTTCACCGGCCGGGGCCTGGGTCTGGCGGCCATGCAGGGCATTCTGCGCGGCCACAAGGGCGGGATCCGGGTCTACAGCGAAGTGGGCAAGGGCAGCACCTTCAAGCTCATCTTCCCGGCGGGTTCCGGCGAAGCCGTCCCAGCGGGGGCTCCCGGCGAAACGGATGATTGGGCGGGCAGCGGGACCGTCCTGGTGGTGGATGACGAAGAGGGGGTGCGCCTTGTGGCCTCGGACCTGCTGAAATCCATGGGATTCGAGGTGATTACGGCCGAGGACGGGCTGCAGGCCCTGGAGCGGTTCCGGGACAGCCCGGTCCCGATCAGGGCGGTGCTCATGGACCTGACCATGCCCCACCTCGATGGTGTGGAAACCTTCCGGGAACTGCGCCGCCTGGATCCCAGCTGCCGGGTCATCCTCACCAGCGGCTACAACGAGCAGGAGGCCATCCAGGACTTCCTGGGCAAGGGGCTGGCGGCCTTCGTGCAGAAGCCCTTCCTTCGGATGGATCTCCTGGTGGCGATGCAGAAGGCGCTGGAAGGTTGAATCAACTGCCCAGCACCTTCAGGAGAGCCTCAATGAGGCTCTCGACCTGGGCGTCCTCCAGGTGGGCGCCCGTGGTGATCCGGAGTCGGGCCGAGCCTTCGGGCACCGTGGGAGGCCGCACGGCCCGAATGTCGAAGCCTTGAAGCTGGAGCGTCTCGGCGAGGCGCACGGCCGCAGCGTCGGCCCCCACCGGGACCGGCACGATAGCCGAAGGTTGACGGGGCTGTCCCAGGGCGTCCCGGAGCCGGTCCGCGAGGGCCAGGGCCCGTTCCCGCCGCCAGGGTTCGGCGCGGGCGATGCGGATGCCCTCCAGGGCGGCCCCGAGCACGGGCGGGGGCAGGGCGGTCGAGAAAATGAAGCCCCGGGCCGTGTTCAGGAGGTGGTCGCGCAGCACTGTGTCGCAGCAGACGAAGGCCCCGAAGGCTCCGACGGCCTTCCCGAGGGTGCCCATGACGAGGGGCACGCGGCCACGGACGCCCTGCAGCTGGGCCAGCCCCGCGCCATCGGCCCCCAGCAGGCCCGTGGCATGGGCTTCATCGATGAGCAGCAGGGCCCCCTGCCGTTCGCACAGGTCCACCAGGGCCGGGAGGTCGGCGGCATCGCCGTCCATGCTGAACACCGCATCGGTGGCCACCAGGGCCAGCGCGGTCCGAGGGGCTGCGGCTCGCCAGCCGGAGAGCTGCGATGCCAGGTCAGCGAGATCCAGATGCCCGAAGACGCCCACGTGGGCGCCCCGGGCCCGGGCCATTCGGCAGCCATCCACCAGGGAGGCGTGGTTGAGGGCATCGGAGAAGACCGCATCGCCAGCCCCGGCCAGGGCCGGGAGGAGGGTGGCATTGGCCTGGTAGCCCGTGTTGAAAAGAAGGCAGGCCGCCGTGCCCTTCCACCGGGCCAAGGTGACCTCCAGTTCGTCGTGGAGAGGACAGGTGCCCCGGAGGAGGCGGGCGGCTCCAGCGCCGGCGCCATGGGCCCGGGCGGCGGTCGCAGCGGCCTCGGCCAGGCGGGGATCTCGCCGCAGGCCCAGGTAATCGTTGGAACATACATCCACGCCGACGGCCGGGTGGATGGTCCGCTCCCGGCCCAGGGCCCGGCGGTGCGCGGCCTGTTCTTGAAGTCGGTCCAGCCAGGAAGGGGGAATCACGGAACCTCGGGGGTGGTCATGACAGGGATAGGGTAGGGGGAATGTTAGGATCTAAGAGGGATCCACGTCCGGATCCCCCTTGGAGCGTGGCATGGATCTTCAGCAGCCTTGGCAGGGGACCTCAACAGGGACGCAGTCCCGCATTGATTTTGTCCGGAACGTCTACCTCTGGCTCATGGGCGGGTTTGCCGTGGCCGCCCTGGGGGCCCTCAGCGCCCCCCTGATCGGGAATGCCCTCATTTCGGTGGCTGGGCGCTTCTGGTTCTGGATCCTCTTCGGGGCCCAATTCGGGACCCTGATGTTCGCGTCCAGCGTGAGCCGCCGGAAGCCCCTGAACCGAGTCGCCTACGCCATTTTCACCTACGTCTCGGGTGTCATCGCGGGCATCATCGCCCTGGCGGTGGCCCATGGAGCGGGCTTCAAGCCGGTGTTCATGGCCTTCGGGCTCACGGGCACGGTCTTCATGACGCTTACCGTGACCGCCTTCGTCTCGAAGAGGGATTTCAGCTTCCTCCGCAATTTCGTCATCGTCGGCATCGCCGTGATGTTCTTCGGGAGTCTGGCCGCGGCCATCTTCCACCTGGAGACATTCAGCCTCATCATCTCCGGCGTGGCGGTCATCGCCTGCTCGGCCAAGCTGCTCTGGGACACCTCGGCCATGCTCCGCACCGATGATTTCGGCGACCCCGCAGGCTTCGCCCTAGCCCTCTTCGTGAGCCTCTACAACATCCTCATCTCACTGATGAACCTGCTCGGCGGGCGGCGCCGTTAGGGGCCGTCCTTAAACAACCTCTGCCATTCAGATCCCATCATTCACGGCCCCTTATGCTGCCGCAGACGTAAATGAATATTTTTTAAACAGCGGCCTAGCGCCCCGATAACCAAGGAAAAACATGCTCCGTGCCTCCCTGATCTCCTTCCTCGCCCTCGGTGTCGTCGCCCAGGAACCGCCTAAGACACCGGCTTCCCCGTCCACGCCCGCACCCGTTGTCGCCCCCGCACCTGCCGTTGCCCCCGTGGCCAAGCCCACGCCCAAGCCCGAGGAGGTGGTCCTCGCCAAGGTGGGTGATGAGGTCGTCACCGAGGCGGACTTCCAGGCGGCCTTCCAACTGTTGGGGCAGCAGGAGCAGATGCAGCTGCTCATGGTCCAGGGCGGCAAGGATGAGTTCGTCAAGCGCATGGCCGAGAGCAAGCTGCTTTCCGTGAAAGCCAGGAAGATGGACCTGGACAAGTCGCCGGGCTACCTGCGGGCCCTGGATCGCGCCAAGGATGACCTGCTGGCCCGGGAGTACCTGGCCAAGGAGGGCCCCGCCCTCCAGAAGAAGCTGGTGGTGGACGAGGCTGCGGTGAAGGCCTACTACGACAAGCATCCAGATCGATTCAAACAGCCGGACCTGGTGTCGGTGCGCCACATCCTGGTGTCCGTGAAACAGGGGGAAGGTCAACAGGGCCTGAGCGATGCCGATGCCAAGGCCCGCATCGCGAAGATTCAGGCTGAGCTCAAGAAGGGAGTCAGATTCGAGGCCTTGGCCAAGAAATACAGCGACGATCCGGGCAGCAAGGAGAACGGCGGCCTCTATGCGGACGCCGACCCTTCCGGCTGGGTTCCCGAGTTCGGCGCCGCGGCCCGTACCCAGCCTGTGGGCAAGGTGGGCGCCCCCGTGAAGACGAGCTACGGCTACCACTTGATCAAGGTGGAGAACCGCAAGCCCGCCCGGGAAGTTCCCTTCGAAGAGGCCAAGGGGCACGCGGAGAAAATGGCCCAGCAGGAACGCCAGGGCATCGTGTGGAACGAGCTGATGGATGACCTCCGCAAGGAAATATCCTTCGAGCTCATCAAGCCCGCCCCGGCCCCCAAGACGTCTGAGCCAGCCAAATCCCCTGAAGCCCCGAAGGCCCCGGCGGCCAAGGGAGGTGCCGAGTGAGGTTGATCGCGCCAGCCCTGGCCGTTCTGCTCTTCGCTCCGGCCCTGATGGCCGAAACCAAACCGGATGTCCGGGAAGAAATTCTCGTAGTCGTCAACAAGCACATCATCACTCGGCGGGGTCTCAACCAGGCCGTGGAGCAACAGCACGCGGCGCTCTACCGACAGTTCTCAGGGAAAGAACTGGACGAGAAGCTGAAGGATGCCCGGGAGAAGACCCTGCAGGGCCTCGTGGATGCCTTCCTCCTGGAGGACAAGGGCGACGAGTTGGGCTCCCCCGTCACGGACGAGTACGTCCGCGCCAGCATCGATGGCATCAAGAAGGAGAACAACTTCGCCACGGATGCGGACCTGGAACGAGCCCTCAAGGGGAGCCTCGGCATTGGTCTGCCCGAGTTCTTGAAACGACAGAAACAGCAGGCCACCCAGCAGTTCGTGCTCCAGCGCGAGGTCTACTCAAAGGTGGCCGTCGAGGACAACGAACTGCGTGCCTACTACGAAGATCACAAGGATGAATACCGCCTGCCCAGCCGGTTCCGCATCCGCGAGCTGGTGATCGCCAAGGGCGCCACGGCCGAGGATCAGATCGAGGCCAGGAAGAAACTGGGGTTGATCCAGTCCGAATTGAAAGGCGGCAAGTCCTTTGAGGAGCTGGCCCGCCTCTACTCCACCAGTCCCAGCAAGGCCACAGGCGGCGATCTGGGCTGGATGAACAAGGGCTTTCTCCGCGCCAGCATCGAGGATGCGGCGGTGCTACTCAAGCCCGATCAGGTTTCCACACCCATCGAGACGGACAAGGACCTCTACCTGATTCAGCTCATCTCGCTGGAGGATGCTCCCGTGAAGGCCTTCGCCGAAGTGAAGGCGAAGATCCTGGAGAAGCTCCAGGAGCCGAAAGCCCAGAACGCCATTGAACAGTACCTGGCGAATCTGCGGATGCGCGCCAACATCCGTTATCTAGTGCCCAAGGATCAGATCCTGAAGGGGTAACGCAGTGCGTCTGGACACCTTCCTCAAGAAGAGCCTGCTCATCAAACGGCGGGAGCTGGCGAACCAGCTTTGCGACGAGGGGATGGTGCGGGTGAACGGCGTCCCCCGGAAGGCCAGCCAGGACGTGAGGGCCGAGGATGAACTGGAGTTCCCGCTCTATAACCGGGTGTTGAAAGTTCGTGTGCTGGCGCTGCCCGATGGCAACGTGAAGAAGGCGGATCAGTGGGAGCTCTTCGAGGTGCTTGAGGACAAGCGGATTCCCCTGGAGTTTGGGTACGGTGACGAAGACCCCTTCGCGCCGCCTCCAAAGGTTCCCCGAAGCCACTAGACAATCGCTGTCGCATCCATGCTCCCATCCTGATGCGGCACATGGAGTCCCGATGCCCGACCAGCCCCTGATTCGGAACCTGAAGGAGGGCGAATCCTTCCAGGGATTCCTCCTGGCCCAGGAGGCTGTCTATAAAGTCAGCACCAAGGGGAGCGAATACCTGGAGCTGAAACTGTCGGATGCCTCGGGCGACCTGAAGGCCTTCCTCTGGGACCTGCGGGCCATCGAGGGCGACATGGAGGCCATCCGTGCCGATGTCTTCGTGCGCTTGAAGGGCGCAGTCACGAGCTACAACGGGCGCCTCCAGCTCAGACTGGATAAGGTGCGGTTCGCCGCGGATGCGGAGATCGCCGATTTCTCGGCCTTCTTCCCTGTGAGTGCCCGGCCTGTGCCGGAGATGCTGGCTGAGATGGACGGGTTCATCGAGTCGGTGAAGGACCCCTGGATCCGCCGGTTGCTCACGGATCTTTTCGTGGCGGATGGGACCCTGCGGGCGGCCTTCGCCCTGGCTCCCGCAGCCAAATCCATGCATCATGCCTACCTCGGCGGATTGCTGGAACACACCCTGTCTGTGATGGGCATGGCGGAGCGGGCCTGTGCGCACTACCGGGATCTGAACCGGGATCTGGTGATGGCCGGGGTCCTCCTCCACGATGTGGGCAAAACGGCCGAATTGAGTTACCAGCGCAGCTTCGGGTACACCGATGCGGGCAACCTGCTGGGCCACATCACCCTGGAAGCTCAATGGATCGACCAGGCAGTGGGCAAGATCCCCGCATTTCCCGAGGAGCTGCGACTGCAGATCCTGCACATCGTATTGAGCCACCACGGCCATCTGGAGTTCGGATCGCCCGTGCTGCCGAAGACCCCGGAAGCCCTGGTGGTCCACTACCTCGACGACCTGGATGGCAAGCTGGAAGTCATGTTTCGGGCCAGGCAAGATGAGGATTCAGGCGGTTCTTGGAGTCCTTTCAGCCGGGCTTTGGACCGCATGATCTACCGAAGGCGCTGGCCAAGCATGGGAGCGGAAGGGGACCCTGTCCAGAATTGAACAGATCGCTTCTTGCCTGACCACAATTGAACATAACCTGGAGCCAAGAGGCCTCTCCTGGGCAGGTACCGCTGGGCAAGACTCGCGAGGAAGTGCTGACAACTCAAGGGGTGTGCCGATCCTTTGTCGGTAGAAAATTCCTGGCACGGCTCTGGCTCAAGTGGGTCTCAGACCTTCTGAGGTGTTCCATGAAGCTATCCCGCAAAGCCAAGCGCTATGACGACTCAGTGCTTCCCGGCGAATTCCAGGGATTCGAGACCTTCCACCAGACGGACACTGAGTTGGACGGGACCTTGGCCGGATTCCTGCGCCGAGAGGTGAATGGAGTCCAGCTGGGCGAGATGGTTCTGGAGCGCAATATCCCCAAGAAGCTCAGCTTCGCCAAGCTGAAGACCAAGGCAGAAAAGCTGTCCGAGCAGGTGAACTACCTGAAAGAACGCCTCGAGATCGTGGACCACGACCGCCGCGGGATGTACATCCAACTCCGAAGCCTGCCTCCCTACAAAGACGATACCCAGATCCAGTTCAATGAAATCAGCATCGGCAAGAACAAGATCGTGGTGAAGCGCATCGCCTTCTACCGGAAAGAGGAAGTGAAGCAGCAGGTGCCCCTCCAGCTTTCGGAACTGGAGCTCAAGCGCCTCCTGTTCGATATTCGACAGGCCATTGCCTAGGGCCGCGATCGGATCGTATCTACCTGATAAGGGTGTAGATGGTGCAAGGCCAGGGGGTGCCGGGGGCGCCCCCTGCGTTTGTCTGGCCCTGGCCGAACGGTTTTGCCTGGGCTGGTTTGAGGGCCTCTGGCTACTTGAAGAAAGCCTTCAGCTTGCCCATGGCCAGGGCATCATAGAAGGAGCAGCAACCCTTCTTGGCGGCGGGTGTGAGCCCCAGTTCCTTGATGGCCATTTTGACCTTGGCATCGGAGACGCCCAGGTCCTTGGCCATGACATTGGCGGTGGTGAGGGTCGGGGCTTCGGTGGGCATGGGGTCTCCACAGGGTGTGAAACGACCAAGGCTAGAGCGTCTGGTCGATGGAATGAGGCGTGATCGCCAGGGTGGCTCTGGCCCAGGCGAACTTGCTCTTGAGCACCTCGAAGTCCGGTCCAGAGGTGATGAAGGTGGCCGTGCCCTTGATCAGGAAGCCCGTCCCGGCTCCGTGCCGGCCTGCTACCTTGGCACTCCCCAGGGTGACGAGCACCTGGTCATTGAAGGCGACATTGGCTTCGGTGCGCTGCATGTAGCCCGCTGGGATCAGGATCCGTCCATCTTCTGTAAGGCGGATATAGCTGTTCCAGGTGTTGACCATGTGTGGGCCATCCTGGCCCAGGGTCGCGATGGCTACCACACCATCCTGTTTCAGGACATCCAGCAGTGTTTCGGGAATCGTCACGGGAACTCCGGGTTGGGTGGTGAGGACGATGAACTGTTCGGGGGACCGGGGGCATTCATGTGGGGTCTACGTTCAAGCCTGGAGCCATTCCGTGGGGCGAGGCCTTGCGGCTCCGGGCGTCTTTGCGCTCTTGGAACCAGGCTCCGGTTTCCTGGATGAATTTCTTCGGAGCCTTGTGCTCGAATTCGCAAACCAGGTCAGCCACCGTTTTCGAAGCGAGGAAGTTCTGGAGGACCTGCTCTGCGTCGAGCATGAAGGCATGGATGCGGCACGTCCCTGCTGTGGCCCAGCCGGGAGCCGTGGTCCCGAACAGGGCGCACTGGCTGCGTATTTCGGCACAGGCAAACAGGGTCCGCCCCGGGTCCACCGCCGCCAGCACCTCCATCACCGGGATCTGCCCAGCGGGACGGGCCAGGGCGAAGCCTCCCGCAATGCCTTCGAGGCCCCTCACGATCTTGGCTTTCTTGAGGCGAGTGAAGATCTTTGCGAGGAATCGTTCAGGGATCTGTTGATAAGTGGCTAGGTCGCGCACGCTGACCGGTTCTGGCCGCGTCGCGAGGATGAGCAGCGAATGCAGCGCATACTCGGCGCCGGCCCCATACATGGATGAATTCAAAACTAGCACCTCATGGGGTGTAGTTTAAGGATGTGTCGCGCAGCGGGTCAAGGACAATTCAACGATCAGGTTGAAGACCCGCCTCATGGCCATGCGCGGCCCGTGGGGCTTGGGTGGGAACGCAGCACAGGAGGCGGTGGGCTTCGATGGAACCTGAGGCCAACCTGGACGGGATTCCCTCCTCGCCGGGGCCCGGCGCCGCAGGCTGCCCCGCAGCCCGCTCTGCCACCCGGCGGTCGGGAGATGCTCTGCCCGCCGGGTGCCCGGCTCGTCGCGCGACATTGAGTCGCACGTCTCGCCACCCGGCTGGGCTTCGCGGTTGTGATGCTCTGCTCGAAGGGCCCCGGCATTTGACGCTGCCGATGAACTGAGTGGCCAACCTGGTTGTGATGCTCTGCTCGAAGGGGCCCGGCATTTGACGCTGCCCCGCAGCGCCAAATGCCACCCTTCAGAGCATCGCCATCCAGCCCCCGCTCTCAGCGCGGACGGGACCTTCGGGAAGATCGCTTTCCTTGAACATAAAGTGGCTGCTGTTCCAGCTGCCGCAGCTGTCGCAGCGGTCGCTGAAGTCCTGGGTGCGATGCCCGCACACGGCACACTCATAGCGCAGCTTCAGGATGCCCAGGTTGCGGAGCAGCTGGCGGTACTCGTTGAGGGCGGCATCCAGGCGGCCGCGGCGGCTGTGGATCTTGGCCATGAAGAAGAACAGGATGGGGCTGTAGACCACCTGGCTGCGTACCTCCTGGAAAAGGTCCAGGGCTTCGTCAAGGATCTCCAGGCGATAGAGCATCTTGCCCAGGAAGAACTTGGCGGTCGTGGCATGCCTGGAGGTGGCAGCCACGCGCCGCATGAGGGCCAGCCCATCCTCCGGCCGCCCCAGCTGGATGAAGTAGTCCTCCAGTTCCTGAAGGAAGGTTCCCTCGCCGGTCTTGCGGAAGCCTTCAAGGAGGATCTCCAGGCCCTGGGCCTCCTGATCCTGAAGGATCATGCAGCGGCCCAGGCTAAGATAGGCCGGCACGAAGTCAGGTTCGTCCTTGATGACCTGCTGGAAGATTTGCGCCGCATCCTTGAACTGATCCGCCTCTACCTTGGCCATGCCCACCTGGTAGGCCAGGGCTGAACCCTGGGCCTTCTCTCCCGGAGTGAGATCGCTGGCGAAAAGGGTCGTGAGCTTCTTGTGGGCCTCGAGGGCCTCCTCCCATCGCTGCCCTTCCATGTGCATGGCCCGAAGGCGTCTCCAGGCGCGAAGGGCCTTCTTCGGCTGATCGGCCGCCAGTTTCTTCAGCACGGCCAGCGACGCATCAGAATTCCGGACAGCCATCAGGGCCTCGGCCAACTGGTAGTGCGCTTCCACCTGATCGGGTTCATCCTCACACAGGGACTTAAACAGCTTCACGGCCTCGTCGGCGCTCCCGGTCTTGAGGAGGATATCCCCCAGCAGGAGCCGGGCGGGAATGTGCTCCCGGCGCTGTTCGAGGATGCTTGCAAGGATTTCCTTCGCCTCGCGGGGAAGGCCATGGGCCACCAGGTCGCGGGCATCCTGCATCCGCTCTGAGATGCGCTTCACCAGCCGGGTGTCGGCGGAATCGTTCAGTCCCCGCACCAGCCGGATGACCTCCATGATGCCGGTGTAGAGGACGTTCAGGAGAAATCCAAGCAGGAACGTGATGAGGATGACGCTCTGCAGCTTGATGCTTTCGCCGAACAGGTTGACTTCCTGGACCAGCAGATCGTGGTTGGTGAGGTACAGGTTGCCCAGCACCATCAGGACCAACAGCAGGAGGACGATGAAGAACACATTGACGAGACGCATGGGCAACCCTCTAATGCTGCGCCTAGCATGACACAGGTGGAGTGTCGGTTCTCGGCTGTCAGCTGCCAGCGGGGCGGTCGATCCATTCCTTCGCCGCTCGGAGGTCTTCCCACACGGCGCGGCGGACCTCCTGCGTGTACTGGCGAAGCACGTAGGCGGGATGGAAGGTGGGCATGACGGGGATCTCGCGGTCGCCGATCCTCACGTGCCTCCACTGGCCCCGGACCTTCGTGATGCCCTCGGGAACCCCCACCAGCTCGCGCAGGGGCGTGGCGCCGAGGGTGACAATGACAGCGGGGCGGATCAGCTCGATCTGACGGTGCAGGTATCCGAGACAGGCACGGGCTTCATCGGGCGTGGGTGTGCGGTTATCCGGCGGGCGGCACTTCACCACATTCGCGATATAGGTCTCCTCGCGCTTCATGCCGATGGCGCCGATCATCCGGTCCAGCAGCTCCCCGGCCTTCCCTACGAAGGGGCGTCCCTGCAAGTCTTCATCTCTTCCGGGGCCCTCCCCCACGAACATGAGCCGGGCCTCGGGGTGCCCTTCACCGAAGACGAATTTCATGCGGCCCGCTCCCAGGGGGCAGGCCAGGCAGCCCTTAATGGCCTGGTGGAGATCGGGAAGGCTGGCGGCTTCGGTCACGACTGCGCGGGTTGGACAGCCGATGGGGTCAGAGGGTGGAACGTAGACTGCAAGAGCTGGAGTAATTGGCTTTGGCGTTGACTTTGGAGCAGGTGGGCGCGGGAGAGAGGTGGGGGAAGGTCCTGCTGAAGGGACAGCCTGGACGGCCTGCACGGGTTCGCGCACCAAGCCCATCACCCCAAGCTCCTCGAGGGTGTCGCGCCAGGCTTGAAGCGGATGTTCCATCCCTTCCAGGGTAGCCCGGAACTTCTTCCCTGCTTCGGGCATCCTAGGCGTTGGAGCCCTTGCATGGCGCAGTCCCCACCAGAAACACCGTTCGGCACCCAGGAGGCGTTTCACAGCGCCTTTGCAGAGCTATATCCAAGGCTGGTGAGCTACGCACGTCGCTATGGGGCCATTTTTCCGGAGGACATCGCCCAGGAGTCCTTCGTCATCCTCATGCAGCGGGAAGTGGCAGTGGAGCATCCCACGGCCTTCCTCTATGGCACCGTGCGAACCCTGTCCCTCACCGAGCGTCGTCCCATGAAGAACCAGAATCTCAGCCTGGAAGTCGTCAGCGAACCCGGGCTCGCCGGTGGAGCCGATGACCAGGTCCTGAATCAGGAAGTGCGGGAGCGCATGCGGCTGCTCTCGCCCACCTTCCGCGAGGCCCTCTGGCTCTTCGTGGTCGAGGGGCTCTCCATTCGTGAGATCTCAGACATCCTCGACATTCCCGAAGCGACCGTGAAGACCCGTATCCACCGGGCCAAGGCCCAACTCAAAGATCAGCTCAACCCTTCAGGAGGCGTCCATGTCCTGGTCTGATCCCGCCCGGCGATTCGAACCCGCCGAGGATTCCCAGCTGCGGGCTGAACTCCGCGATCTCCTGGGCCTGGGGCCCATGATGGCCCCCAGCGCTGCGGAACCGACCGCGGAATTGAAGGCCCTGGCTGATGATCTCCGTCGGGAGGCCCAGCGCCGCAGCCGGACGGAACGGAAGCGCCCCACCTGGGGGCTCCTGGCTGCCGCCGCCCTGCCGCTGCTGGCCACCCTGGTCGGTCTAGGCGGTTGGGGTTTCCAGCAGAAGCACCGGGCCGATGATCTGGCTGCCCAGACTCAGCGCCAGGAACAGGAACTGACTCGCCTGGTGGCCTCCCACAGAACGGAACTGGCCAGGGAGCGCCAGGCAAAGGAAGAAGTCCAGCACCAGCTTCAATTGGCCTCCCGCAAGGAAATCCGGAAGAGCGAGCCTTTCCTGGTGATCCCCGTGGGATCACCCCTCAAGGTGACGGGCGACGACTATCAGCGGGTCAAGCAGAATCCCCAACATTAGTAGCCTTGGTCGGCATGGTCCTGGCAATCTCAAGGGCAAGGTGTTCCCATGGCCAGCAACCCCCTCCTCCTCCTCATCCTTCTGCTTTCGGCTCTCGCCACGGTGCTGGCGGGAATGGGGGTCTTCAGCAACAGCCGCCCGCCCGATTCGAGGCTGAACTCCCTGCTCAACGACATTGATGACATGAAGGGGATGCTGTCCCAGCTGCAGAAGTCAGTCCTCCAGACTGAGCGCAAGCTGGAAAAGGAAATCCAGATCTCCCGCACCGAAAGCCGTGAAGTGGTCGAGAAATTGGCCGAGGTGGTGGACAAGCGGATGAAGGATCTGGTGGGTTAGAAAACCCGGGAGAGCATCAACCTGCCTGGCTGTGGTTGGCCGGTGTCCAGCCCCGTTCGTTGAGCAGCTTCACGCCCTGGATGCGGGTGAGGCGGAAGGCCATCTCCTCCTGGTGCAGATGGCAGAAGGCCAGCAGATGATCCTCCTGGATGGTGCGGGGTGAGACGCGCCGGAGCTGGGTGCGGTGGGCGGCCGGGGGCAGGTAGGTGAGCTCCACCATGAGGGTGTGCCCCGCGGCGTATTCCAGGATGCGCTGCACCTCTTCGGCCAGCTGGTCCTCGCCGCCCAGGTGCAGCATGGGGATGCGCCGCTGGACTTCCTGGTAGAGGGACGGATCCTCGTCGTGGAGGCGCTGGATGGCCGACCGGACCATCTGCTGCACGGGTTCCAGGTGGTGGTTCATGCCCTTCTCGTCCACGAAGGCCAGAGCCGCCAGGGCCCACAAGTAGAGCTTTTCGTCGCCATCCACGCTGAGGGCGAGGAACCGGCCGGGTTTCGGCATGAAGCCGGCCTGCTTGAGTAGGGCGTGGGCATTGCCGTTCCCACGCACCTCCAGGACGGTATCGGAGAGCGAGCCCAGCTTCAGGGGCGCCAGTTCGGGCCTCAGCTTGAGTTCGTCCGCCAGGTGGGCGGTGCGGGCCCTCACCAGCCGCACGCCCTGGTGGACCTCCACTTCGCCCACCCGGCGGGACAGGTCCTCGAGCAGCTGGAGCAGGGGCTGGGGCAGGGTCTGGGTGGTGGCGCCCAGGCGCTGACCCAGTTCTTCGAGGGGCACACCCGCATCCAGGGCGCGGACCAGGGTGGCGTGGCTCACCCGGAAGCTGCCCATGGCATCGAGGGATTCCACATCCGCCAACTGAGCGAGCTGGAGCAGCCGGTGGGGGTTCTGCAACAGCGGTGTCAGCAACTCCAGCGTGGGCTGCAGGATCATGGCCTGGTCCTGCTCCAGGGGCTGCCAGTGGGCCGC
>PMJK01000182.1 GCA_003158505.1 Holophagaceae bacterium | reverse complement strand
ACGCTCATGAACATCATCGGCTGCCTCGACAAGCCCTCGAGCGGAACCTACCGGGTGCGCGGCCTCGACGTGGCCACCCTCAGTGGAGACGAGCTCGCTGCCCTGCGGCGAGACACCTTCGGCTTCATCTTCCAGCGCTACAACCTGATGTCGGATCTGGATGCCGTCGAGAACGCGGAAGTCCCGGCCGTCTACTGCGGCATGGCCAAGAACCAGCGGGCGGAGCACGCCAGCGAATTGTTGCGGGAACTCGGATTGGGGGACCGGCTGCAGCACTACCCCAGCCAGCTCTCGGGGGGACAACAACAGCGGGTGAGCATCGCCCGGGCCCTGATGAACGGCGGTCCGGTCATCCTGGCGGACGAACCCACCGGAGCCCTCGACAGTCAGGGGGGCAAGGATGTCATGGCCATCCTGGTGAAGCTGCATGGAGACGGGCACACCATCATCCTGGTGACCCACGACAGCGATATTGCGGCCTACGCCCAACGCCTCGTCCGCATCACTGATGGGCGCATCGTCTCGGACGAGCAGCAGGCGAATGGGGAGACTGGCCAGCCCGCGAAAGTTGAAGCGAGAACGAAGGATGCCAAGCAGGGCGTGGCGGTCCTCGGTGAATCGCTGATGATGGCGTTGCGGTCCCTGCTGCACAACCGTCTGCGGACGGCGCTGACCATGCTGGGAATCATCATCGGCGTGGCCTCTGTGGTGGCGCTGATGGCGATCGGTAATGGCGCCAAGCAGGATGTCCTGGAGCGCATCCAGGCCATGGGCACCGACCTGTTGACGGTGATGCGCGGGCCACCTGCTGTCCGCGCCTCGGCCACGGTCGTGACCAGCTTCCTGCCCGAGGATCTGCCCTCCATCCGAAGCGTGCCGGGCGTCGACATGGCCGTCCCGGAGACGACCCTGTCCTCGCTGCTCCGCTATGGAGACCAGGACTTGATGGTGGCTGTGGTGGGGACCGGCGAGGACTTCCCGCAGGTCCACGACTGGCCGCCCCAGTCTGGAGTGTTCTTCTCGGCGGAACATGTGAAGCGCTATGCTCAAGTGGTCACACTCGGACAGACCGTCGCGAATAATCTGTTTCCAAAGGATACGAATCCGCTCGGTCAATACGTGCTCATTGGCAACGCGCCCTTCCTGGTCATCGGTGTGTTGAGCACCAAAGGCCTCACGCCGCGCGGGGATGACATGGACGATTCCGTCTGGTTGCCCTACACCACGGCCGGGGCCCGGGTCATCGGACAGCGGTTCTTCAACAATTTCGTCGTGCGGGTGAAGGCGGGTGCGGACATGGGCCTGGTCCAAGTCGATCTCCATGCGCTGCTGATGAAGCGCCACGGCAAGGAGGATTTCAACATCCGGAACATGGCCGANNGAACATCATGCTGGTATCGGTCACTGAGCGGACCCGGGAGATTGGCATCCGTATGGCCATCGGCGCCCGGGGCTTCGATGTGATGTTCCAATTCCTCACGGAAGCCGTGATGGTCTGTTTCATCGGTGGCCTGGCGGGGGTCGTGCTCGGCATCGGCGGCGGGCTGTCGACGTCCGCCATCGCCGGTTGGCGGGTGATCTTCACGGTCGCGCCCATCCTCATCGCTTTCACCTGCGCTTTCCTGACAGGCATTATTTTCGGCTACATGCCAGCCAGAAAAGCTGCTCACCTCGATCCCATCGACGCCCTTGCGAGGGACTAGGAAAACCATGCGCCGACTTGTCCACTCCACGGCATTCTTCGCCTTTGCCTTCAAAACACCCGAGCCGGTCATCCCGGCCCCTGTCGCAGTTGCAGTCACCTTTGCGGGTAGGGAGACACTGTGAACACATCCCTTGAACAAGGTCAGGTGCTTGGCAAGACCAGCCGTGTGGCGGTCGTCGTGGCCCATCCCGACGATGAAACCCTCTGGGCGGGAGGCCTGCTCCTCAGCCACCCCGAGTGGTCGCCCTTCATCCTGACGCTATGCCGCGGTGAGGATCCCGATCGGGCCCCCCGATTTGTAAGGGCCCTGGAGTGCCTGGGCGCCAAGGGCGCCATGGGGAATCTCGACGATGGGCCAGACCAGTTCCCCTTGTCTACCGAGCATATGGAAGCCGCCATTCTCTCCCTGCTGCCCCGGCTGGAGTTCGACATCCTGCTGACCCACGCGCCCCAGGGCGAGTACACCTGGCATCGGCGGCATGGCGAAGTATCCCGGGCGGTCCAGGAATTATGGCGGGATGGCCGCATCCAGGCTCGGGCCCTGTGGCAGTTCGCCTACGAGGATGGAGGCGGTACCTACGCTCCCCGACCTCAGAAGAAGGCTTCATTCCAAATCTCCCTGTCTGACGCGGTATGGCACCGGAAATACGGGATCATCAACTCGATCTACGGATTCGATGAGGCCAGTTGGGAAGCCATGGCGGTCACTCGCACCGAGGCCTTCAACCGCTTCGCCGAACCCGAATCCATCCCTCCGGTGGCCGAAGATGGCCAGGCGTTGACCCCATGAAGATCCTGGTCCTGTACACCTATCCTCCCGCACCCGGTGGCCTGGCCACTCAGGGCGACCTCCTCTACAAGGGACTGCTTGAGATCGGCGTGGACGCCCATGCCGCCCACCTCAAATCGGATCTCGAAAAGGAGTGGTACTACCGCTGGTTCAAGCCGGATGTGGTGGTGGGCATCGGCTTCTGGGGGGACACCCCCGACATCATCCTCCATCCGCAGCGCTTCGGGATCCGGGCCGTGCCCTGGATTCTGGCGGACGGCTACGTGGCCAACTACCGGGAGGTCCTGGACGCGATGCCCCTCATTCTCGTAACCTCGGATTGGGTGCGGGAGACCTTCATCAGGGACGGTGTGCGTGGGGACCACACGGTGACCCTGCCCATCGGGTGCGATACGGATGCCTTCATTCCCCGCAGCCCCGACGATCCGAAGGTTCGCGCCGTGCGAGAGGCCCTCGGAGTCCCGCAGGAAGAGCGCCTGATCCTCACCATTGGTGGTGATGCCGCCTCCAAGGGCGGCCGCGAGGTCATGGAGGCCCTCGCCACGCTGGGGGACGCTGTGCCCCCCTGGCGGTACGTCTGCAAGGTCTGGCCCCAGGAGCGGACGAACGTGCAGAACAAGCTCGACCTGGAGCTGGTCCGATCCCTCGGAATCCAGGACCGGGTGAGTTTCCCGACCCACCAGGTATCCCGGAACCTCATGCCGTACCTGCTCGCCGCCTGCGACGTCTACGCGGGCCCATCCAGGCTGGAGGGCTTTGGGATGCCCCAGGTGGAGGCCGGTGCCTGCGGCAAACCCGTCATCGGCATCCGGGCCATGGCCATGCTGGACACCTTGGTTCACGGTGAAACGGCGTTTCTGGCCAGGGTGGCCCAGGAAATCCGGATCACGGAGGCGGTGCTGGGGCCGGAAGCAGGTTTCGAGCCCGGCCATCGCGTGGTCTTCGAGAAGCCCCGGGTATCAGACTACCGCGCCAGTGTGCCCGACATCGCCGAGTACCTGAAACTCCTGCTCAACGACACCGATCTCTGCAGACGGATGGGTGAGGCGGGGCGCCGCAGGGCCGTGGAACGCTATGACTACCGGCTCGTGGCGCGGCGTCTGATGGAGATCCTCGAGGGAGGTCAGGCCTGATATGGAACCCGCGGTTCAAGAAGCCAAGCTTGCAGCCATGGATGTGCTGCTGCACAACGTCTCCGGGCCGTTCGAGGGGCTTCCCCGTACGGCCGGGTGGGGCTATCCGGAACCCTACACCCGGGATCTGCTCATTTCCGGCCTGGGCATCCTGGCCTCCGGGAACAAGGACCTGTTGGTTTCCCTGCGTCGGGTGTTAGAAACGCTGGCTGGGAACCAGAGCCCGAGAGGCCAGATCCCTTCCCTGGTGCATGATCCAGAGAACCGCGGAGCCAGTGATACGACGCCGCTCTTCCTGCTGATCCTCGGCATGTACCGGCGCCATACCGGTGAACCGGCCTTCCTGGAAGAAGCGGGAGCCAAGGCCCTCCAGTGGATGGACTACCAGAGTGTCGACGACCGGGAGCTGGTGGTCCAGCAGCCCACCAGCGATTGGCGGGACGAGCAGTGGGTCCTGGGCCAGGGACTGTACGTCAATGCCCTCGTGCATGGCTACCTGAAGGTTCTGGGCCTGGAGGAGCGAGCCGAAAGCTTCCGGACGGCCGCCAACCGGGAGGACGGCCGGGGGTTCGCCATCCCCGGACAATCCAACTATGCCTTCTGGTTCTACAAAGTGTTCCGGAACCAGCGCTGCGACCTGCTGGGCAACAGCCTGGCCATCCTGACGGGGCTGGCCGGCCCCGACCGTGCGCGGGCCATGGTGGCCTGGATCGAGGCCCACTGCGGCGGGTTGCGGTCAAACGGGGAACTTGCGGTGGAACTACCACCCTGCCTCTTTCCCTATGTGCAACCCCAAGACGCTGACTGGCATGAACGCGACGGGATCTACAATTCTCCGGGCGACTACCACAACGGCGGAGTCTGGCCCTTCGTCTGCGGCTTCTACGTCGCCGCGCTGGTGGCGGCCGGTGAACAGCCTCTTGCCGAAGAGAAGCTCCGGGCCCTCACCACCCTCGTGCGACCTTCCCGGAAGCTGCCACCGACTCATTCCGGGGCCTTCGGTTTCAACGAATGGTTCCACGCCAAGGACGGCACTCCTGCGGGCGAGGACTGGCAGACCTGGTCCGCGTCCATGTACCTCTATGCGGCGGCTTGTGTGGAGGCGGGCCATGCCCTTTTTTTCGGATAAGCCCCGGATGTCCGGGCTTGGACTACCTGGGCTCATTGCTGACCCGGGTTGGGCAGAAGGCCTAGAATACGCGATGGAAATGACTCAATTCAGGCTATTTTCCAATTGAGGATCCCCACCATGACCAGGAAGATTGTCGGCAAACAGAAGGTGAGAAAGAAGACCCAGCCCCCGCCCTCCGAGCCGGTTGCGCCGCTTCCACCGTCAGATGAAGACAGCTCAAAAGATCCAGGTCCGGCCAAGGGTCCACTGCCCTTGAAGCCTTTTCCCATCGTTGGCATCGGCGCTTCGGCTGGTGGCCTGGGGGCTTTCGAAGCCTTCTTCGCCGGCATGCCCGCCGATATCGATCCCGGCATGGCCTTTGTCCTGGTCCAGCATCTGGCCCCGGACCACAAGAGCATTCTCACCGAGCTGATCCAGCGCTATACCCGGATGAAGGTCTTCGAGGTCGAAGACGGAGTGAGGGTGCGGCCCAACTGCGCCTACATCATCCCGCCGGGTCGGGACATGGCCTTCCTGAACGGGACTCTGCAGTTGCTGGAACCCTCGGCGCCCCGGGGTCAGCGGCTGCCCATCGATTTCTTCTTTCGATCCCTGGCTCAGGATCAGGGCGAACGCGCCATCTGCATCGTGCTTTCCGGTACCGGCAGCGACGGCACCCAGGGCGTGCGGGCCATCAAGGCCGAGGGGGGCATGGTCATGGCCCAGGCGCCCGGTTCCGCCGAATACGACGGGATGCCGAGCAGCGCCATCGCCACCGGCCTGGTGGATTACGAACTCGCCCCCTCTGAGATGCCAGCCCAGCTCATGGCCTACAGCGCCCACGCCTTCGGCCGGCGCCCCAGATCCAGCACTGCCCCGGCGCCCAAAACCGAGAATGCCCTGAGGAAACTCTTCATCCTGCTGAGGGCCCAGACCGGCCACGATTTTTCCAATTACAAGCCGAGCACCATCCATCGCCGCATCGAGCGACGCATGGATGTCCAGCAGATCGAATCGATGGACGCCTATGTGGAGTACGCCCAGAAAACCCCC
>PMJK01000056.1 GCA_003158505.1 Holophagaceae bacterium | reverse complement strand
GTACCCGTCGTAGGTGAAGCTCTGAGGAAAGTCATGGGAAGTCGTCCCAGCCTGCGCACTGTTCACCCAGACTCTTGCCAGGATCTTACTCAGGAGGCCGTCAGGTCCCCCGTAAGTGAACCCCTCCTCCACGTTTCCATCCCGTGTGTAGTTCATCCGGTTATTGGCCCAGCCGAAGGAGTTGGCGGCGAGGGTGGCCCCACCCGGCACCTGGCCGTCATAACCGAAGGCCTGGTTAACGCTCCCATCGGTGGATGTCACAGCAAGGACTCGCATTAGTGGATCGAAGGCAGTGTTCACCACCCTGGCGACCGTCGAGCCATCGCCCAGATAGTTGGTCACCGTGGGTTTCCCAGTCACAGTGAAAGAGCCATAGGTTGTGGTCCCACTCTCGGGCTGCGTGAGGGAGGATAGCCAGCCCAAGGGGTGATATCCCCAGGTGCGAGTCTGGGTCAGGGTGGTGCCAGAAATGGTTTGATTGTCGAACTGAACCGCCTGTGCAATGTGGCCTGCGGCGTCGAATTTGTAATTCGTGACTTGGACGAGAGCATCGGTGACCTGTACCAGACGTCCCGTTGCATCTGACGTGTAATAGGTGGTATTTCCGCCAATGGTCACGGATCTCGTGAGCCCGCTGTAGCCGATGGACGTCAAGATGATATTGGGATCCAGGTGCGAGATCAGGCGCCCCTGGCCGTCATACCCATAGATGTCGCCATCTGGCCCACTCGACAGCCCCTCTACGTCTGTGCCCGCATTACGACGCCAGACGGACTCAAAGGTTTTACGGCCCCCGAGGTCGTATGTGAATACTTTATGCGACGCAGTGCCGGAACCATCCCAGCGCCGCACCAGCACTAGGCGCCCCAGACCATCGTACCGGTACTCGCTGGTCTGAGCGCCGCGGGTCACGGTCGCCCCACGGTGATCGGTATCTTCGTAGGTGATGACCGTTGGCACCATGCCGTCTGGTGGCAGGATCGTTGTCAGACGGTTGGCCCCATCCCAAGTATAGGTAGTGTTCTTGCCATTCGCGTCAGTCTGGGTCAAGGGCTGACCCAAGCCATCCTGGCTCTGTTGAACATTCCAAGCCACACCCTTGGGTTGGATGAAGGACATGAAGCCTAATGGATCGTACTGGTAGAGCTGGATTCCCACTTGTCCCGATAGTGCGAGATCACTGGATCCAGTCACGGTGACATTCAGAACCTGACTCGACAGCAGACTGTTCGGGCTACTGCCAGCAAAGGTAAAGCCTGTCTGAACGAAGCTACTTCCGCCAGGAGCCGCTGTCGTGCCCGAGGTTACTCGGTTGAACGTGTTCTCGTATACCTTGGCCGAGCTGGGAAGGCTCGCCGGAAGGGGCGTAACTACGTTCCCCGTTCCGTCCTGTTGCAGGGTGGTTTGAGTCTGGACGATGCGCCCCAGAAACCATTGCGGAACAAACGTCTGGAACTGCTGGGTGGTGAAACTGTAAACTGCTCCACCAGAGGTTGGATAGGCAGGCGATCCGCCCGTATCCATGAGGCTGCGCACAGTAGTCGGCGTCGGACTGAAGCTTAGGCTAGGCGAAGCCTGGAGTTCGGCCTGGTGGTGGAGGGTCTGCCAACCAAGGTTGCTGCCGTCCCAGTTGGTCTGTTCATCCGTCACCAGGGCGGTGGATTCCTTGGTCCAGGCACGCGTCCGGGTCGGGTGCGGCACGGCGGAATACACGAAGCCCCCTGTGGGGTTCCCCAGACCGAACAAAGTCCAACGGTCGCTAGACACGACCTTATAGGCCGAAGACTGTGCCGGGGCGTTGCCAAGATCCGCCTGGGCCGCAGCCACCGTCGTCCCGATGACATAGGAACGCACTTCGGAGACCATGTGCTTCAGGTGCGCCAGGATCTGCATCTGGTGATCCAGGGTATCAATGGAATTACCGAAGGCCCCCTGAACTGGCTCCACGAAACGATGCACCGTGACCGACCCGTCGGGATGGGAGATCGTGTCATTAAAAGTCGTGGAGGCCCAGACGATGCCGGTCGATTGGCTGGATGCGCCGTAGCTCAGGACCGGGACGACCCGGCTGTGCTGGGTTGTGTATGTCTGGCCCATGGCGGTATCGGTATCACTGACGGTGCTCACGCCGTAGAACCAACTGGGGTTCCAGACTGCGTTCCCATTCAGTGGATTGCAGGAGGTATCGGGGGAATAGCCCGACCACAACCCGGGCCAGCTCTGGTTCTTGCCATACAGGTAGGGCGTCCAAGTAAAGGTGACTATCCGGTTGGGAAAAGTCACGCCCGTCAAGATGGGTTGGGTGGGTGGGTACGCCCAGCCTGCGCAGGTAGCCGTCGGAGCCTGACCGTATTGGAAGGAAACCTGCTCGTTCGTGGCTCCCACCGTGAGGAGGGTTGGCTGCAAGGATAGGCCGATGTCATAGGCTTGCGCGAAGGTCGTATAGGAACGCGGAGGAATGCTGAAGGAATCTGCTCGGGTGCCGGCGCTCAGAGTGAACGCTGGTGCATTCGGCACCCCTGAGTACTGGATTCCATAGGTCACCGTAGAGGCTTGGTAGTTGGGATCCAGGTAGAGCAGGTTGGCTACCACCTGGATTGATATGGCCGGATTGGTCGACTGTCCTCCTTGGTTCCAGGTGGCTGTGTAGCTGGCGCCATCAAGGGCGTAGACAAAAGAAATGGATTCCCCGAACCGATTCAGGATGGCCGACAGACGGTAATGGGCGCTGCGCAGAACTGTCAGGGTGATGGGCGTGGGCATGGCGGTTGAATCCGTTGTCGTGCCGAATTTCCCGCCCTCCCAGGTGAATTCATAGGCCACGTCCCCCCGGATGGCCAGGATCTTTTGTGGGAAGTTCCAATTTGCGGTGGAAACAGATTCGGTGTTCCCCTGCATCCCGCCGGAGCTGATGGTGCTGTTGGTCATGGTGAGATAGGGTGAGGATCCTGATAGGCCTACTACCAGGAATCCATTGGAGTCGCGACGAACAAAGGCGGTATTCCCAGTGAGCGTCACGCCATCCATATAAGGGATCTGCCCAACGGTCACACCACTGGCATACCCGAACTCTGACAGGATCGTATTCAGGTTGGACGCGGAGGGTAAAGCTGGGTCCTGGGGGAACCATGACTTGGCATTCAGGGTTCCGGTGCTGCCATCAGGTAGGGTGTAGTTGGTGACCACCACGCCTGCGTTATCTATGGTGGGCCCGGTGGGCCCGATGGCATCATCCGAAAGGGCCAGATCCAGGAATCCTGGTGTCAGCGAGAAGAAGTACTGGATGTTCTGCGTTGCGGAATATTTGTAGGAAGTGACCCCGCTATGGACGGTGGTCGACGTTCGACCGTCCACGGTGGGTGCCACATGACCAGCCAGCACCGGTCGGAAGTTGATGCCCCGGGCACCGATGCCCGGCCCCAAGGGAATGCTCAGATTCACCGCGCCCGTGGAAGCCTCGACCTCCACACCCCCATGCACCGTCGCGGGGCCGTTGGCGCGATCGTACTTCAACTCGGAGAAGGACGACTGGTAGCTCTGCGCGAGCGCCGATAGGTTCGTCAAACCGCAGAGCAGGATGGCTAGCAGGATGCGCCGGGACATAGGAGGTTCCTGTCGATGGTTGAGACCAAGGTTACCTTTTAGTCGCTATTGGTTGACCCTGTCTCCCTTTTCCTCTGAACGGTATTTTTCCGACCTCCGAACGGACGATCCATCTTAAGACCTTTGGATAAAATCCCAACTCGCCCGGGTTTGTCCTATGGTTTGGGAAAAGGCCTGGGCATCTCAGACCCGTGGAGCCTCGTTCTGATACTCAATGTGCTTGCTGTGAGCAGGCATGACTTAACTCATAAACGATGACCTTGTCAAGACGATTCCCATCCGGGCCTTATCCTGCCAGCGCAAGCCCAGCCAGGCTGTCCGCATAGTTCCAGGGCATCCACTCCTCGGGGTTTTCCTCCACCAGAGCGCGGTTCCGCTGGAGGGCAACCAGATAGTCGAAGGGCTGGGCGCCGTTCAACTCCGCCGTGTGGATCAGGCTCATGAAGGCGTCTCCAGTTCGAGCGCCTGTCTCCGACTTGTAGAAGAGGGAATTCTTCCGGTGCATGATCGCCCGCTTGATGACGCGTTCGGCTGCTGAATTATCGAGAGGTGCACTAGATTCTCTCAGGAACAACGTCAGTTCCTTCCAGTGCTTCCGCATGTAGGTGATGGCCTGGCCCAACCCTGAATTGGGCTCCACCTTCCGTTCCTCGATCTGATCCCTGAGCCAGGTTTCCAGGTCCCTCATCACTGGACCGCTCTCACGTTGATGGAAGGCCAGCCTGGCCGGAGGGGCCATGCCCTGCTGCTTGGCCAGGGCGTCATTCCTGTAAACCACCTTCAATGACTCCAGAAGGTGCTGGACCTCCGCTGGGAACCGTTCCTCCACTTCCACGAACCGCCGCCGGGCATGGGCCAGGCAGTGGGCCAGGATGGTGTGCAGTTCTCCCGCCTCGCCCACGCTGTTGGCGGCGAGAGCATCACACATATGGATGGGAGCACCGAGACCCTCTGCGCGGTGCTGGAGGACTGCTTCCAAGTTCTCGCCCGCATGGTTGTGGCCTGTGATGAAAAGAGCGATGCGGTGCTCTCCATGGTTGGAGAGGATGGCGGTGGTGTGAACGCCCTTCCGGCCTTCCTTCCGATTCGTGGTCCCGCCCAGGATCCGCATGGTGGTGTCGTCGTTGTGAATCACCTCACCCTGGGCAGCCTGCCTGGCCAGTTCCACGTGGGCGGGCAACAGGAGTCCTGCAGCCTCCAGCAGGATCTCCCACTGGGTGGAGACCGGCAGAGGGATCCGAAAGCCATGTTGGAGCTTCTGAATCCGGTGCATGGGAAGCCCCGAACCGTACCTGAGCATTCCGAGCATGGCGGCGACGGTCTCATCGTACTTCTCCAAGCCCACGCCATCAGGTGCTGGTGCCGTGAACACCTCCCCGCACAGGTTGCAGCGCCAGCGTTCCAGTTCGTATACCGTCGCCGCGAAAGGCGCCACGCCCTTCACGCGCACCATCGTGGCGGGCTCGTTTTGAAGATAAACCTTGCCATTGGGGCATTCCGGGCAGGGAGCCCCGCTCTCCATCCCCACCAGCGCCACCTTCACCCGATCTGCGCCAGGGTAGTTCCTGGCGCCATTCCGCCCATGTCCGGGGGCCTTCTCTTTCGGCTGTTTCTCCTTCGCCCCATGCGGTTCCCGCTCCTGGCCCGTGTGCGTCTCGGAGTTACCTGCCTGGCTGGATTTCGGAGGATCCTGGTCCGTAGCCTTCCCGCACACCACCGCCGTGGATTCCGTTTTGGGTCCAAACAACATGAACTTCAGCCGCTGGATGGAGGTCCGCTTCGATTCCAGTTCCTGGTTCACGAAGGCCAGGGTATCCACTGCCGTCCGAAGGTCAAGATAGCCTTCCTCGCCCAAGGCTGCCCTCGCACGGTCCAGGTGGCCATGAAGCACTTCGGCGCTGATCTCCTTGTGTCGAAGGTCTGGGCGGGGAGGAGGTGGGGTGGTTTTCTTTCGCTGCTTGGTGCGTGCCATCGTTCAGAATGTGCCCGAAGTCGTGGATTAGTACAAGCGAGTAAAAAGCGAATAATATCCATTATTTAGGTTCTTCCAGAATCACGTTGGTGGACTCACGGATCGCCACGCCGCAGGCACCCTGGTGCCGCCAGGATCGCCACCACAAATCAGGATTTGGAGTTCATGGGCCAGGAGGCGGGCGGACGGTTCGTCCTGGTTGGTGGGCCACCAGCGGAACCGTCCCTTCGAGAGCCGCTTCTGACACAGCCAGTACCCCCCTCCGTCGTGTTATGTGGAGCTCCACATAACACGATTTATGTTGAGTCTTCCGTAATGTGGAGTTCCTCCCGGAATCGAGCGGTCATAGGCTGTTGGCACCAGGAATACTGCACATTAATGGGCCTAGCATCGGGGCCGTGCCAACGGCGGCACAGACCCTTTGGAGGCTCCGATGCTCATGGAATTGCTTCCCGTTGTACGCCAGCGGGTATCCGTTTCGTCCCTACCGATTCTGGGTCCATCCCTGGACGATTACGTTGGGTGGATGTTGGGGCGAGGTTATCCCCGTAGGACGGTCAGGGAATACTTGCGGCCCATCTGTCGGCTGGAAGGGCGTCTCCTTGACCAGGGCGTGACAGCCAATGTTCAACTGACCAGAGAGGCCCTGCTTTCGTGCCGGCCACAGGCTTCGATCATGGGAGATTTCCTGCCCACTCTGGTCAACAGCCTTGACCGGTATTTCCTGTCACAAGGCCGGTTCCATCCAGCTAAACCCACGGTCATTGCGGCGAAGGCGATGTCCTACGGCGAATATCTCCGGAAGGCCCGCGGTTTCTCTCCCGGTACCATCCAGCAGTATGAATCGATCAGCCAGGAGTTCCTGGACTGCCTCGGGTTCGATGGTGGCGCTGAGAGCCTGCGGAATATCGATGCCACCGTGATCGAATCGTTCATCAAGTTCCGGGGACGGCGAGCGAGTCGAGCTAATCTCCAAAAAATCGTGGCGGCGATCCGCAGCTTTCTCAAATTCCTGGTCATGTCCGGGGAGATCACCCCGGGCTTTGATGGCCAAATCATTTCATATCGGGTCTACCGCGGAGAACGACTGCCACGCGCCCTCGCCTGGGAGACGGTACAGGCCTACCTCGAGGCCATCGATCGATCCACGCCCATAGGCAAGCGCGATTACGCCATGTTCCTTCTGATGGCGACCTACGGCCTCCGGCGAGGGGAGGTGGGCAGCCTTAAGCTCGAAAACATCGAATGGCGTCTGGGACGAATTTCACTGGTCCAGACGAAAACGGGTAGCGGCATTACCCTACCGCTGACCGACGATGTGGGCGCGAGCCTCCTCGACTACCTCCAGCACGGACGCCCCAACTGGCCTTTCCGGGAGGTCTTTCTCCGGGCACGTGCACCTGAAGGACCACTGGGGCCCCCAGCCATCTCTGACGCCTTCGAGGCTTGGGCAAAACGCAGCGGGCTACCCATCCCATTCAAGGGACCTCATTGCCTGCGTCATTCCCTCGCAGTTCACCTGCTGCGGCAGGGCGGCTCGCTCAAAGAGATCGGGGATGTCCTCGGCCATCGGAACGCCGAAAGCACCTGCATTTACATCCGCCTGGCGGTGGAGGATCTCCGGGAGGTCGCCCTCTCCCTGCCTTCAGTTATGGGGGGTGGCCATGAGAAGTGAAATTCGCTTCGTCTCCTGCCTGGGGCCGGTCCTGGCGCAGTATCTGGAACTCAAGGTATCCGTGGGCCTGAGGTTCGATACCGCAGGCCGAGTGCTCCTTCACCTCGACCGTTTCCTGGCTGCCAACACCAAGGACACTGAAGGATTTGACGCCGGCTGCTTCGCGGCCTGGGGTCAGACCTTCGAGCACATGTGTTCCGGTACTCGGCGGAGTTGGATGCATACCATTTATCGTTTCTGTCTTTACTGGCGGAGGACCGACCCCGAGTGTTTCCTTCCTGATCCGGCCCAGTTCCCGCCGCGCTCGCCCTACCTTCGCCCCTACATCTTTGCGGAGGAGGAGATCCTGCACCTGCTGGATCTCGCCGGGAAGCTGGAGCCCCACGTGATGAGCCCCCTTCGCCGGGAGGTCTACCGACTCGCACTTGTTCTCCTCTATACATCCGGCCTGCGCCGGGGAGAACTGCTCCGGCTGACACTGGGCGACCATTCACCCACCGAGCAGACCCTGCTGGTCCGGGAGTCCAAGTTCTACAAATCGCGCATGATCCCCCTTTCTCCCGACGGTGCCCGAGAACTCCAAGTCTATCTGGTGGCTCGACGGGCCCACCGCCTTCCCATGGACGCAGCTTCACCCTTGCTCGTTCAGGGACAGCGGACCGGGTATTCGGGCGGAGGTATCTACCAGGGCCTACGGGATCTTTTCGTTGCCGGCGGCGTCCACACCACAACTGGCGTCACGCCACGGGTCCATGATCTGCGGCATACCTTCGCCGTCCACGCCCTCCTGCGCTGGTACCGGGAGGGTGCCGACCTCGGGGCCAAACTCCCATTCCTGTCCGCCTACATGGGCCATGTCTCGCCCGCATCCACGGAATACTACCTGCCGTTCGTCGCTGCCCTGGCGGGTGCTGCGAGTGAGAAGTTCGCGGAACACTGCAAGCCCCTGCTCGATTCCTTTCAGGAACCAGGAAAGACGCCATGAGGGACGTCAAACCCAATCCCCTGGCCATGGCCCTGCGCGAGTTCTTTTCCGAGTTCATTCCAAGGGCCCGAGGCCTCAGCTCCTGCACCCTCCTCAGCTACCGGGACAGCCTCGCCCTGCTGCTCAAGTTCATGGCCGACCATCTCAGGCGTCCCGTCGCCGAACTTGGCCTGGAGGCCATCACTCCCGAGGTGGTCATGGCCTTCCTCGACCATCTCGAGGAGGGCCGCCACAACAAAGCCTCAACGCGCAATGTCCGGCTTGCAGCGATCCACGCCTTTGCCCGTCACGTCGCCACCAGTCGGCCCGAATGCTTGGAAGGGTGCCAACGGATCCTGGCCGTCCCTTTCAAACGAGCTGGTGCTCGCGTGGTGGATTACCTGGAATTCGAGGAGCTCCAGGCGATCCTGGCTGGCATCGATCGTTCGTCCCCGGATGGCCGGCGGGACTTCGTCCTCCTGGCAACAATGTTCAACACGGGTGCCCGAGTCCAGGAAACCCTCGACCTTCGGCCCTGCGATCTCCAATTGGACCGGCCTTTTCAGCTACGCCTATTCGGCAAGGGGCGGAAGGAGCGCATCTGCCCCTTATGGCCCCAGACGGCCCAACTGCTCCAGGACTTTTTGGCCGAGGCTGGCATCGAGGCCGACAGCCGGGAACGGTTGTTCCGCAATCACCGGGGCGTACCCCTGACTCGGTTTGGGGTGCGCTACCTCCTGGCCAAGTATTGCGACCAAGCCAAGCCCTCGGTCCCTTCCCTTTCGGGGAAACAACTTCATCCCCATTCCATGCGCCACAGCACTGCGGTCCATCTCCTTCAGGCGGGGGTCGACCTCCCGACCATCAGCCACTGGCTGGGCCATGCCAGCATCAACACCACCAATCGCTACGCCAAGGTGGATCTCGAGATGAAGCGGCGTGCCATTGCCAAGGCCGAGCCTCTCACCCCAGGCGAGCCTGATGCAACCTGGAGAACCAATGGGTCCATCCTGGAATGGCTCGAGTCCCTGTGATGGCCGTTCCATAATGTGGAGCATTTCGACCTGAGACCCGCCAAAGGACAGTTCCCCGTTCCGGAACTCCACATTACGGAAGACTC
>PMJK01000051.1 GCA_003158505.1 Holophagaceae bacterium | reverse complement strand
GAAGAAACGGGGGCGATCCGTCACTCCGGTTCGGGCCTCGGGCTTGCCTTCTGTCGACTGGTGGCCGAAGCCCATGACGGCCGGATCTGGGTGGAGGAAAACAGGCCCAGGGGAAGCGTGTTCGTCCTGGAGATTCCACAGGTTAGTGCCGCCAGCCACGAAGGCTCAGACGGGGATCTCACAGAGCTCCTCAGGGAATAGCCGGGAGCCTGTTCTCTTCGCCCCTGGGAATGGAATGGGACCTGGACCGATGGTGATGGATCTCGCGGACGGCGGCCCTTAGAGGTCGTAACAAAACCCCACGTCGCCGCGCGAGGGATGAAGCCAGCCGGGCGCCACGCGGCGTCAGGTCCCTTGAACAACGAACCACGTTGCCCTGCGGGCCCTTCCNNTCGCGGCATCGTCGGGTTTTGTTACGACCTCTTAATGGAGGCCTGGATCCTTTTCGCCTGCGGTGATGGCGATGATCAATTGGTTCTGCTTCGGCGGCAGGGGGCAGGTGGCGAACAATGTGAAGGCACAGGGTGGATTCACGGCGCGGTTGAAGTCCAGGATCACCTTGCCGTTCTTCGGCATGTCGGCATAGAGGAACCGTCCTGCCGGATATGTCCCGTGAGCGCTGGTGGCGTCCTTGAAGATAAGGAACAGTTCCGGATGCTCAGGATCTTCGATCATGGGCTCCAACGTGACCTCGCGGCCGTCCACCTTGAACTTCAGCAGCCCCGGCGCCGTCATGGGTTCCGTGGTCCCCAACACCGTGGGGATATTGCGGATCTGCGGTGTCGCATAGGGAAGGAAATCCGCCTCGACACGCCAGACAGGGTCCACGGGGTACCTGGGCATTCCATGGAAGGCCTTGCGGGTAGGTGCCTCGGGATCCTTGATGCGGATCCCGAACCGGTTCCCCCGCCGGATGACATAGAGCCGCACTCGCCCGGCTTGCAGGAGGTCGGGCTTCCCATCCGCATCGGAGGTCAGGACGGCCTCACCCGCCGGTTTCCCATTCAAGAGGAGACCGCTGCCGGGAAGCGGCCGGAAGCGCACCGTCGTGCCCTCCAGGATGAACAGTCCAGCCCTGGCCGGAGCGGCCCAATCCGGCAGCAGCACTGTGGACCCCGACGCCGAACCGAGCGTGTTCTCCCCGGGATTCAGCCAGTCCCGGCCGATGAGGCTCAACCAGCCATCCTCTGCGGTAAGCCGGGCGATGCGCTCCGCATGCCAGGCATCCACGGACTTGCTGTAGGCGTCCTGGGCTCCTGCCGACAGGCAGCAGAGACAGAGAGCTGAAAGCATCAGGAGGGGTCTCATGGAGATCATCCTACAGTGTCGGACCAGCCACCTCTTGATCCCGATGTTTTTGGGCCAGCACACTAGGATGGTCTATGTCCTCGCCAGACGATGGAGTCACCATGCGCCGTTTCACACTTCTCTTGCTTGCGACCCTTTCTCTGCCTATCAGCGCAGGCGAAGCTCCACGCCGCCCGGTCCACACCTATTCCATCGTGGCCCGGGACCCGGTCACCGGGGATCTGGGCGTGGCGGTCCAGAGCCACTGGTTTTCCGTGGGTTCGGCCGTGCCCTGGGCTGAGTCTGGCGTGGGTGCCATTGCCACCCAGAGCTTCACCGAGCCAAGCTATGGTCCCCTCGGTCTCGCCCTGATGAAAGGCGGAAAATCCGCACCCGAAGCCCTGAAGGCCCTGCTGGCCGCCGACACCGATCGCGAAGTCCGCCAGGTGGCCATGGTGGACGCCCAGGGCCGTGCCGCAGCGCATACCGGAGCCAAGTGCATCCAGGCCGCGGGGCACGAGGTGGGTGAAGGATTCACGGTGGAGGCCAACCTCATGGACAAGGCCACGGTCTGGCCCGCCATGGCTAAGGCCTTCCGCGGCGCCAAGGGCGACCTCGCGGATCGCATGCTGGCGGCCCTCCGTGCTGCCCAGGCCGAGGGGGGCGACCTCCGCGGCCGCCAGAGCGCGGCCATCCTGATCGTCAAGGGCAAGGCCTCAGGACAGCCCTGGGACGATCGTTTGTTCGATCTGCGGGTGGAGGACAACCCGGATCCACTGAAAGAACTGGGTCGCCTCATCCAGCTGCGCCGCGCTTACCGGCACATGGATGAGGGCGATGGCTTCGTCACCGCCGGCAAGTGGACCGAAGCCAAGACCGCCTATGAGGCTGCCGCAAAACTGGCCCCGGGCATCTGGGAGATGCCCTTCTGGCAGGCCGTGGCTTTGGCTTCGAGCGGCAAACGGGACGAGGCCCTGCCCATCTTCAAGCAAGTGTTTGATGCCGAGCCCTTCTGGAAACAACTGGTCCCGCGCCTGGCCGACGTGGATCAACTGCCCAAGGACCCCGCCCTGCTGAAGGCCATCGAGGCGCAGTAAAGAAAAACATCACCACGAAGACCACCAAGAGCACGAAAAAAGCATCTCAGTTCTTCTTCGTGGTCTTCCCGTCTTCTCGGTATCGGCTGCACCGATACGCGAGGCAAACCGAAATATCGTGGTAGATCAGTTTTCTTTTATTTGCGATTCAATATTCGGCGCCCTGAGCATCCGCAGGCCATAGAGGACGACACCCACGAGGATGAAGCTGTCCGCGAAATTGAAGGCCCAGTAGTGCCAGGTGCCGAAGACGAAGTCGAGGAAGTCCACCACGGCGCCGCGAAGGTAGCGGTCCAGGCTGTTCCCCAGGATCCCACCCAGGATGAAGCCCAGGGCCACCCGATCCCAGGTCGCCGTGCCCTTCTCCAGAAACATCCGGCCGATGATGATCAGCGCTGCCACCCCCGCCAGACCGAACAGGAGGTTCCTGGCCAATTCCGGAACCCAGGTGAGGCTGCCGAAGATGGCGCCTCGGTTGAATCCGAGGGTCAGGTAGAAGAATCCCTTGATGACGGGTTTCGACTCCCCCTCAGCCAGGAGATTCAGGATCCAGGCCTTGGAACCCAGATCCATCGCCAGGACGCCCGCGGGCAGCAACAACCAAAGCAGACGACGCACTAGGCCCCCACCACTTCAGCACACCGGACACAAAGCGCCGCGTCTTCGCCCGAGCCGTGCCCGCCCTTATGGTTCCAGCAGCGGGGACACTTGGTCCCTTCATGGGGTGCGACCATGATGATGGGGCCGTTGTCGGCGCTCGAATCTGCGATTCGAGCGCTCGAAGAGACCACAAGAAGGTCCTCCAGCGACTCGCCGGTGGCATCCAGGAGATCCCATTCCGCCTGATCCTTCAGCGTGATCTGGACTTCTGCATCAAGACTGGTGCCGACCACCTTCGCAGCGCGCAAAGGCTCCATGGCTGCCTGTACGGCTGCACGAACTTCCCAAAGTTTTTCCCACTTCAACTCAGCGGCGGCGCCGCTGAGCAGGGGGAACCGCTGCTCATGGACGCTGCCTTCAACACCCGGGATCTGCTCCCAGGCCTCGTCGGCGGTGTAGCTCATCACCGGCGCGAGGAGGGTGCAGAGGCCCTTGGCCAGTTCCCAGCAAGTCTGGCGGCAGCTGCGGCGGCGGGGCGAGTCCAGGGGATCGCAGTAGAGGCGGTCCTTGATGATCTCGAAGTAGCGACCAGAGAGTTCCAGCTGGCAGAAGCCGTGGATGGCCTGGGTGGCCCGGTGGAACTCAAAGCGCGTATAGGCGTCCCGCGCCTCGGCGGTGGTGCGGGCGAAGGCATCCAGCACCCAGCGATCCAGGGGCGCGAGGTCCCTGGGTGCGACATAATCCTTGGCGGGATCGAAGTCCGCCAGGGCACCCAGCAGGAACCGCAGGGTGTTGCGGATCTTGCGGTAGGCGTCGGCGCTGCGGTCGAGGATCTCCTTAGAAATGCGTATGTCCTCGCTGTAGTCGCAGCTGGCGGCCCACCAGCGCAGGATATCGGCGCCCAGGGTCTTCAGGATCTCCTCGGGCGTGATGACGTTGCCCAGGCTCTTGGACATCTTCTGGCCCTTGCCGTCCAGCACGAAGCCGTGGGTGACCACCTGCTTGTACGGCTTGGTGCCCGTGGCGGCGAGGTTGAACAACAGGGAGCTGTGGAACCAACCCCGGTGCTGGTCAGAGCCCTCCAGGTAGATGAACTTCCCATAGTCGTCACGAGTCAGCTCTGGGTGGGATTCGCAGACCACAGAGGCGCTGACGCCGGAATCGATCCAGACGTCGAGGATGTCCGTTTCCTTCAGGAAGGTCGTGGAGCCACAACGACAGGTGGCGCCTGCTGGCACCAGATTCTCGACGGGAAGATCTCCCCAGGCTTCGATGCCACCCTGCTCGATGGCAAGCGCAGCTGTCTCGAAGATGGAATCGGCCACCAGGGGCTCACCACAGACCTCGCAGCGCAGCACGGTGATGGGCGTGCCCCAGGCGCGCTGGCGGCTGATGCACCAGTCGGGACGGCCCGCAATCATGGCCTGGATGCGGTTCTGGCCCTGGGCAGGGATCCACTGGGTCTGCTCGACCCCCTCGATACCCAACTCGCGCAGCGTCCGGCCCTTCCCGGTCAGCTCCGTATCCATGGTGATGAACCATTGCTCGGTGGCGCGGAAGAGGATGGGTGTCTTGGTCCGCCAGCAGTGGGGATAGCTGTGCGTCAGGGACTCTTCGTGCAAAAGGCGCCCTTCCCGCCGCAGCCGCCCCACGACCAGCGGGTTGCAGTCGAAGATGTTCTTCCCTTCGAGCTCCGGGTCGTTCACGGTTGGAAGGAATTTGCCATCCGGCCCCACAAGCTGGAGCAGGCCCAGGTGGTGGGCCAGGTTGAAGTCGTCGACGCCATGATCCGGCGCCGTATGCACTAGGCCTGTGCCCGTATCCGCTGTGACGTAATCCGCCAATAGCACGGGGCTTTCGCGGTTGATCCAGGGATGCCGCGCTACGAGGGTCTGGAATTCCTTGCCTCGGCGAATCTCGACTGTATGCAGCTCCACACCGAGCTTCGAGGCGAAATCATCCCGCAATGGAACGGCCACGATGTAGTGGAGGTCACCGGCCCTCACCACGGCGTACTCGAAATCCGGGTGCATGGCCACGGCGAGGTTGCTGGGCAGGGTCCACGGCGTGGTGGTCCAGATAGGTAGGAAGAGTGGGGTGGGCAGATCCAGGCGCCGGGCATCTTCATCCGCCACAGGGAAGGCAACGGTGATGGCAGGGCTGGTCCGATCGGCGTACTCGACCTCGGCCTCGGCCAGGGCTGTACGGGCGCCATAGCTCCAATGGACCACCTTCAGCTTGCGGGTGACGCTGCCGCTCGCGAAGAGCTTCGCCAGGTGGCGCACAGTCTCCGCTTCATAGAGGGGATCCATGGTCACATAAGGCCGTTCCCATGCACCCAGCACACCCAGACGCTGGAAGGCGGTACGTTGGGTATCGATCCACTTCTGGGCATAGGCGCGGCACCTCTGCAGGAAGTCAGCCCGGCTCATCTCGCGACGCTTGGGCCCCAGGTCCTTCTCGACCGCATGCTCGATAGGCAGCCCGTGGCAGTCCCAGCCCGGTACGTAGGGCGACTCGTAGCCTTCCATCCATCGGGACTTCACCACCACATCCTTGAGGATCTTGTTGAGGGCGTGGCCCATGTGGATGGCGCCATTGGCATAGGGCGGGCCGTCATGCAGAACTTCGCGACCTCGGCCTTTCCCGGCAACATTGTCGGCCCTGCGCCTGGCCTCGACTCGGTGGTAGAGGCCTTCGGCCTTCCAGCGCTCCAGCCGTTTCGGCTCGCGCTGGGGCAAGTCTGCCTTCATCGGAAAGTCGGTTCTTGGAAGGAAGACCGAGTACTTTCTCCCGGCAATCGCCTTCGGCGATTCCGGGGCAGGTTCACCCTGCTTCTTTCCCTCTGGAAATGGCATGCTAACCGGAGCCTGCTCGCTCATCGGCGCCCTCGTGCGTCGGGGGGCGCACCCAAGCGCCCCGGGGTTGAACTTCCAGTTCACCACGGGACCCCTTGATCTCACAAGCGAAAGGGCCCGGAGAACCGGGCCCTTTCATGCTGGGGAACACGATCAGAGCTGACTCGTGCAGTGCTTGCAGCGGGTGGCCTTGAGGGGCACTGGTTCCAGGCAGGCAGGACACTCCTTGGTCGCAGGGGCGGCCGGGGCCTCCTCCTTCTTCATGAACCTGCCCAGGAACTTGATCAGCACGAGGAAGATCACCAGGGCGATGATCAAGAAGTTCACCGTGGCGCCCAGCACTGCACCGATCCGGAATTTCCCAAGCACCCACTCTTCCCACTTGATGTTCGCCGGGAGGACGGAGGTCACCAGGGGCATGACGATCCCATCCACGAAGGCCGTGACGATCTTGGCGAAAGCGGCGCCTACGACCACGGCCACCGCCAGATCGACCACGTTGCCCTTCATGATGAATGCCTTGAACTCGTTTTTCAGGGACATGGGCATTCTCCAGAATAAAAGTGGCGGGGACCAGCCCCGCCACTTCACTCCATTGCCAGGACTACTTGCCAGCAGGTTTCTTGGGCGCGGGCGCAACGACTTCCTTGACTGGCTCGGGAGCCGGAAGAGGAGGTGGCGGCGGCGGGACCACAGGCTCTGGCTTTGGCTAAGGGGCTGCAGGCTTCGGCGGCTCAGGGGCAGGAGCGGGGGCAGCAGCAGGTGCTACCGCCTGAACGCCGCCCCAGGTGTAACCCAAGCCGATCGTAGCCATGGCCTCCGTCCGGTGACCGGAAGGTAAATTCACCTGAACCGCCTTGACACTTACATCGAACAACACATGCTCGACAGGCTTGCCCATCATACCCGCCCCAGCATGGTAGTTGAACCGGGTGGCACTGCTGGACTGCCCTGAGTAAGGGGCATCCAGATTCGTTCCGCCCACTCCGGCCGCCAGGTAGGGATACCAGTTGTCAGCACCCGGACGAAGGTTGAAGAGTCCGGAGACCAGAAGATGCGTCTCCTTCCCAGAGGGGGCGTTCGGTCCGCTGTATTGGATATCGTTCTGAAGGAGACGGAGATCGAGTCCCCAGCGGTCGGTGTACCAATGACCCACACCTAGTCCGTAGTGGATCTCGTCTTTCAGGTTCCATACGCTTCTCCAGCCAGTCCCGCCCAGTTCACCTGCCACCCAGGCCGTCCCCTGCTGGGCAGAAAGGGTCAGGGCGGTTCCCGCGAGCAGGATCTGCAAGATTCTCTTCATAAGTCCTCCAAGGGTTGGGTGTGACCTCTGCCACACGCTAACTCAGGAGGAGCGAGCGTTGCAAGCAAATAAGGCCTCGGGCGCCACGCCAGTGATGAGCGTGGCCCCTGTCTCCACGGTGGCGCCCTCCTGGACATGCACCGTCATGACGGTTCCGGTGGTGCTGGTCTTCAGTTCGTTCTGCATCTTCTCGGTATCGCCTGCGGCGATACGCGAGGCCTCCATCACTAACAATGGGCGCCATTTGACTTCATTCTCTCGGTATCGCCTGCGGCGGTACCGAGACCTCATGGTTAGGCTTCGGCCGCCACGACGGTGATGAGCGTGGCCCCCGTCTCTACGGTGGCGCCCTCCTGGACATGCACCGTCATGACGGTTCCAGTAGTGCTGGTCTTCAGTTCGTTCTGCATCTTCATCGCCTCCATGACGAGAAGGGTCTGGCCCTCCTGGACCTGGTCACCGGCCTTAACGAGCAGCTTCACGATCTTCCCAGGCATGGGCGACAAGAGCAGACCACCCCCACCTCCGGCTCCACCGGCCCCAGAAAGCAGGGCACGCCTGGGATCCACGAGCGCGAATTCGTAGGCACCGTCGTAGAGCATGGCACTGTAAGCGTGCGCCTCCGGATCCGGGGACTTGGCCTGATCCAGCCGGACCTCTACCGAGCGGCCGTTCATGAGAATGGAATAGCAACCGGATTCCAGTTCAAGAATGTCGATGACGTGGCTCTCCCCTTCCCAGACCAGGGTGGTTACGCCGTCCTCGTGGAACAATTCCACATCATGCTGATCCTTGCCGAGGATGAGTGTGCGTTTCATAAATGAATTTCTCCTCAGCTACGACTACAGACGGTTGAATCGACCCCATTGTTTCCATGCATCGGGCTTGCCATCACCATTGGTCGCAGGCTGGGTGGCCCGGCGCTGTTCGGTTTCGAGTTCATGCAGCATGGCAGCGGCCACGGCAAATTTCAGATCAGGGCCCTGTTCTTTCCGGATCCAAAAGGGCTTATCAAGGATGCCCGTGTGCAGCGCGCCCTCGCGGAAGGGCCCGTATTCCATCAAGGCCTCGTGGAAAGCGATGTTGTGGCGGATGCCCCCGATGCGGTACTCGGTCAGGGCCGCGCGCATGCGATCGATCGCCTTCAGCCGCGTGGAGCCCCAGGTGCTCAGCTTGCTGATCATGGGGTCATAGAACATCGGGACCTCGGCCCCTTCGTAGACGCCACTGTCGTCGCGCACATTCCGGCCGCTGGGAGTGCGCAGGAAGGTGATCCTCCCTGGGCTGGGCATGAAGTTCTTGTCAGGATCCTCTGCATAGACGCGGCATTCCATCGCCCATCCATTGAGGGGAATCTGTTCCTGGGTCAGTGGCAGCTTCTCGCCACGGGCGACGAGGATCTGCCACTTCACGAGATCAAGACCCGTGATCCATTCGGTGACAGGATGCTCCACCTGCAGGCGGGTATTCATTTCCAGGAAGTAGAAGTTGCGTTCAGAGTCCGCCAGGAATTCCACGGTGCCTGCACCCACGTAGTTCACGGCCCGGGCGACCTTGAGGGCCGCCTCGCCCATGGCCTTGCGCATCTCCGGTGTGACGTGGGGACTGGGAGCCTCCTCGATGACCTTCTGGTGGCGGCGCTGCACTGAGCATTCGCGCTCATGCATGTAGACATGGTTCCCGTGCGTATCGGAAAAGACCTGGATCTCAATGTGGCGGGGCTGAACAATGGCCTTCTCCACGTACACGCTGTCGTCCCCGAAGGACGAGAGGGCCTCCCCCCGGGCCCGGGCCAGAGAAGAAGTGAACTCATCAGGATGGGTCACCAGGCGCATGCCCTTGCCGCCGCCGCCCATGGCGGCCTTCAGCATCACGGGGAACCCGATCTTCTTGGAGGCCTCCAGCAACTCCTCATCGCCCATGGTCTCCTGGATGCCCGGCACCACGGGGCAGCCTGCCGCGATGGCCACTTCACGGGCGGCAGTCTTCGACCCCATCTTCACGATGCAATCGGGACGTGGGCCGATGAACGTGATGCCAGCGGCCTCGAAAGCACGGGCTGCTTCAGCATTCTCGGAAAGGAAGCCGTAGCCTGGGTGCACGGCATCGGCGCCGCTGCGTTTGCAGACGTCCAGGATCTTCTCGAGCACAAGGTAGCTCTCCCGCGCCACGGAAGGACCGATGAAGTAGGCTTCCGTGGCCATCCGCACATGCAGCGCGCTGCGGTCGGCCTCAGAATAGACGGCCACGGTGGGTATGCCCATCTCGCGGCAGGTGCGGATGACGCGGATGGCGATTTCCCCGCGGTTCGCAATGAGGATCTTGGTCACGGGCATGGTTCATCCCCTCCCATTCGTTTCGGTTCGCTGCCCTGCGCGGGGACCTGACCCCGATCGCTTCGCTCCCGCCCCCTCGCTCCGCTCGATCGCGGAGGGGTCATCGTCCCCTCGATTGGCAATGAGGATCTTGGTCACGGGCATAAGTGGACCTCGGATTCGGGCATGATGGATGGGATGCGTTCCTTCAGCCTAGCAAATCCGGTGCTCGCGATCACCCTCTGTATCCTGGCAATCCACTGTGGGCGGAAGGGCGACCCCTTCCCCCGGCCCCGGGCAGCCGCCCAGGCCATGGAAGTGCACCTAGATGCCCTGCGGAAACTCCGGATGGTACTGCCTTTGGCAGACGCAAAAGGGGATTCCCTCGTGGGAATCGAGATCGTGCGAGTCATCTACCTGCCCCTGGGACTCAGCAAGCCCACCCCCGAGGAAGTCTTCAGCCGCGGTGAGGTGGTGCTGGAACGGCGGCGTCCTGACCTGCCAGGGCCCGGCGGGACCTTCGTCATGGACCTGGGTTCCCTCCAGCGCCCACAAGGCTGGATCGTGGTCGTGGCTGTGCGCCTGGGCAATGTCACCGGCCGACCCAGTGAAGTGCTCCCCTGGATGGATCCGGCCCTCTGAGACGCAGTCCCTAGTCAGGCCTGGCCTCCAGCCGTTGCGCCCACCATTGCACCACGGCCCGGGCCAGTTGGTCCTTGGACAGCGGCCCAATGGGCGGGTGGGCTCCCTGGGCGGTGAGGGGCGTGAGCGTATTGGCCTGGGCCCCGAAGCCTTTGCCATCCTGAACGTCGTTCACCAGCACGGCGTCCAGGCCTTTATTCTTCAACTTGGCCATGGCATGGTCCAGGTGGTTTTCGCTTTCGGCGGCGAATCCGAGGACCCACTGGTCAGAGCGCCGGGCGGCCGAGAGCTGCGCCAGGATGTCGGGTGTCCTTACAAGCACCAGGGTCTCTGGCCCATCGCCTTTCTTGGCCTTCTCTATAGATGGGCATTCCGGTTTCTGATCGGCCACGGCGGCGGCGGCTACGAGGCCGTCTGAATCCGCCCAGCGAGCCAGGCAGGCCTCCAGCATCTGCTGGGCGCTGTGGACCCGGACTGTCTCCACACCCCAGGGCGCCGGTCCCTCTCCCCCAAGCACGAGTTCCACCCTCGCCCCCGCGTCCCTGAAGGCCCGTGCCAGTTCGACGCCCATCCTGCCGGTGCTGCGGTTGGTGAGGGTCCGGACCGGGTCCAGGTCCTCCCGGGTGGGACCCGCCGTGATGAGCACCCGCCGGCCATTAAGGCTCCGCAATTTGGGCGAGCCATGCACCTGGATGGCCTCGGCGATGGAGGCCACTTCGGCCAGCTTGCCGGAGCCCTCCTCCCCGCAGGCCAGGAACCCCTCGCCGGGGTCCACGACCGCGTGGCCAAAGGACTTGAGCCGGGTCACATTGGCCTGAACCGCGGGATGTTCCCACATACCCGTATTCATGGCCGGGGCCCAGAGTACGGGTGCCCGTGTGGCCAACAGCACCGTGCTGAGCAGGTCGTTGGCCAGACCATTGGCGGCCTTGCCGAGGATGTTCGCCGTGGCGGGCACCACCGCCACCAGATCGGCCCAGCGTGCCAATTCAATGTGCTCGATGCTGGGATTCGCCCGCCACTCGCCCTGGTCGGGGTTGGCGCCGTAGCAGGGCTCTCCGGTCAGGCTCGTGAGGGTGAGCGGCGTGATGAACCGGGCGCCCGCCTCGGTCAGGATGCAGCGGACCAGGTGGCCCTGGTTGACCAGCAGCCGTGCCAGCTCCGCAGACTTGTAGGCCGCCACTCCGCCTGTGATGCCCAAAATAATTTGCATCAGATAGCTCCCGGAAGGCCGTGGAGTTTCCGGATGATCCCGATCTGCCCCAAGTGGTAGCACTCGTGCATGAAGAGGAAGGCCAGCACCTGCTCGAGGGGCTGTTCGATCCCCAGGGCCGGGTTCGTGGTCGGACGGTCCCAGTCGGTCAGCTGCTGGAAGGCCGCCTTGAGCGCCTGGTCGGCGGACTGGAAGGCCTCCACCAGCTCAGGCCAGCCCAGATGTGCCTTGGCCCCCGGGCCGCCTCTGGCATAGTGCTGCTCCCAAATGGGGTCTTCCGGGAGATCCCCGCCGACCAGCCTCACGGTGCGCCGGCGGAAGGAAACCAGGTGCCCCAGGATCCAGGCGGCCGAGGCCACCCCGTTGGCGGGCCGCTGGGAGGCCATCTCCGGCGTGAGCCCGGCCCCGTTCATTTCCAGGAGCCGCACATTGTTCCCGAAGGCCGATCGCCAGAGCTTGCCCCGTTCCATGGTCCCTCCCGGGAAAACCCCTCATCCTACCTTCAATCATTGCCCGCAAGACTCCCTGGTGTTAGACTTCCAGGTTCGGAGTGCCCATGACCCAGCGCACCATTGTTCGTGTTCCTGATGAAATCGCCAACAAGTACCGCTTCGTCGTGATCGCAGGCAAGCGCTGCGAGCAGTTGCAGCGGGGCGCCTTCCCCAAGGTCGAGGTGGTCGTGCCCGTGAACAAGCACGGCCAGGCCCAGGACGCACCTAAGCTCGCCTCCTTCTGGGGCCAGGTCGCGGTGGCCGAGGTCGAGGAAAACCGCATTGCCTTCGAGGAAGCGGAAGTCCTCACCATTGAGGACACCACGGTGGTTCCCATCTCCGGCGAGTGATAACCGACGTTCCCCTGAAAAGCCCCCGATGCCACGGGGGCTTTTTGATGCTTCGCGATAATTTCCACGATCAATGAAATAGGTCCTTGCATGGTGCGCATGGGGGTCACATAATTCAACGCTTGTTGAATTGGACACCCATGACCGCCGCTTCGCCCTCCAAATCCCGGGGACCCAAACCCACCAAGGTGGATCCTGACCAGTTGCTGGACGCGGCCCAGGCAGTATTCGCCGAGGCTGGGCTCCAGGCAGCCAGCCTGCGGGCCATCGCTCGCCGGGCAGGCTGCGATCCGGCCCTGATCTACTACCACTTCGACAGCAAGGAGGCCCTCTTCGCGGCCCTGCTCCAGCGGCGATTCCCGGGGGTTCTCAAGGATGTGGAACGCCTGGCGGAGGCCAGCGACCTGCGCCCCACGGCCCAACGCCTTTGGGAGGTGCTGCTGATCTACCATCGCCACTTAAGTCAGGATCCCGGGATCCGGTCCCTGGTCCGGGGCGAAATCGCGAAAGGCGCCGAAGGCATCACGGGCCTCATCGAAGGGCAGATGCGACCCGTCGTCACCGCCATCCGCCGGGTTTTCGAGCAGGGTCTCGAGCGCGGTGAGCTGAGGCCCGGGCTCCATCCGATGCTGGCGACCTTCTTCCTGGTGAAGATGCAGCTCGAGATCCTGGATGTGGCCCCCGTCATGCTGCCCCGATTCATGGACCTGCCCCCGGAGGAAGCCGTCGTGGCCGGCATGCGTGCCTGGTTCGACCTCTTCTGGCGCGGCGTCGCCCGCGACCCGAGCGCCCCGCTGCCCCCCCTGCCCGATCCCATCGTTTAGCTGAGGAATCCCATGAACAAGAAAGCCATCATCATCCCGGTCGTGGTCCTGGCCGTCGGGTCGGCGGGACTGGCCTACTACCGGAGTTCCGTCGCGGAGGCGCAGAATGCCACGATCTACGGGAACGTGGATATCCGGGAGGCCAGCCTCGCCTTCCGGGTGGCCGGGCGCGTGCTGAGCCTGCAGGTGGACGAAGGGGATCTGGTGAAGCCCGGGGACCTGCTCGCCACGCTGGATCCAGAGCCCTTGCAGAACAGCCTCCACGCCACCGAAGGGGCCGCGGCGGCGCTGACCGCCCGCAATGCCCTGATGCACCGGGGCTACCGCACCGAGGACATCGAGCAGGCCAAGGCCAAGCTAGGGGCGGCCCGGGCCTCTCTTGCCGAGGCCGAGCAGCACTTGGCCCGCCAGAAGACCCTGGCGCCGGAGGGGGCCACCTCCCAGCGGGCCCTGGACACGGCCCAGTCGGTCCGAAATCAGGCCGCAGCCCAGGTGCGCAGCACCGAAGAAGAAGCCCGGCTCATGACCACGGGCTTCCGCAAGGAGGAGATCGCCGAATCCGATGCCCAGCTCAAGCAGGCCTTGGCCCAGCTGGGCACGGCGCGGCTCGCCTTGAAGGATGCCCTGCTCACGGCCCCCAGTGAAGGCGTGATCCTCACCCGGGCCATCGAGAAGGGGACCATGGTGCAGGTGGGCACCCCAGCGTTCAGCCTCTCGCTCACCAATCCGGTCTGGGTCCGGGCCTATGTCGGCGAATCCCACTTGGGCCTCTTCACGCCCGGCACCAAGCTGCTGCTCCAGACCGATTCCCGGCCGGGTAGGCCCTACCACGGCACCGTGGGCTTCGTGTCCCCCACGGCGGAATTCACTCCCAAATCTGTGGAGACTCCCGATCTGAGAACCTCCCTGGTCTATCGCCTGCGGGTCGTGGTGCAGGATCCGGATGCGCAGCTGCGCCAGGGCATGCCAGTGACCCTCAGGATTGCGAAATGACGCCTGGCCCGGCGGGAAAGGGCCCGGCCATCGAGGTCAGCGACCTGGTCAAACGGTTCCATGCCGATGGCCCGACGGCCCTGGATCACGTCATGACTGCCATGGCGCATGGCCGCATCACGGGCCTTGTGGGGCCCGACGGGGCGGGCAAGACGACCCTGCTGCGGACCCTGGCGGGGCTCCTCCGGCCCACTTCGGGCTCCGTGCGCATCCTAGGCCTCGATCCGTTCACGCAAGGGGACCTCCTGCGGGACCAGATCGGCTACATGCCCCAGAAATTCGGGCTTTACGAGGACCTGACCGTCCTGGAGAACCTGACCCTCTATGCCGACCTGCGGAACGTGACCGGAGCCGAGCGGCAACGGAGCTTCGAGAAGATGCTGGCCTTCACGAATCTGGAGCCGTTCACCGGCAGGTTTGCGGCGAAGCTTTCGGGCGGCATGAAGCAGAAACTCGGGCTGGCCTGCAGCCTCCTGGGCACGCCCAGGGTGCTGCTGCTGGACGAGCCTGGTGTTGGTGTGGATCCCATCTCCCGGCGGGAGTTGTGGCGGATGGTCCGGGAACTGGCCCAGGGCGGCATGACCGTGGTGTGGAGCACCGCCTACCTGGACGAGGCCGAGCTGTGCGATGACGTGCGGCTGATGAACCAGGGGCAGGTCATGGCCAGTGGCCCCCCGCAAACGCTGCTGGGCCAAATGCGGGGCCGCTGCTTCCATTTGGTGAACATCGCCGGTCACCGCCGGGATGTGCTCCAGCGAGCCCTGAGGGCGCCGGAAGTGATGGATGGCGTCATTCAGGGGGCCAATGTCCGACTGGTGCTGCGGGAGGCAGGCCAACGGCCCGACTTGGCGCAGTTGGAAGCCGGGCCCGGGGCGGCGATGGTGGAAGTGGCGCCGCATCTGGAGGACGCCTTCATCAGCCTGCTGGGGGGTGGCCCGGGAGGGGACTCGGCCCTGGCGGAGTTCATGCCCCAGGTCGAGCTGGATCCGCGCATCGATCCCCGCGCAGTCATCGAAGCCCGACAGCTGACCAAGCGCTTCGGTGAGTTCGCGGCTACGGATGACGTGAGCTTCAAGGTGGCCAAGGGCGAGGTCTTCGGACTCCTGGGGCCCAACGGCGCGGGGAAATCCACTACCTTCAAGATGGAGTGTGGCCTCCTGAAACCTTCCGAGGGACAGGCCCTGGTCATGGGGATCGACCTGAAGTCCAGCCCGTCTGAGGCCAGGCAGCGCCTGGGCTACATGGCGCAGAAGTTCTCCCTCTATGCCCAGCTCACCGTCCGGAAGAACCTGGTCTTCTTTTCGGGCGTCTACGGCCTGGAAGGGGAACTACAGCAGGTCAAGATCCAGGAGATGGTCGAGGCCTTCGCCCTGGCACCCTTCATGGACACCCTCACCGGCGAACTCCCCCTGGGCTTCAAACAGCGGCTGGCCCTGGCCTGCGCGGTGATGCACGAGCCGCAGGTGATCTTCCTGGACGAGCCCACCTCTGGCGTGGACCCTGTCACGCGGCGGGAATTCTGGACCCACATCAACGGCCTGGCCCAGAAGGGCGTGACGGTCATGGTGACCACCCACTTCATGGACGAGGCGGAGTACTGCGACCGCATCGGCCTGGTCTACCGGGGCAAACTCATCGCCCTGGGCACCCCCGATGAACTCAAGCAGGGGGTCGCCACCCCGGAGCATCCGAACCCCACCATGGAAGACGCCTTCATCGAACTCGTCACGGAGGCCGACCGATGAAGAAACTCAACCCTCGTCGGCTGTGGGCCCTGTGCCGGAAGGAGTCCTACCAGATCGTCCGGGACCCCAGCAGCATCCTGGTGGCCTTCATCCTGCCGGTGATCCTCCTCTTCGTGATGGGCTACGCCATCAACCTGGATGCCGACCACATGCGAATCGGCCTGCTCAGGGAGGATCCGGGGCCTGCAGCAGTCCGCCTGGAGCAGACCCTGCGCGCCTCCCGGTACTTCGAGGTCCATGCGGGAACCTCCCGGGATGGGCTCGTGACCCGCATGGCTCACGGGGAGATCAGGGGCATCGTCATCGTAAAGGGCGACTTCACCTCCAAGTTGAAGCAAGGGCACGGAGACGCCGCCATCCAGGTGCTGACCGATGGCGCCGAACCCAACACCGCCGCCTTCATAGCCGCCTATGCAAGAGGGGCCTTCGACACGTGGCAGCAGGGCCTGGCGGCGGATCTGGGTGCCCATCCATCGCCGGCGTTGGACCTGCGCTTGCGCACCTGGTTCAATCCCAGCAATGTCAGCCGCAATTTCCTGGTGCCCGGATCCATCGCGGTGGTCATGACAATCATCGGTGCGCTCCTGACTTCCCTGGTGGTGGCGCGGGAATGGGAGCGGGGCACCATGGAGGCCCTGCTGGCCACGCCCGTCACCAAGGCCGAGCTGCTGATGTCGAAGATCATCCCCTACTACATCCTTGGCATGCTCGCCATGGTCCTTTGCCTGGGCGTGTCGGTGTTCCTCATGGGAGTGCCCTTCCGGGGCTCCCTGGCGGCCCTCTTCGGACTCTCGACCCTCTTCCTGGGCTGCGCCCTAGGCATGGGCCTGTTCCTGTCCACGGTGCTGCGGAGCCAGTTCAACGCGGCCCTGGCCGCCCTCACCTCGGCCTTCCTGCCGGCCCTGATGCTTTCGGGCTTTGTCTTCGAGATCGACAGCATGCCGAAGATCCTGCAGTTCCTCACCCGCATCATTCCCGCCCGGTACTTTGCCAGTTCCCTCCAGACCCTGTTCCAGGCTGGCACCGTGGGCGCACTCCTCTGGGTCAATGCCCTGGGCCTGGGCCTGCTCATGCTTTTCTGGCTGGGCCTCACCGCCTGGAAAACCCGCCGAACTCTGGACTGATCCGATGTTGAACCGACTCCTGTGNNCTCATCATCAAGGAATTCCAGGTGATCCTCGGGGACACACGGGCCCGGACCATGCTCATCATGCCGGTCGTCCTCCAGACCCTGATCTTCCCGTTCGCCGCCACCCTGGAAGTGAGGAACAGCACCCTTGCGATCTTCAATCAGGATGGCGGCCAGGCTTCGGTGGAACTGATCCAGCGGCTGTCCCGCACCGCCGCCTTCTCCAAAATCGCGATGGTCCAGGACGATGGAGCCATGCAGGAGGCCCTCGATCAGCAGAAGGCCCTCCTCGCCCTCCGTTTCCCCATGGATTTCTCCCGGTGCCTGGCTTCGGGGAAGACCGCCCAGGTGCAAGTGCTGCTGGACGGCCGCCGGTCCAACAGCGGTCAGATCGCGGCGGGCTATGCCTCCCAGGTCTTCCAGGACTACGGCGCCGAACGTGGGGCGCAGCCGGCCTCGACCCTGAGCGTCCGAAACCTCTACAACCCCAATCTCGAGTTCAAATGGCACGTCCTGCCCAGCCTGGTGGCCATCATCACCACCATCGGCTGCCTGATCGTGACGGCTCTCTCCGTCGCGCGGGAGCGGGAGGAGGGCACCTTCGACCAACTGCTGGTCTCGCCGCTGACCCCCGCCTACATCATGGCTGGGAAGGCGGTGCCGGGCGTGGCCATCGCCGTGGTCCAGGGCAGCTTCATCGCCGTGGCCGCAGCCTGGGGCTATGGCGTGCCTTTCACGGGATCGGTGCCCCTGCTCCTCACGGGCATGGTCTTCTATGGCCTCGCCCTGGCCGGTGTCGGACTCTTCATTTCATCGATCTCCGAAAACCAGCAGCAGGCCTTTCTCGGGGTGTTCGCCTTCATGGCGCCGGCGGTCATGCTCTCGGGCTACGTGGCCCCCATCGAGAACATGCCCCGGTTCTTCCAATGGGTGGCCATCTGCGACCCACTGAGCTATTTCATCCCGATCCTGAAAGGCTGCTTCCTGAAGGACTTCGGGTTTCGGGACGCCTGGCACCTGCTCTGGCCCCTCTTGGCCATTGCCCTTGTCACCCTTTCCGCCGCCCTCCGCCTGTTCCGCCGCCATATCGCCTGACCGAGGCTTGCCATGAAACAGCTTCTCCTTTGCCTGCCCTTGCTTCTCCTGGCCTGCCGTCCCGTGGGCCCGACCTATGTCACTCCCGCTTCGGGACTGCCAGCCGCTTACGCGGCTTCCGGCGGCACCGCCACACTTTCCTCACGATGGTGGGAGCCCTTGGGTGATGCCCAGCTGAATGGCCTGATCCAGCGGGCCCTCGCCCAGAGTCCCGACCTCAGGATCGCCGAGGCGAGGCTGCGCCAGGCCCGGGCGATGCAGGGAATCCAGGACGCCGCCGGAGGCCCCGAGCTCGGTGTGGGAGGCCAGGTCTCCAAGGACCGGCTGAGTGCCAACGGAGAAATGTTGGCCAACCTTCCCTTCAAGAACATCCAGACCGAGTTCACCAACCACCAGATCGCCTTCGATGCCTCCTGGGAGCTCGATCTCTTCGGCCACAACCGGCGCCTCTCCGAGGCCGCGCAGGCCCGCGCCGAGGCCACCGCTGAACGTCTGAGGGATGCTGGCCTCGTACTCTCCGCGGAAGTGGCGCGGAACTACATCGAGTACCGGACGTGGCAACAGCGGCTGAGGCTGGGCCTGGACAACCTGAAGAACCACGAGGAACTGGTGCGCCTGACTACCCTGCAGGCCAGGGCTGGGGAAGTGACGAGTCTCGAGGTCCAGCGGGCCGAGACCAGCCGCCGCATCCAGGAGGCGAGCCTGGCGGAGCTCCGGCTCGGAATGCGCCAGAGCCTGGCCGCCCTTTCCATCCTCACGGACCTGCCCATGGCCAGCCTGGAGGCCCAGCTGGGGGAGACGGCCCGGCCCTTGGCGGTGCCTGAAGCGCCGGCCCCCGGACTCCCCTCGGATCTGCTCAAGCGCAGGCCGGATGTTCGGATCGCCGAGCGCGAGCTGGCCGCGGCGAGCGCTGATATCGGGGCCGCCGTGGCGGACCGCTATCCGCGGTTCTCATTGGTGGGAACGGGAGGGTGGGCCTCCGTCCAGTCCGGTACCCTGCTGGATAGCGCCAGCCGCATGTGGAGCGTGGGTCCCCAGTTTCATGTACCGATCTTCAACAACGGTCAGATGAAGAGCCGGGTCAAGGCGAACGAAGCCGCCTTCGAGGCCACCTCCGCCTCCTACCGGAAGTCAGTCCTTTCCGCAGTGGCGGACGTGGAGGTCGCCCTGACCCGGATGGCCCGCAGCGAGGATCGCCGCCGCCAGCTACTGGACGCGGAAGACCAGCAGCGTCGGCTGGTATCCATGACAGAGCTGCAATGGAAGGCGGGCGAAGTTTCTAAAATCACACTGCTGGAAGCCCGCAGGAACCTGATCGGCCAGGAGGACCAGACGCTCCAGGCAAGTAGCCAGAGCCTGTCGGCCCTGGTCTCCCTATGCAAAGCCCTGGGAGGCGGGTGGGCCGATTGAGGCCAGGCAGGTAGTTAGGGAAAGACATAGCTCGTCAAGCTGAGGCTGCCCAATTGCCAGCCTTCGTACAGCGCCTCCGGCAGCCCGCCCGAGGCGCCCAGGGACAGGAAGAGGGGGTCCAAGTGTTCTGAAGTGGGTACGGACTCTGCCGAACCAGGGGCCCCTTTCCAATCCATGAGGGCAGCTTCATTGCCGGCGACCAGTTGTGCCTGGATCCAACGACTGAAGGCAGTAGCCCAAGGCTGGGGACCTGAAGTCCCCCCCCAATCCAGAAGCCGGAGGTTGTGCACGATGCCACCGCTTCCCAGGATGAGTACGCCGCTCTGCCGAAGCGGCGCCAGGGCCCGCCCGGCCGCCAGCAATAGTTCCGGTGTCCGAGACAGGGGCAGCGAGAGTTGAATCACGGGGACGCTTGCCTCGGGCCGGAGGTATCGCAGAGGTACCCAAGCTCCATGGTCGAGGGGACGCTCAGGATCCAGCACGGCCTCCAGTCCAGCTTTGGCCAGCAGTCCTGAAGCCTCGACAGCCAGTTCCGGGGAACCAGGGGCCGGATAATCCAGGGCATACAAAGCCTCGGGGAAGCCCCCGAAATCGTGCATCACCCCTGGGACTTCCGCCGAGGAAAGCCGGAAGGGGCCCGGCGCCTCCCAATGAGATGAGCAAACCAAGATGGCGCGGAGAGGCGGCAACTGCCTGCCGAAGGCCGAGACGGCCTTGCCCCAGTCCTCCCCATCGAGGGCCAGCATGGGAGATCCATGCGCCAGGAACAGGGTTGGAAGAACAGACTGGCTGGACATGCAACCATTATCCGATTTCACAATACGTGTTTCAACTCCTTTTTTGATGCCCCTACCTGCCAACCTTCATCTCGTCAGGAATCGCCTAGCGGGTAAGCTAAGTCAATCTCTGGAGCCAGCTTTGAATCTCAGGCTAGGTGTGAATGTCGACCATGTGGCTACCCTGCGGCAGGCCCGCGGCGGGCATGAGCCCGAACCGGTGGCCGCGGCCCTGCTGGCCCAGAGCGCCGGTGCCGATAGCATCACGGTTCATCTCCGCGGGGATCGGCGGCACATCCAGGAGCGGGATCTCCGCGTGTTGAAGGAGGTTCTCGCCATTCCACTGAACGTGGAATGCGCGGCGACGACCGAAGCGATGGAGGTCATCATCCCCTGCAAGCCCTCCTGGGTGACCCTGGTCCCCGAGAACCGGGAAGAACTCACGACCCAGGGCGGCCTGGACGCTGTCTTTCTCCAGGGGATGTTGAAACCTGTGGTCAGAGAGCTCCGGGGCGCTGGCGTGCATGTCAGCCTGTTCGTAGATCCCGTGCTGGACCAGGTCAAGATGGCCGCCAAGTTGGAGGCTGACGCGGTCGAACTGAATACAGGAACCTACAGCGATCTGCCCATGGACTCCGATCCTTCGCTCGAACTGGCCCGCCTCCGCGATGCGGCCAGACTGGCCAGCCGCCTTGGACTCAGGGTGCTCGCAGGGCATGGCCTCAACCTGCAGAATGTGGGCCCCGTGGCCGCGATTCCCGAAATCGAAGAACTGAACATCGGGCACAGCCTCATCGGGAGGGCCGTACTTGTGGGTCTCGAACGTTCCGTCGCAGAAATGCTCACCACCATGGGAGAGACCCGGTCATGAGTACCATCCTGGTGGTGGACGACGAAGCCAACGTCCGCCAGTTGCTGAGAGAATTCATCGAGATCGAAGGGCATCGGGTGCTGGAGGCACCCGATGCCACTTGTGCGCGACACGTCCTGGCCCAGGAGGCCGTGGATCTCATCTTTCTGGATGTCAATATGCCCGGGGAGAGCGGAACCTCCCTCTGTTATTCCATCAAGGAAGATCCGGAATGCCGGGGAATCAAGGTCGTCCTCCTCACGGGCTACGAAGGGGAGAGGGCGTGGTCCCAAGGGCTTCGGTCCGGCCCGGACCTCTTCATCGTGAAACCCGTGAATCGGCAGCGGATAAAGGTCCTGCTTGAGGAGCTCCTCTCCCCGGAGAGCCAGGCATGAGCAATCTCCGTGGCGCCCTGGATAGTATCTCCCTGACGGACGTGGCCCAACTGCTCCATGTCAACCGCAAGACTGGCATGCTCCAGGTGAACTGCGGAAAGGTCAGCGGGGTGCTCTATTTCTCTAACGGCGAGGTGATCCACGCGGAGACCGTGTCTTCCCAGGGGGAAGCGGCGGCCTTCGAGATCCTTGAATGGGTGGCCGGTCGTTTCGAGTTTCTCACCACCCACGTGCAGGTCCCCGCGACCATCCGTCGCACGGTTCCGGACCTGCTTATGGATTCGGCCCGGATCCATGACAGTCGGAAGCGTCTGAGCTCGATCTTTCCCCGATTGACCGCCGTGCCTTGGCCCACTCTTTCTGCGCCGCAGCTATTGGAGGGCCTCAAACTCTTCGTGGAGGAACGGCGGATCGTGCCCTACTTCGATGGCTACCGGGACTTCCAGGAGGTCATGGCTGTCTCAGGGCAGAACGATGTGGCCGTCCTCCAGGCTGCTTCCATCCTCAAAGCTGCCGGACGCCTTGAGATCCTTGAACCCGATGCGCACCTGAGGGTCACGACCCTCAAATCCGGGCTGTTCAAGAAGGGAGACCACCTGGAACTGCCCAAAGTCGTCGAGGGTTGGTGGATCGCCCTCGGCCCCTACCAAGGTGGCATCAAGAACGTCCGGATGGTCTCGCCCAAGGGGACGACCGTGGAGCGCGTTGAATTCGTGACTGGCCTCGCGGACAAGCTGGTCGCCATCCCTAAGGAATTCATGCAGGCTTGGGGACTCACTGAAGGATCCCATGTGAAGCTGAGGCCTGCACCCCACCTCCCCACCGCTCCCTCGGACCATCATTTTGGGGCGATACCATGATTGAGACTCCCGAAGATCAGCCACAGGATGGCCCCCCCGATAGCCTGGTGGCCGATTTCCAGGCCAGGCGGGATCGCCTTGACCAGCGGCTGCTGAGCCTCGAGCAGCTCATCACGGACCTCCGCCTGGAGCTTCAGGGCGATTCCCAGGCCAGCCTGTCCCGGTTGGCCGAGGCCGCCCGGGACATGGCCAACGGCCGGGTCTACCAGAGGATCGACATTGAGGCCAAGGGAGAGCTGGGCGCCCTGGTTTCGAGCATCAATCAGACCCTGCTGAACCTCCAGCAGCTGGACGCCTCCGTGAAGCATCAGAGCACCCAGGTTCCAGAACTGGCGGCCCAGCTGGACGCCATCACCTCGGACACCGAGGAAGCCACCCAGAGCGTGATGAACCGCCTGGATACCCTGATGGCCGCCTCCGATGATGCCACCCGAGCCATTCAGGCCTGCCAGGACGGGGTTCTCCGGCAGAACGAGTTCCAGGCTGCCCTCCACACCGCGATTTCTGGGTTCCTCGATCGGGCCGCGGCCGGAGAGAACCAGAACGCCCTTGCCCAGGAAGTGCTCGAGTACCTCTTCGAACACCAGCTGGCCACTCCCGCCACTGAGCTCGACTTGGCCCCCGCCAAGGCCCACATCACGAAGGTCAGCGACGAGGCTTTCGAGATCCTGAACATCCTCCAATTCCAGGACATCACGCGCCAGAAGATCGAGAAGGTGGTCATCCTCCTGAAACAATTCCAGAGCGGCCTGACTCGGCTCCTCACGATCTTCAACATCCATACCGAGGCCATTGGCGGAGAGGCGTTCCTGGATCGGAAGGTCGCCACCCAGGACCACATCTTCGATACCAGCCTCGAGGCCGACAGCCAGAAAGACAGCGTCGACGACATCATCGCCCAGTTCAAGAAGATCAGCGGAACTTGACAGTCGGCTCAGACCAACAGGATCTCCAGTTCACCCAGACCGTCGATGCCGCAGCGGACCCGGTCGCCCGCGACGACTGGGCCGACGCCCGCAGGCGTGCCCGTGAAGAGGAGGTCGCCGGGGGCCAATGCCACGAATCCGGAGATGTGCGCGATCACTTCCGGCACGCTCCAGATCATCTGGGACAGGCTGCCCCGCTGTTTCTCCAGGCCATTCACGGACAGCCAGATGGCGCCCGATTCAAGGTGCCCACACACTGAGACGGGAGTGATTGGGGAGATGGGGGCGGACTGATCAAAGCCCTTGGCCGTATCCCAGGGTTGTCCCTTCTCCTTGGATCTCGCCTGGAGGTCGCGCCGGGTCAGGTCGATGCCCACTGCATAGCCGTAGACACAGCCGAGTGCGTCCGATACGGGGATGTCCCGTCCTCCCCTGGCGATGGCCACCACCAGTTCCACTTCGTAGTGGAGGTTCGAGGTGGCAGGCGGATAGGCGATCTCCCCACCACGAGGTACCACCACGTCATGGGGTTTCCCGAAGAAAAAGGGAGGCTCGCGGTTGGGGTCCACACCCATCTCCCGGGCGTGTCCCGCATAGTTGCGTCCGATGCAGTAGATCCGGCGGACCGGGAATACTGCGGCGGTCCCGTGAACGGGAACAGACGGAGGGGCGGGGACGGGCAGGACTGATTCCATGGTCTGGCTCCGGTATTTCGCGGTTCAAGACTTCGCCCTGGGATGGGCCTTCTCGTAAGTCCGGGCCAAGTCCTCCAGCCCCAGGTGAGTGTAGCGCTGGGTCGTGCTGAGACTCGCATGGCCGAGCAGTTCCTGGATGGCCCTCAGGTCCATCCCGCGGTTGAGCAGATGGGTGGCGAAACTGTGCCGCAGCGCATGGGGACTCACCCTCGACCGGACCGCGGCCGCTTCCAGGGCGGATCGCAGCAGGGCCCGCACACTGGTCGGTGTGAGACGACCCCCGCGCTGGTTCAGGAAAAGCGCCGGGATGGCGGGCAGCGCCTTGACGCCCAGAAAGGCTGAACGGAAAAGCAGGTAGGCGTCCAGAACGGTTGCCGCCTGGGCGTGATAGGGAACCAGGCGCTCCTTCTGCCCTTTGCCCATCACGCGGAGGGTTCGTTGGTCGGTGAGCAGATCCTGCAGGTCCAGACCCACCAGTTCAGAGACGCGCAATCCCGATGCATAGAGCAGCTCCAAAAGGCATGCAAGCCGGGAAGACGGGAAATCGACGGCAGGAGGAAGGTCCAGGAGGGCCCGGCTCTCCCCTTCCGTCAGGAAGGCGGGAAGGCGTTTCGGCTGTTTGGGATTCCTGAGACCGGAAGCGGGATTCTTGGCGATCCGCCGCGTCTCCCACAACCACTTGAAGAACCCGCGGACAGTGGAGAGGATGCGGGCCTGGCTCGCAGGATCCAGGCCCCGGTCGCCGAGTTCAAGGGCGAATCCCCGGAGGGTCCTCGGGCTCACTTCCCAGTTTTTCCAGCGGGCACGAACGGCATGGTCGAGGAGTTTCTCAAGGTCGCCTGTTTGGGCCCGCGCGGTATGGGGTGACACGCCTCGGGCACGCTGCTCCAAATGGAAGGCCAGGACCCCCTCACTCATTGGAACCGCGCCATCCCCTGTTAACATGCCGTCTCATCCCCGAATGTCCGGAGTCATTGTGGCGCAGCCCATCGAAACCATTGCCCAGCTTTTCTATGAGGCCGCCCAGCGAAACCTACCGGATGCCCTGGCGGCTAGGCGGAATGGCATCTATATGCCGCTCTCTCACTTGGAGGTCGTGGCCCAGGTTGAACGCCTGGCTCTGGCCATGTCCGCCCGGGGACTCCAGGCCGGGGACCGCGTGGCGATCATGTCCGAGAACCGGCCGGAATGGGCCATCGTTGATTTCGCCTGCGCCATCCAGGGGCTGCCGGACGTCACCATCTACGCGACCCTGAACGCACCGCAGGCAGCCTTCATCCTCAAGGACAGCCAGTCTCGCTGGGTACTCTGCTCAGATCGGAATCAGCTGGACAAGGTGCTCGCCCACTGGGACCAGCTACCCCACCTGGAGGTGGCTGTGCTTCTGGACGGGGACCTGCCTGAAGGCACCGGTCGCACCCTCATCCACTGGGCCACCCTCCAGGAAGAAGGCGGAAGCATGGAGGCCCGCCGTCCTGAGGTCCGCACCTGGGGCAACCTGCGAAAGGCCTCGGATCTCCTTACCTTCATCTACACCTCCGGCACCACCGGGGACCCCAAGGGCGCCATGCTCACCCATGGCAACCTGGTGTCCAATGTGCTGGCCGCCGAGGCCACGGTGGACTTCATCGATCAGGAACGGGCCCTGAGCTTCCTGCCCCTCACTCACATCTTCGAGCGCATGGCCGGCCTTTTCCTGTGGTTCCACATCGGCGCCGCCATCTACTACGCAGAGAACGTCAACACCGTCGCGGCCGACCTGCTGGAAGTCCGGCCGACCGTCATGGCCTCTGTGCCCCGCATCTACGAGAAGATCTACGCCAAGATCTATGACACGGTGTCGTCCAGCAGTCTCATCAAGCGCTTGATCTTCCACTGGGCCATGCAGGCGGGCCGCCGGGCGCTGCCTTTTCTCCTGAAGGACCAGGAGCCGCCCTCCTGGAAGGGAGCGTGGTACCGCCTTGCTCGCCGCATCGTCTTCGAGAAGATCCGCCAGCGCACCGGAGGCCGCCTGAAAGTGGCGGTCAGTGGCGGCGCCCCCCTCAATGGGAAGATCATGGAGTTCTTCTGGATCGTCGGTATCCCCATCCTCGAGGGGTACGGCCTGACCGAGACGAGTCCGATCATCACCGTGAACCGTTTTGGAGAGGTGGTACCAGGCTGTGTGGGCCGCCCCATCTATGAAGAGTGGAATGGCCGACCCTTCGTGAAGATCGCCGAGGANNCATCACCGACCGGAAGAAGGAACTCATCGTCACCAGTGGCGGGAAGAAGATCGCCCCGCAACCCGTCGAAAACCTCCTCAAGGGGGACAAGTACATCTCACAGGCCGTCCTCATCGGCGACCAGCGGAACTACATCACCGCCCTCATCGTCCCGAACTTCGATGGCCTGGTGCGTTGGGCAGGCTACAAGAAGATCTCCTTCTCCTCCCACGCCGAACTCATCCAGAACCCCCTGGCCATCGCCAAGATGAGAAGCCGGATAGAGCGCGTCAACGTGCAATTGTCGAACTACGAGCGCATCAAGAGGATCGCCCTGCTGGACCACGAGATGACCCTCGAGGGAGGTGAATTGACACCCTCCCTCAAGGTGAAGCGCCGGGTCGTGAACCAGATGTACGCCTCCCAGATCGAAGTGATGTACAGCGAGTCCAAGGACTGAACCGGATATTCCTGTCACCGAGGAACGCTAGGCCCGGCCCTTGCTGCTGAGGTACTTCCGCACGGCATTTTCTGTCTCTTGGAGTTGCAGTCCAGCGCCCTTGGCAATCCTGAGGGCCTCCTCGACAGGTAGGCCCTTATCCAGGACCAGCCAAGGACAGACCACCGCAGCAGCCCGATTGCCGTCGCTGCAATGGAGCAGCACTTTTGATCCCCTCGGCAGATCCCGGAGGAATTCCCGGAGAAAATCGAAGTCACCGGCTGGTGGTGTCTTACTGACGGCGTAGCGGAGATACTGGACGCCCATGTCCTGCAGGCGCGAGGCCTCGGATTCACAGTTCAAGTTGGCCTCACCATCCTGCCGCAGATCGATCACGTGCGTGATGTGCTGTTTCTTTATCGCCGCGCAAGTCCCCTCGTTGGGAACCCCGCGAAGCACAAAGATGCCGGGGCGCACCTCCACGGCGCCCGGGATGGCTGAATCCTGGGCCTGGAGCACCAGGGCGGGAAGCAGGAGGAATAGAGCTCGAGACATGGAAACCTCCGCGAAATCGCCTGGAACGCCAGGCTGGTTCGCGGAGACCACCGATGGGGCCGAAAGCCAAGGAGCCCTGGCCCCAGCGGGCGGGTCTCCACAGTCCTCAATTTAGGCCTTTGGGTCAGCTATTCAATGACTTGATTCATACCGTGCGTGAGAAAGGTGTCTTGGCGCTGAGCTTGGCCAGGTAGGCATCGAAGGGCTGCACCAGGTTTCGCACGAACCGCCGGCCCAGTTGGGTGATGAAGATGCCCTCGGGGCGCACCTCCACGGTGCCCTCGGGCACCTCCTCCCGCAATTGCGCCACCGCATCGGCGAAGAGCAAGGGACCGTCCACGCCGAAGCGCTGTTGCAGGTCGTCCCAGCGCAGTTCGAAGTGGCCCATCAGATGGTGGATCACCCAGCGGCGCAGTTCGTCATCCTCCGAGAGACGATGACCCTTGTGAACCGCAAGATGCCCCTCGGTGATGCTGCGCTCCCACTTGGCAAGGATCTTCTCGTTCTGGGAATACACACCCGCCACATTGGAGATGGCACTGGGACCGAAGCCGAGAAGATCCGATCCGGCCGACACGGCATAGCCCATGAAGTTGCGGATGAGCCGCCCCTCCTGTACGGCCTTGGCCATGGGATCGTTCGGATGAGCGAAGTGATCCATGCCGATGGGCACGTAGCCAGACCTTTCCAGGATGTCCGAAGCCATGAGCAGCAGGTCCAGACGTAGCTCCGGCGTGGGCAGCGTCTCGGCCGGAATGCTGCGCTGGAAGGGCATGATGCTGGGCAGGTAGGCAAAGCCGTAGATGGCCATGCGATCCGGTGACAACTCCAGCGTGGATTCCAGCGTGCGGCGGAAGGTGTCCATGGTCTGGCCCGGCAGGCCGTAGACCAGGTCCAGGTTCACACCCTCGAAGCCCAAGTCCCGGCATTGGCGCATGGCCGTGAGGGTGTGGTCCCAGGTCTGGCCGCGGGTGATGAGGGCCTGCACGTTCTCGTCCAGGTCCTGCACGCCGAAGGAGACGCGGTTGAAGCCCATCTCCCGGAGCGCGGGCAGCTGGTCCGGCTCCAGGAAGGTGGGATCCACCTCGATGGCAATCTCGGCGCCCGGCAGGAATTCGAAGCGATCCTTGAAGAGCTGGAAGGTGCGCCTGAGGTCCGCGGCGTTGAGATAGGTCGGCGTACCCCCGCCCCAGTGCAGCTGGAGGGCCTTCCGACGGTGTTTCAGGTGGGAGCAGACCAGGTCCAGTTCCTTCGTCACCGCAGCGAGATAAGCCTCCACGGGGTCGTACTGGGGACTCACCACCACGTTGCAGCCGCAATAGGCGCAGCGGCGGGGGCAGAAGGGGATGTGGAGGTAGAGCGAGAGGGCTTCGTTCTTGCGGGCATCGGCCCGGTCCAGGGCCGCGAGGACTTCGGGCTCCGGGAAGTCATCGGACCAGACCGGAGGCATGGGGTAGCCCGTATAGCGCGGCCCCGGCCGGTCATAGCGGCGGATGAGATCAGCGAGCTGGTTCATGCCTTCACCTCGTCCAGCACGGCCGCCACCACGGCGGGATCGGTCTCGGGCACCAGCCCATGACCGAGGTTGAAGATATGGGGATGGCCTTTCATGGCGTCCACGATGGCACGGGTCTTCCGCTTGGCGGTATCCGCCCCGGCCAGCAGCGCGATGGGATCCAGGTTGCCCTGCAGCACCATCTTCGGGAAGCGGCGGCGGGCCTCCGAGATCGGCACCTGCCAAGGCACGGCCAGGCCCTTGCATGGCAGGTTGTTCAGGGCATCCGGCAGGTAGCCGGTGCGGGCGAAGAACAGGGTCGGCGCGGCGGTCACCTGGGAAAGGGTGCGCTCCACCGCGGGCAGGGCGAAGGTCGCGTAGTCGTCGGCATCGAGTTCTCCGGCCCAGGTATCGAAGAGCTGCACGCCCTGGGCGCCGGCCTCGATGTGCAGGTTCAGCAGGCGAGCGGCGGCGTCCGCGAGCTTGTCCATCCACTGGCGAGCCAGCACGGGTTCCTGGTGGATGAAGGACTTGGCCCTCGCCCAGCTCTTGCTGCCCTTCCCTTCGATGCCGTAGGCCAGCAGGGTCCAGGGCGCACCCGCGAAGCCCAGCATGGTGACCTTGGCCGGAAGGTTGGCCTTCACCTTGCGGATGGCCGCGCAGACCGGATCGAAGATCGATTCGTCCAGGGGACGGTTGATGTCGATCTGGTCCAAGGTCTTGCCGATGCGGGGCCCACCCTCGGGAATGGTCACCTCGCAGCCCAGCGCATCCAGGATCACCAGGATGTCGCTGAAGATGATGGCGCCGTCGATCTGGGGAAAGCGGCGGATGGGCTGCAGGGTCACTTCCGCCGCCAGGTCAGAATCCGTGAGCAGCTGCTCGAAGGTGACCTTGGCCCGCACGGCCCGGTACTCGGGCAGGAAACGTCCTGCCTGGCGCATGAACCAGACCGGGGGCTTGTCGAGGGTCTCCCCATTGAGGACACGGAGAAGGGGCTGAGTCATCACATCACCAAAAAACCATTCACCGCAGAGGACGCAGAGAACGCAGAGGAAGAACGGGAATTGCGGGAGGATCAGGCGAAGTCTTTGGCCACGGCGGCCACGGCTTGCTTAAAGTGGGCCAGTTCGGGCTCGCCGTGGGCGGCGCCGAGGAAGGCCACTTCGTAGCCGCTGGGCGGAAGGTAGACGCCCTGGCCCAGCAGGGCCTTGTGCAGGCGGTTGAAGCTGCTGATGGCCTCGCCCTTCACGGCGTCGCTGCGGCGGACGCCGTCCTGGAACAGCGGCCAGAGCAGGCTGCCGTAGCGGGGGCAGTGGAGGCCCGGAATGGTTTCGAAGGCCGCGGCCCACTTGGCTGCATTGGCTTCCAGGCTTGCGTAGAAGGCGGGCGTCAGCTTCTCCATGGTGGCCAGGCCCGCGGCCATGGCCACCGGGTTGCCCGACAGCGTGCCCGCCTGGTAGACCGGGCCGTCCGGTGCCACGACGCCCATGATGTCCTTGCGGCCGCCGTAGAGGCCCACGGGCATGCCGCCGCCGATGATCTTGCCGTAGGTGCCCAAGTCTGGCGTGATGCCGAGCCGTTCTGCTGCGCCGCCGGGGGCCACGCGGAAGCCGCTGATGACCTCATCGAAGATGAGGATCACGCCATGTTTGGTGCAGAGTTCGCGCAGGCGCTTGAGGAATTCGGGGCGCTGGAGCAGCAGGCCGTTGTTGGCGGGAATGGGCTCGATGATGGCCGCGGCCAATTCGTTGCCGATCTCCGCGAAGGTGCGCTCCAGCGTCTCCAGGTCATCCAGGGACACCACGGAGGTCAACTCAGCGATGGCCTTGGGCACACCGGCGCTGGTGGGGGCGCCGAAGGTGATGAGGCCGGAGCCGGCCTTCACCAGCAACCCGTCACTGTGGCCGTGGTAGCAGCCCTCGAATTTCAGGATCCGATCCCGGCCCGTGAAGCCGCGGGCGGCGCGCAGGGCGGACATGACGGCCTCGGTGCCCGAGGACACGAACCGCATCTTCTCGATGAAAGGCACCATCTCCTTGATGCGGCGGGCCAGGGCCAGCTCTCGGCGACTGGGGGCGCCGAAGGTGAGGCCCTCATGCATGGCCTCGTTCACTGCGGCCAGGATGTCGGGATGGGCGTGGCCCAGGATCAGCGGGCCCCAGGACATGCAGAGATCCAGGAAGCGCTGACCGTCCTCATCCTCGAACCAGGCGCCGGAAGCCTTCCTGAAGAACTTGGGCGTGCCGCCCACGGCCCGAAAGGCCCGCACGGGGCTAGAGACGCCGCCGGGGAAATGGGTCAGGGCTTCAGCAAACAGAGTTTCATTCGACATTTGGCTTCCTTATTCTTCGTGCCTTGGTGGTGAATCAGTTCTAAGAGACCCATCCCTTTTCGACCGCCTCGCGGCCCGCGTAGGTGACGATCATGTCGGCCCCCGCGCGCCGGATGGCGATGAGGTGCTCATACATCAGCTGGTCGCCATTCACCCAGCCCAGGCGGTCGGCGGCCTTCACGCTGCTGAACTCGCTGGATACGTGGTAGGCGCAGATGGGCGCCAGCTGGGCCTCGCGGAGGCGCCAGATGAGATCCAGGTTCGGCAGGGCGGGCTTGACCATGAGCATGTCCGCCCCCTCCTCCACGTCCAGGAGCGCGTCCCGCAACCCTTCTCGGGCATTCCTGGGGTCCATCTGGTAGCTCTTGCGATCGCCGAATTTGGGACTGCTGTGGGCCGCCTCGCGGAAGGGGCCGTAGTAGGCGCCGGCGTGCTTGATGGCGTAGCTGAGGATGCTAGTCTGGGTGAAGCCGTTCCGGTCGAGCAGTTCGCGGATGGCGGCCACGCGGCCGTCCATCATGTCGCTGGGGGCGGCCACGTCGGCCCCGGCCTCCGCATGACGAAGGGCCATCTCCGCCAGGATGGGCAAAGTCTGGTCGTTCTGGACAACCCCCTCGTCGTCCACGAGGCCGCAGTGGCCGTGGCTGGTGTAGCCGCAGAGACAGACGTCCGTCATGACGATGAGGTCGGAGCCGAAGGCTTTCTTCAGGGCCCTCACCGCCTGGGGGATCACGCCTGCGTGGTCGCAGCAGTAGGAGGCATCCGGGCTCTTGGCATCCTCGTCCGGGACTCCGAACAGCAGGACGCTGGCGAGACCCTTCTTGAGGTCCTTCTCCACTTGGCGCACCGTTTCGTCCACGCTGGCATTGACAATGCCCGGCATGCTGGAGATCTCGCTGCTGCCCGCCTGCGGCTGCACGAAGTGGGGCTGGATGAGATGGCGGGGCCGGAGGTCAGTCTCGGCCACCAGGTTGCGCATGGCCAGGCTGGTGCGGAGGCGGCGGGAGCGGTTCAGCATGGAAATCCTCCTTACTTACAGGTTTTCTTGCGATGAGAGGTGTTGCGCGAGCATGGCCCAGAGCAGGCTGGGCTTCGGTTCACAGTGGCCATGGGCGGGGGCGCCCGCCCTGGTGAAGGCCTCGGCGGCGGCCTCGCCCCAGGCAAAGCGCTGTAATTGGCCCGAGAGGGGCGCGAGGATGTCGGCCTGGGTCGGACTCAGGGCCAGGACCGCCTCGACCTCCGGCAGGGGTGGAAAGGGCTCTCGCGCCGCCTCACAGTGGGTGACCCAGGCGTGGATGCGCCAGACGGAACCCTTGGTGGCCACCTCGAGGTACTCCCGGCTGCGCTCGCCGCGGACGAGCACGAACTCTCCACCTCCGGGGAATCGTTCCTGGAGCAGTTCCCAAAGGGCCTCGGCCCGGGCCTCGGAAGGAAGGTGGACGTCCAGGTCCTCCCGTCCCAGGGCATCCGCGGTGCCTGCCCCCTGCACCAGGCAGGTCATCCCGGCGGGCAAGGCCGCCGCGGCCACCTGGGCGCCCGAAGGGCTCAGCACCAGGAGGGCGTCGGCCTGGTCCAGCGGCATGGGCGGAGCGGCGCCGGTCCTCTTCAGGGAAGTGAAGGGATAGGGGATCGGCTGCCAACCGGCCTTGAGCACCGTATCCGCCAGCGGATGCTGGGCGGGTCGGGCCAGGGCCAGGCGGGGGAGGTGGGCCGAAGGGGTCATGACAGGCCGATGCCCTTCAAGATCGTTGCCAGCAGCTGCTTGTCGTCGGTTCCCCGGGCCTCAGCCCGGCGAAGCTCGCCCTCCGGTGCGTAGGCCGCCTGCAGCAGCAAGCTCCCATCCGCCTGGGGCGTCGCCAGGGCTCCCAGAGGTTGCTGGCACCCGCCACCGATGCCTGCCAGCACCTGGCGTTCCAGGGTGACGCACCGGGCAGTCATGGCGTCGTGGAGCCCGGACAGCACCTCGACGAGATCGGGGCGGTCGGCCCGGGCCTCGGCGAGCAGCGCACCTTGCCCCGGGGCCGATGGCAACTCCGAAGGCGCGAGGGGCCGCACCGTGAGCCCGGTGAGGTCGAGCCCCAGCCGCTTCAGTCCGGCCGCCGCAAGCATGGTGGCGTGGAGGGGTTCGTCGCGGAGCACGCCGTCGCGCACCCGCTGGAGTCGCGTCTGCACGTTGCCGCGGATCCATGTGAAGCGGGCCCTTGGGAAGATCTGGCTGAGCACACGTTCGCGGCGCACCGCGCTAGTACCAATGACCAGATCCTCAGGAGCGTCAGGCCGCATCACCAGCCAGTCGGAAGGATCTTCGCGCAGGGGGATGCAGGCGGGGATGATGCCCGCGGGCCGCTCCAGTGATACATCCTTCAGGCTGTGGATGAGCAGATCCGCAGCCCCCGCGGCCATGGCGTCCTCCAACTCCTTGGTGAAGAAGCCCCCCCCTACCTGCTTGTCGAGGGGTCCCTGCAGCCACTGGTCGCCGGAGGTGGAGAACTTGCGCCAGGACACCTCGTAGCCATTGGATTCGAGGAACCTGACCATGGGTTCGGCCTGGCCTACGGCCAAGGCGGATCCACGAGTCGCGACCGTGACGTGCTTCTTCATGGGTTGACCGCCTCTCCATCAAGGGTGGGTTTGGGCTGGGTCTGGACCAGGGCCCGGAAGGCCAAGGTGCGGCCGCGGGAGAGGATCTCCTTCAAGGCTTCCCGCTGGACGTCATCGAGTCCGGCCATGGAGTCCTCCAGGGTTTTCACTTCCGCTTCCAGGGCGCCCCAAGCCGCATCCAGACGCTCTTGGGCAGACACCAGATGCAGCTTGCGGGCCCGGGCCAAGGCGCGGTGGCGCAATCGCCCGGCGGCGCCGATCAGGTAGGGTTCAGCCTTGAGGGCCGCCTCGGCCCGTTGGGCCCGGGCTGTGGTGGTCTGAGCCAGGAAGGCGTTGAGGTCGATGCGGTGAACCCAGGGCAACTGTTCCAGGCCCGGTTCGGAGTCCGGCGGCAGGGCCAGATCAAGAATGCGCAGGAGGGGCCGCTTGAGCGACTGCCAGGCATCCAGCGTGAAGATGGGCTCGGGGGCCGCGGTAGCTGTCACGATGGCGTCGAAACCCAGAGGGTCGTGCTGCAGCCTGGGCAGATCGACCACGGGAAGTGCCAGCGGATCGGCCAGTTCATGGGCCCGGCTGCGGGTGCGGTTGGCCACCGCCACCCTGAAGCCGCGCTCGGGAAGCCGTTCAGCCAGGTACTGGGTCATCGGGCCCACACCCACCAACGCCACGGAGGACCCCTGGGGCAGACCTTCTGTCAGATGCTTGAGGGCGACGGTGGCCACGCTGACATTCCCGTCGGCGAGTCCCAGCCTGGCCCGCAACCTCTGGCCCTCGCGAATCACATCCTCGATGGCCGTCTGGGCCTCGTCCCCGGCCACGCCCACCTGCCGGGCCTGCACCAAGGCGTCCTTCAACTGGCCCGGGATTTCACGATCCCCTAGGTTCGCCGATTCGAGTCCAGCGGACATGGCCAACAGGTGCGCCCAAGCATCTTCGCCTTTATAGCGGCGCACGCCGGGTCCGGGATCGATGGCCCCGGCCTCTCCCTCCCACACCATCCAGAGCACCCGCTGGCAGGTCGCGAGGTAGACGATCTCGCGGGCACCCGATTGCCGCTGCCAGTCACGCAGGTGGGCCGGGAGGCCATCCCGGACCACATGCTGCGCCACCAGGTCCAGATCGTGGACGGGGGCGTGGAAACTGATGAGGACGGGTTCCATATCGGATCCCATGATCGGAAGATGGTGGTTGGGCTCGGTCATCGCTTCGTCATGCCTTGCCGAAAGTGGAAGTCATCACAACTGATGCCCGTCCGCAGGCGAGAACAGGGCCTCAACGGCCTCCCAGTCCCATTCGCCGAGCCTGGGCGCATTACCTTCCCGCAGTGCTTGCTGGGAAAGCCAGGCGTCGTAGATCACCAGGGCACACATGGCCTCGGCTACCGGCACAATGCGAGGGGCGATACAGGGATCGTGTCGCCCTTGGGTGGAGATGTCCGCCGCATGGCCTTCACGATCGATGGTCCTCTGAGTCTTGGCTATCGAGCTCGTGGGCTTCACGGCCAGTCTCACCACCACGGGCGCCCCAGTGCTGATGCCGCCGAGGGTGCCGCCGGCATCGTTCTTCATAGGACCCTCCGGCCCCAGGGGATCGTTGTTCTCGCTGCCGCGCCGCCGGGCACTGGCGAACCCCGCCCCCAGTTCCACACCCTTCACGGCGCCGATGGACATGCAGGCCAACGCCAGCAGTCCGTCCAGCTTGCCAAAGGCGGGGTCGCCGAGCCCCACCGGCAGGCCTTCGATCCAGACCTCGCAGACGCCGCCTACGCTGTCCCCGTCGGCACGGGCGGCCTCGACGGCGGCCTTCTGGGTCTCGAAGATCTCTGGGTCCGCCACGCGGAGGGGATTCTTCTCCACGAAGTCCCAGTGCACGGTCTTTCCTTCGATCCCGGCGATCTCGCGGTTGAAGCCGCGCACGGTCACGCCCAGGGCCGCCAGCTGCTGCTTGGCCCAGGCTCCCGCGGCCACCCGGGCCAGGGTCTCCCGCCCGCTACTGCGCCCGCCGCCGCGGGGATCCCGGATGCCGTATTTGCGGTCGTAGGTGAGATCCGCATGGCCGGGCCTGAAGAGCTCCGAGATGGCCTTGTAGTCGCCGCTCTTCTGGTTCTCGTTGAACACCATCATGGCGATGGGATGGCCCGTGGTCTGTCCCTCGAAGACCCCGCTCAGCACCTGTATGCGATCCGCCTCACTGCGGGGAGTGACCAGGTCCGACTGGCCCGGGCGCCTCCGGTCCAGGTCCCGCTGGATGGCCTCCAGATCGAAGGGCAGCCCAGGCTTCACGCCGTCCAGCACCACGCCAACGGCGGCGCCATGGCTTTCGCCGAAGGTGACGATGCGGAAGGTACGGCCGAAGGTAGAGGGAGAGTCGTAGAGCATGAGCGCGCCTTTCTTTCAGGTTACACTCTGTTCTTGGTTTCAGTCCGAGGTCGCCGTTTGGCCTTTTTCCCTTGAACGTCAGGCTGCGCCTGCCTCTGGACCCTCCTCGAATGCTGCGATCCTTGCCACGCCCCCTGATCCTGATTGTCCCCTGCCTATTGGCCCTGGGGCTTAGGGCCCAGGCTCCGCTGGTGAGCGACGCTACGGAAGCCCTCCACGCCCAGTGGCTGAACGAGGCCATCTCCCGCGAAACGCCCAGGTTTCCCAAGGATCTGGCGGAGCTGTCCGTGGGCCTGCTCTCGGTCTCCCGCGAATCAGCTTCGCCCTGGATGCCCCTGATCCACGGCGATGGCCTGGGCACGGTCACCTTCGGCCAGGGCATCGTGGTGAAGGGCACCTGGATCCGGGATGGCTGGGAGATCTCGGCCATGGGCACAGGGCTCAAAGACTTCGAAGATCACATGACCCGCGGGCGCCTGCTCGAGTTCAGCCTCGTGAAGCACACCGAAAGCGGCTGGCGCTGGGGCCTGGAGAAGAAGCCATTCCAGTGGGGATATGGCCTGTTCGGAGGCTACATGATCGGGGACTCCAACGACCCCGTACCCCGGCTCGTCCTGGAGAGTCCTTCGGTGGAGCTCCACTTGTTCGGAGTTCCGCTCGGCACCTGGGGTTTCGAAACCTTTCTCGGGCAGCTCGAGTGGAACCGGCAGATTCCGGCTTGGATTTCCGATCCCCAACTAGTTCAGCAGAAACTCGAAACCCAGGGAGACATCCGCAGGCCGAACCTCAGCGGTGTACGCTTGCGGGCGGCCTTCGGCCCCTTCGTAGATATGAACTTCGGCGTGGTCTCCCGATGGGGGGGGGTTGACGCGAACGGGCAGAACATCATGAGTGGGCTTTCCTGGGGGGACTATCCCCTGGGCTACATCGGCGGCGAGAACCTGCTCGTGGCGGAGACCTCCGGCAACGCCCAGAACCCCAACCCTGGCCAGCGGTTCGTCGTCCCTTCGGACTACCACAACATCTCCAACGGCGTGGCCGATGTGGAAGTCCGGATCCGGTTTCCCGAGACTGCTGCGAGTTGGTTCGGGGCCAACGGCATGGCCCTGTACCTCTCCCGAGGCGCCAACAACGTGAACTGGCAGTGGAAGGACTTCCTGAAGCATCCGTTCTCCGCCTGGAGCCATGACCTCCGGTTTGTCTCTCACGACCTCAGTCATCTGGAGCTTGCGGGCTCCTCCCCGGACAGCCTCTGGGGATGGGCCTACGCCGAGGGGAGCCCGGGCCTCGTGCACATCAATGACACGGTCGGCGTCCAATGGGTGTACGACGGCTGGGACCTGGGGCTGGAACTGTCCGACCTCCACAACCAGCCCTACCCCGCCTCCACTTACTATACCTACGGGAACAGCCGCTTCATCTCCGGCCACTCCCGTTACGGAGACAGCCTCGGCCAGCCCCTGGGCGGAGAAGTCTACCAGCAGGGGTTCAACCTGGGCACCAAGCTGCCCCATCAGGGGCACCTGCGCCTCCAGGTCCTGGATGCCATTCGCTTTGATCGGGACTCTCCCCTGACGAGCCCCGACTATGTTCCAGGCGTCGACGACCACTTCTACCACGCCCAGGTGGACGCCCAGTGGACCCTGCCCTTCGCCCGCGTCGGAGGAAGCTTCGCCTATGAGCATCACGGAGCCGATCAGTTCATCCCTGGGAACCGTTGCTCGAACTGGATCCTGAGTTTCAGTTATGGCATTCCCATAAAGATGAATTGACGCCCCGGGAGACACATTGGCTCCGCCTTCATCCCACCCAATCTCTTCAGAGGTCCGCGTCGGGATCCTGGTCCTCAACTACCACCATCCCCGGGAGACCCTCGAATGCATTCGAAGCCTGCTCATTCGAGAGCCCAGCACCAGCCGGATCCTCTGGCTCGAGAATGATGCGGATGCCACCTGGGCAGAAACCCGGAGCGTCCTTGAATCGTCCGGGATTGTGTTCCAGGTCCTTGATGCCGATGCGGGGCTTCTTCCCCCCCAAGGGGTGGTCGGTGTGGTTCTCAACCGAGAGAATCTGGGATTTGCCGGAGGCAACAATGTGGGCCTCCGCCTACTTCATCGACTCCAGGTTCCCTTCGCCTGGGTGCTGAACAATGACATCTTGGTAAAAGAAGGGAACAGCCACTTCCTTGTGTGTGCCGCGGAGGCTCGCCCCGAGGTCGGTCTTTGGGGTACGACCATCCGCTCCGCGAATGGAAGAAGTTACTCCGGAGGCCTGCTCAATCTCGGAGATTTCAGCATCGAGCCAGTTCTTGATCCGGGCCTGCTTGAAGGCAATCCACTCTCCTTCGTCAGTGGCTGTTCCCTATTCTTCCGCAACGATTTGGCGCACCAACTTGGCTACATTCCCGAAGACTATTTTCTCTACTATGAAGACCCTGCCTTCACCATGGAGGTCCGACGGCTGGGCCTCACCGCCAGTGCCTGCCTTGAAGTGGTTGTTCTGCATGAGGAATCCCTCAGCACAGGCCACCGCAGTCCAGTGATGGAGTACTATTCCCGTCGCAACCGCTGGGCATTCATCCAACGCTATTTCCCCGAACGCCTCCGGGCCCAGCGCCGGAACGTCTGGTACCGCTTCCAAAGCCTGTTATTCAGAGGCGCGTTTCGGCGCGCCATTTTGGAATGGCTGGCCATGAAAGACTGGAAAGCCGGGAAGATGGGTCGCACGACCCGGGCGCTTGGATAGGGTTTGAATTCCACCGCAGCCTCCCTCCACAATTCACAATCCTAGCCGTGGGTTACACCCTAACCTCCGCATTCAAACACCAAGGTAATTCATGACCAGTTCTCCTCCATTGGTGACAGTCCTGGTACCTGCCTTTAACGCGGCCCGGTATATTGATGAGACGCTTGAGTCGGCCCGAACCCAGACCATTTCCGACCTTGAAATCCTTGTCATCGATGATGGTTCCAAGGACGAAACCTCGGACCTGATCCGTCGATGGCAGGAGAAGGACTTAAGGATCCGACTCATATCCCAGGCCAATGGGGGAGTCTCCTCGGCAAGAAATCGAGGACTCCGAGAGGCCAAGGGCCGGTACATCGCCTTCCTGGATTCGGACGACCTGTGGTCGCCCGACAAGTTGGAAGCCCAGTTAAACGTGTTTGACCAAACTAGTGCCGGCTTGGTTCATACAGGTGTCGAAGATATGGATGCGAATGGACAGCCGTGCCCTCCTGCGGAACCCTGGGGCCGGGCTGAAGGGAGGGTCTTCGGCAACCTCCTCAAGGCGAATTTCATCTGCTGCTCGTCGGTCATGGTCAAGGCCGAGCTGATCCAGCCTCCCCATCCGGGATTTGCCATCGGTCGGCTTTCGGAGGACTGGCTGCTGTGGGGTGAACTCTCCACCCGCTGTACATTCGGATTCGTCGACCGCCCTCTGGTTCGCTATCGAGTGCATCCCGCTGGCACCAGCAGGAACCTCCCCGCTATGTTGGAAGCTGAACTCATGTGTCGGAAGGATCTGCTGCAGTTGGCCAGGCAAGTCGGATCTCCAACGGAAATCAAAACCGCCCAAGCTGGCCTGTTCCGAGCCTACTGTCATGCCGCCAAGCATGCACTCAAGCGGCGCCGGAGGGCTGAGGCATGGATGCACTGGAGGCAGGCGATCACCCTGATGCCTCCCACCCTCTCAGCCTTCAGCCGCCTTGCCTCCGTACTTGCCAAGCTCATGCTTCCAACTTGGGACCAGGAGTGATTGAACTAACCTTCAACAAATGTGAATGGAGCCGCTTACCCCATTCTGCATTGCGGGATTTCTGGAGCTGTGGACGAGGCCGGGTCTGATTTATAAACTCCAATCCTGTGCCATTGCCCACCCATGACTGCTCAAGGCAGGTCCTGAAAAAGAAAGTGCAGAATGGGAAACGAACCCTAGATCAGGCTTTAGACTTCGGACGGGAAGTTGAGACAAAACCGGTCAGAGGGCCTGCGCGGCGGCGCCCAATATGGGTCCCCCTGCGTTTCGGGATACCATTGAAGCAATAACACCCATGCATCCCAGGCGTCTAACGGCTGAATCTGGACCTGATTCAACAAGATGCTGAGGCCGTTACCGCAACTCAGATTTCAGCTAACGATGCAAGTTGATGATGGAGCCACTTATTCAGGACGGTCGGCAGGGCCGACTTGAGGCACCGGCGCCCAGGGGTTGCTGATTCGGGGGTCAGTGGAGGTACCAGGCCACGGTGCGCTCCAGGCCCTGGGTGAAGGCCGTATCTGCTCGCCAGCCCAATTCCGTCTGGATCTTGGTGGCATCGATGGCGTACCGCCGGTCGTGCCCGGCCCGGTCCCGCACGAAGGTCTTGAGCTTGCGGCTGGTGCCCTCGGGGCGCCCGAGGTGCCGGTCCACCAGGTCGCAGAGCAGGTCCACCAGGGTCAGGTTGGTCTGCTCGTTGTCGCCACCCACGCAGTAGGTTTCGCCGGCCACGCCCTTGAGCATTACAGTCTCCAGGGCGGCGCAGTGGTCTTCCACGAAGAGCCAATCCCGCACGTTCAGTCCGTCGCCATAGATGGGAATGGGTTCGCCCTTGGCCATGCGGGTGATGGCCAGGGGGATCAGCTTCTCGGGGTGCTGCCTGGGGCCGTAGTTGTTCGAGCAGTTGGTGGTGACGGTGTTCAGGCCATAGGTGTGGTGGTAGGCCCGCACCAGGTGATCGCTGCCGGCCTTGCTGGCGCTGTAGGGGCTATTCGGCGCGTAGGCCATCTCCTCGTGGAACTTGCCTGTCTCGCCCAGGGAACCGTAGACCTCGTCCGTGCTGATATGCAGGAAGCGGCAGTCCTTCTGCCCGGCCCAGGCCTGGCGGGTGGCTTCCAGCATGGAGAAGGTGCCCACCACGTTGGTCTGGATGAAGGCGGCCGGGCCCGTAATGCTGCGGTCCACATGGCTTTCCGCCGCCAGGTGGAAGACCTTGGTCACCTGGTGCTTCTCGATCAGGTGCCGCGCCAGCTCCAGGTTCTGGATGTCGCCCACCACCAGTTCCACGCCATCGAGGCCTTCGACCTGTTTTGGATCGGCTGCATAGGTGAGTTTGTCCAGCACGAGGATCCGGTCATCCGGATGATTGCGGTGCCAGCGGTGCACCAGATTGCTGCCGATGAAGCCGGCCCCGCCGGTGATGAGGATGGTCTCAGGCATCAGGCTTCCTTTGCGAACTCAGGATGGTCGATGACTTCGGCCAGGGCTTCCTGCCAAGTTGGCATGAGGTCAGGCCCCAGGCTCCGGCGGCGGGTGCCGTCCAGCACGGAGTAGGCGGGGCGTCGGGCCGGGGTGGGGTAGTCGGCAGTGGCGCAGGGGCTCAGATCCGCAGCAATGCCCTTGGCCTCGAAGATCGCCCAGGCGAACCCATGCCAGGTGGTCTCGCCTTGGCAGGTGGTGTGGACAAGGCCTTGCCAGTTCTGCTCGGCGGCCATCTTGAGTTGGCGGGCCAGAGCCCGGCAGGTGGTGGGGGCACCTCGCTGGTCGTCCACTACCCGCAGGGATTTCCCTTGGGCAGCAGCGTTCAGCATGGTGTTCAGGAAGTTCTTGCCCCAGGAATCGTAGAGCCAGCTGGTGCGGGCGATCAGGTGCCGGGAACAGCGCGCGGCCTGGCGCTCACCTTCGAGCTTGGTGCGGCCATAGACCGAGACCGGATTCACCGGATCGTCCTCCCGGTAGGGCCGCGTGCCCGTACCGTCGAAAACATAGTCGGTGCTGATCTGGATGAGCATCGCTCCCTGGGCCTCGCAGACATCTGCCAGCCAGCCCACGGCGGTACCGTTGATGCGCATCGCCAGTTCGGCCTCGGTCTCGCAGCGGTCCACCTGGGTGAAGGCGCCGCAGTTGACCACCACATCGGGCCTGGCCCCGGCCACCACCGAACGGATGGCCTCCTGCTGGCTCAGGTCCAGCACGGACTCCTCGGGGAGCAGCAGCTCATGCTCCGCCCAGACCAGGCGGATGGCCTGGGCCAGCTGGCCGGAGGCGCCCGTGACGAGGACCCGCATCAGACCTGCGCCCTGCGCGAGAGCTCATCCTTCACGAAGGGGTTCGCGGGGTCGTCCTCGTGGCGGATCTCATCGATAAGCTGGGCTTTCCCCTGGCCCATGAAGAGCCGGTCCGGGCAGTTGATGACGAGACCTGGCTCATGGCTGATGCAGCGGTAGCAATGCACCACACCCTTGGGGATGAGGGCTGATCCGGGGTTGTTCACGCCCATGGCCAGTTCCATGCGGTTCCGGTAGGTGGGACTGTCGGGCCGGTTGTCCCAGAGAGTGAGTTTGAAATCGCCGGGGCCCACCCAGCAGAAGAGGTCCGCCTGGTCCACATGCTCGTGGGGCCCCCGCAGCACGCCCGGGTTGGTCACGCTCACGTAGGCCATTTCGGGACGGAACCACTCGGGCAACTCGTCCTGCCGGAAGATCTCCGCCAGCCAGCCGCGCTCGTCCACGAACTTGCGAAACGGCATGATCACCACGCCCCCAATGGGGCCTTTTTGGAATTCCATTAGATCTTCCTCGCGATGTCAGGAAAGGGCATGGCTTCCTTGAGAGCCAGTTCGTTGGCATGGGCCAGGCTGGGGTAGGTGCCCGCATCGGACCACCACCCTCGGAAGGTGCCGAAGCTCATCTGGCCGCGCTCGATGTAGGCGTTGTTGACGTCGGTGATCTCCATCTCGCCGCGCCCGGAGGGTTTCTGCCGGCGGATGATGTCGAAGACCTGGCCATCGTAGAAGTAGATGCCGGTGACGGAGAGGTTGGACTTCGGGACCTTGGGCTTCTCCTCGATGCCCACCACTTTGCCCTCCTTCACTTCGGCCACACCGAAGCGCTGGGGATCTTCCACGGGCTTGAGCATGATGCGGGCGCCTTGGCCCTGCTTGCGGAAGGCCTCGACCTCGGCGTCCAGGCTGTCCTGGAAGATGTTGTCGCCCAGGATCACGCAGANNCCGGCCTCGTCCTGCACCTTGTAGGTGAAGCGGCAGCCAAAATCCTTGCCGGAGCCCAGGGAGCCCACCACATCCCCCATGTGCTCAGTACCGGTAACGATGGCGATTTCGTCCAGACCGGCCTGCTTCAGCTTCCACACGGGATGCCAGATCATGGGTGCATAGCCCACGGGCAGCAGATGCTTGTTGGTCACCTTCGTTAAAGGGAAAAGGCGCGAACCGGTGCCCCCGGCGAGAACAACACCCTTCATGCCGCACCTCCTGTGCGGCACCCCTGCGGGGCTTCGCTCTGCAAAGTGGCACTCCGCTCCTGCTGCATCCTCATGCCGCACCTCCGCCGGACGCACGCGGTGCGCGCTCCCGCTCGCAGAACTCGCGGCGTCGGAGCCTCCCTGTGCGGCACCCCTTTTGGGCTTCGCTCCGCAAAGTGGCACTCCGCTCCTGCTTCGTGCTCAAATCCACACAACCCCCTCGGATCCTGTTCCGATTACTTTGAGTCCCGCATTGTCCCACACTCCTGCTTTCCCAGAAAAAGCCTCGCCTGTCGTGGTGCTGGTCCACTATGGGGACCCGAGTCCCACTAGGCGCTGCCTATTGTCCCTCGCTCTTCATGAACCTTTTCCCCATCGTGTGATCGTCGTAGACCATGGTCCTGGGGAGGGATTGACAACGGCTCTGAGCAACACCCATCCGAATCTCCTGGTGCTCACCTACCATGAGAACCCCGGGTTCGGTGCGGGCTGCAACCTCGGAGCCACAAGGGCCTTTGAGGAAGGGGCGGAAGGTGTCTGGTTCCTGAATAATGATGCGGTCATCGAATCCCCCATGCTCGAGGAACTCGTCCTGCTGTCCCGGGCCTATCCCGAGGTCGCCTTCTGGGCACACACACAAAACGAGCGCGGCCGCCAAATCGGGGCAGACCGCCATCCGACCTGGTATGAAGTCAATCAGCTAGACCTTCCACCCTCTCCGGAGGGCTGCAGGTACCTGACCCACCGGGAGAGCCTGAGCGGCGCCTCCCTGTTCGTCTCGCGCCAGCAGTGGCAACGTATTGGGCCATGGCCTTCAGACTACTTCCTCTACTACGAAGATGCGGCCTATTGCCACCGCGCCCATCGCATGGGCCTGCCCCTTGCCCTTCTGGACCGCGCGATCCTTCATGAGCGGGGCACCAGCACAGGAAGGCGGTCCCCGATGACCACCTTCTATGGCGTGCGGAACCGCCTGCTCTTGCATCGCGAGATTCATCCAGGGAGGAGTTTCGTCCGCCTGCTCATCGGGTTGAACCTCCTTCAAAAACGCTTCTTCCAGTTTCGCTGGAGCATGCTGAAGCCCACCTGGGATGGCCTATGGGCGGCTGCCCGGAACGGGCGTGGTAGGGACCCCCGCTACTAGACCCTCCTCAATGGCCTGGCAGATCAGCTTGGGATCCAACAGCTTCATGCAGGGGTGCCCTTCCACTGGACAGGCCCCCCTCTGACAGACCAGACAGGACAAGGACTCATCTCGTACAACGCGGACCCACGGTCCCCTGGGACTCGTCATGGATGGGTCTGTGGGGCCGAAGGCGACCACCACGGGTATCCCGCAGGCAGCTGCCAGATGGGCAAGGGCTGAATCGTTCCCCAGGACGAGCCGAGCACTGGATAGAACCCCTGCCGCCACGGACAGGGGGGTCTGTCCCGTAAGGTCGAGGGCTCCAGTTACCCGCTGCTTGATCATGGCACCATGCCGCTGATCCTCGCCCGGCGCGCCAAGCAAAACCACCCGGCATCCGGCCCGCTCCAGACAGAGCGCGGCATCCACGAATCGTTCATCGCCCAGTCGCTTGCTCCAGCTCATGGCCCCGAGAGCCAGGACGGCATAGGGTGCGCCACCCAATGGTTCAAGCAAGGCCTTGGCAGTCTGGGTGGATTCCAACCGGGGTCGGAAGACCAGATCCGGGGCATCCCCCAGATTTGGAAAGGCCTTTTGAAGGAGTGCCCGATACCGATCACGCTGGTGGCCAATCGCCTTTTGGTACTCCAGCCGATGGGTCGGCAGGAGGGAGGCGAGGCCTGTGGCCCAACCGACCCTCAGATCCAGGCCTGAAATGACGCCAGCCAGGGTGGCGCGCTGACTTCGCGGAAGGTTCAGGACTCCGCCGGCACGGTGCCGGCTCAGCAGGCTTCGCATCGAGAAGACACCCGGTTTGCGTTCCTGGTCCGGAGCAATGGCAGCAAAGGGCTCGGCCCCCTCGAAGAGTTCCACCACTTTCCCTGGTCCCCAGGCCACCAGATCGTATCCGAGGGCTCGGACCGGGACCACGGCCTGGCTGATCATGACCGCATCGCCAATGAACCGGGGCATGCGAACCCAGAGCGCTCCCTCAGGAATCTTCACGAGCACCCATTGGCAGCGCCGCGTTCAGCAACCGTCCTTCTGATTCCATGACAAGGCCTTGAAGCAGGTTCCAGACTCGCATGGGGTAAACCCGGTGGGCCGTGCCCTGGTTCTCCTCTGGGCTGAGCAGTGTCGGGGCATCCGACACATCAATGCAGGGACCTCGCACCGAAAGGGCGAAGGGCCCGAGGGGATTGATCAGCTGTTCAGGCGACACGCCGTTCACCGTGAGCGTGGGGCGCCCCGTTCCGGCGGCTGTGTGGGCGAGCCCGGTATCCACCGCCACATTACCCCAGGCCTTGCTCTGGATGGCGCAGGCCTCGGGCATGGTTGTCTGTCCGGTCAGGTTCCAAGTTCCAGGTACCTCCTTTGCGAGGCGATTCCCGAGCTCGATTTCATCCGGACCGCCCAGCCAGACCACGCCAAGCCCATGCTCTATCGCGATCCTCGCAAAGCCGCTCCACTGTTGGATCTCAGGGAACCAGCGCTTATTGAAGCCACGGGTTCCAAAAGAGAGAGTCACGAAGGGTCCGCCCTGCCACCCCGCCGTTCGCAATTTCGCGAATCCACCCTCGCCCCCCAGCCGTTCAGGCAGCATGGGCATCCATTCCAGCCGGGCGCTTCCTGTCAGTTGTTCCAGAAGGGGCTCATACCTGCGCACGAGATGGATGGGTAGATCCCGGTAGATGAAGGGGTAGTGGTAGAGAAGGGACAGGTTGTTGTCCGCGATCCCCGCTCGGATGGGTACCCTTGCTGACCAGGCGGCAAAGGCTAGCCGCGCGGACTGGCTGAGGTTGATGAAGGCCACGGGCGGCCGCTTCCGCCACCGCCGGATGAGCGCCCAAGGGTCCGGCTTCTGGTCCTTTCCCGCCTCGATGACGCTTTCTGCGATGAAATCCGGGTGGGCCTCGCTGAAAATGGCCGCTCCAATGGCGTGTCCCACCGCCACCCAGCGGATTCGCTTATTTTGTGATTCGGCGATGGCATTCCAGGACCGCTGCAGCCCATACAAGAATGGGATGGAAAAGATGACATCACCGAGTTGGCGGGGGAACCGGACCCAGACTTCGGGCTGATCGAATGCGGGGATCACCTCCAGCAACCGCTCCTGCCCTGGCTTGACCTTGCCCACTACACCACCTCCACCGGCCATTGTGCCCGAAGCACCGCTCCGACACGGAACCAAGCCGCTAGCATGAAGCTCCCCGAGGTTCCCATGCGCCGCCTGCTCTGCCTCCTGAGCATTCCCCTGCTGGCCTCCTTGGCCGTGCATGCGCGGCCCAGGATCCAGCGTATGGGACCGCGTTTCACGGTCCGCGACGCGATCCAGGCGGAGTGGGCCCGGCAGCCCATGACGTGGACTGAGGCCCAGAAGACCGCCCTTCCTAAAGAGGACCGGGCGCGGCTGGAGCGGACGATCGTGCGCATCGGTGCCCCGGGCACGCCTTCCCTCTTGCCACCGGAACTGGAGAAGCCCACACCCGAAGTCTGGGAGGCCAAGGCCGAGGCCGCCCGCACGCCCCGGGAGCGGTTCACGGCGCTGTTCATGCTGAATCGCCTGAAGAGCCCCAAGGCGCTGACCGCGCTGGAGGGTTTGAAATCTGGCGATGCCGCTACTTGGCCGAAGCACCTGCACCTGGAAGCGTCCCTTGCGACGGCGCGCCTGAATGACGCCGAGGTATCCCCCGCACTCCAGGCCTTCCTGGAGGCCCTCCAGAAGGCCAGCAAGGTGGATCCCGTCCGCGCCCAGGCCGCGCGGCTGCGGCTGGTGATGGCGGGGCAGGAGAAGCAGCTGCTGCCGCCTGTGAAGGCCACGGCTGGAAGTCTGCTGGCGCTGATGGATGCATGGAACCGGGCGCCCTGGGCCCAGCGCCGAGAACTGGCCCTCCATGCCTTCCAATCGCTTGCACCGGATTCCGAGGCATGGCCGGCGATGGGGCTCCAACGGCCTGATCCGTCCACCTTGGATCAAGCCTGTGTGGGCATTCTCTCCCGGCTCTCCGAAGGTGTGCCAAGCCCCGCGCCAGTCGAAGCCTTCCAGGTCAGCGGAGATCCTTGGTCCTGCTCGACGCATCCCCTTGCCCAGTGGTACGGGTACCAGGCCCTGGCAAAACTGGAGACTCCCCTTCCCTTCCTCCAATCCGCCCTTCGCCAAGAGCCGCCCCTTGGTGCTTCGAGCCCGATGATGGTCGGCACGCTCCTGCCCACGCTCCGCCGGCAGAATCCAGGACAGGCCGACCAGGTGCGATCGCGCCTGCTTTCCGGATCTGATCCCATTGCCCGTGCGGCCGCCATCGAAGATCTCTCCACCGCACCTATCGATCTCGATGCCCTCACCAAGTTCACCTGGAAGGACACCCAGTTCGAAGCCCAGCAGGCACTCATCCAGAGCTATGCCCGGTGGAAAATGACGCCGGAAGAGCAGATTGCGCAGTTGCGGTCCTGGCTTCAGCATCCGGACTGGACCTGCCGCTGGGAGGCCTGCCTGGCCCTGCGGAAGCTGGATCCTATGGCACCCTGGCCCGCCGCGCCGAAGCCCACTCAAACTGACGAAGCGATCCTTGCGGAGGCGATCCGTCTCGCCGAACGAGCCAAACCCCTGCGTCTGCGCATTGCCTTCAGCGGAAGGCGCAGCGTGACGCTCCGGCTGGATCCCACCGTGGCCCCTATGAACGTGGCCAACCTGGTGCTGCTAGCGCGGAGGGGCTACTTCGACGGCCGCCTGGTGCCGCGCGTGGTGCCGGACTTCGTGGTGCAGATGGGCTCGCCCTGCGACACCCTGGATGGCGGACCAGGCTACACCGTGCGCTGCGAGGACTCGCTGACCTGGTACGGTCCCGGCAGCGTAGGCATGGCGCTATCTGGCAAGGATACGGGCGGCAGCCAGTTCTTCATCACCACCAACGCCACGCCCCACCTCACGGGCAAGTACACGCGCCTGGGTGAGGTCGAGGATCTTGACCACGCCATGAAGGTTCTCGATGACCTGGAGCTTGGCGCGAAGATCGTGTCCATCCAGGTGGTGGAACCCTGAGTGCCGCCCAGATGAACATCACCCAAGATTCAGTGTTCCAACCCTCTATTTCACCGTTCATCACCATTTCTCACTGGTTTCTCAAGCATTGTTCCTTTCCACCAGCGTGACAATTCGAGCAATAAATTGCCTTCACCGGTCAGGAACAGTGGGGAACGGTGGAAGGAAAGCCCCGTGCCCTGCCGTTGCTCCACGATCTCCACTCTGAAGGCTGTCCTGGCTCACTGGCACATTCGCCTGAGCCCCCCGATCATGGCCCAGGCGCCCCTGCTCCAGGATGGTGCCTCAGCCCGTTGGCCGGCGGGGATGCACTGGTGCGGGCGTGCAGCCGTTTCCAGGCGCCGAGTGTTCTGAGCGAGGTCCCTAGCCTGCGCTATCCTGAAGGACTTTGAGGTCCGCATGGCGTTGTCCCGCGATCCGCTCGTCTGCATCCTTTCCGCGAGTTCGCTCCTGGTAGTCCTTGCCTGCACTGCCCCCGGGAATGCAGTGCCCTCCAAGCCCCCGGAACCCTTTGTCCCCACCCTGAACCTCCGCCCCGTGACCGTCAGCCTGGGAGCCGGTGCCACCCAGACCTTCCAGGCCGAAATCAACGTACAAAAGGGTGTCCACATCCCGGGGAGCCCAGTGGGTTGGCGGGTGGTGGAACCGGGAGGCGGAACCATCACGACCGCGGGGCTCTACACTGCCCCCGCCACGCCAGGGATCTATCACGTCCAGGTGCGGCGCGAGGACTACAAGGAGGTCACCGCCGTGGCCACCGTGACGGTGAAGTGATGGATCTCTACGGGACCATCCGCCCGCTGCTCTTCCGCCTCGATCCCGAAACCGCGCACAACCTGGCCTTCTGGCTGGGGGAACGGATCTGTTCCTGGCCCCGCCTCCCGGAACCGGGCCATCCGGCCCGGCTGCGCCGCCGCGCCTTTGGTCTGGACTTTCCGACACCGCTGGGACTGGCCGCGGGCCTGGATAAGGGGGCCACCCTGCTGCCCCTGTGGAAGGCCTTGGGCTTCGGCCACGTGGAGATCGGGACCGTCACGCCTCGGCCCCAGTTGGGCAATCCGAGGCCGCGCCTGTTCCGCTTTCCCGAGGCGGGCCTGATCCTCAACCGCATGGGCTTCAACAGCGAGGGGGCCGCAGTGGTGGCTGCCCGCTTGCGGCATCGCCCGGCGGGTCTCATCGTAGGCGGCAACCTGGGCAAGAACAAAGAGACCCCCGAGGTTCAGGCCCTGGACGACTACCGCGCCGCCTACCGCCCCATCGCGCCGCAGGTGGACTACATCGCCCTCAATGTGAGCAGCCCCAATACACCGGGTCTGCGGAACCTCCAGGCCCCGGAGGCCCTTAAACCTCTGCTGGCGGGCATGCTCGACCTGCGGAAGGAGATGGGCCTGGAGCGCCAGCCCCTGCTGCTGAAACTGGCCCCGGACCTGGCCCCGGAGGACCTGGACGCCATCGTCGAGGTGGCAGTAGCCTCCGGGATCTCGGGGCTCATCGCCACTAACACCACCCTGGATCGTGGCGTGATTGAGGAGCCCTTGCGTGCCCTCGTGGAGGCCAAGGGCGCGGGTGGCCTCAGCGGCGTGCCGCTCAAGGCCAAGGCCAGGGACGTGCGTCGCCGCATCCTGTCCGCCCTGCGTGGCCGTCTGCCCCTGGTGGCCTGTGGTGGGCTCGGATCCGCCGAGGATGTAAAAGGCGCTCTGGAGGACGGTGCGGTCCTGGCCCAGATCTACAGCGCGCTGATTTTCGAGGGTCCGGCCCTCATTTCCCGCATCCACGAGGGCCTGAGATAGCCCGAAAAGCAAACGGAATTTGATAAGCGGAGGCAAGCGGAGCAGCGGAGGAGAGCGGAGACAAGCCTTGTCCTTTCTCAGCTTTCCTCAACCCCTCCGTTGTCCTCCGCTTTCATATATTCCTTTCTCAAGAACAATCGATCCAACCCTGCGGCGCTACACTGGAATGCCGAGGTATCGATGTTGTCACTCCATTCGAGAATCCGTGATCCGCGCCTGCTTCCCCTGGCCGACAAGGTACTGCGCGGGGAGCGCCTGACCTTTGACGACGGTCTGTTGCTCTATGAAACGGCCGACCTCACGGGCGTGGGCGCCATGGCCCATCATGTGCGGCTGCAGAAGCACGGCAAGGCTGCCTACTACGTGGTGAGCCGGCGCCTGTCCTACACCAATGTCTGCTATACGCACTGCCAATTCTGCGCCTTCCAGGCCAAGCCCGGCGATCCCAGGGCCTATTCCCTGTCGGCCGCGGACATCATCCGGGAGCTGGAGAAGCCCGAGAATGCAGGCGTCCGCGAGCTGCACATGACCTCGGGGCACAACCCGAAGCTGAAGATCGACTATTTCGAGGATCTGTTCGGCAAGATCAAGGCGCGCTTCCCCTCCATCCACCTCAAGGTGTTCACCATGATCGAGATGGACTACTACGCGCGCATCTCGGGCCTGAGCACCGACGCCTTCCTGGACCGCTGCATGGCGGTCGGCCTGGAAAGCTGCCCCGGCGGCGGCGCCGAGATCTTCGACGAGGAACTGCGGGAAAAGATCTGTATTGGCAAGAAGGACGCCCAGGTCTGGCTGGACACGGCCGAACTCTGCCACCGCAAGGGCCTGCCCACCAACTGCACCATGCTCTACGGCCATATCGAAGAAGCCCGGCACCGCGTGGATCACCTGTTGCGCCTGCGGAACCTGCAGGATCGCTCACTGGCGGCGGGCTACACGGGCTTCCTGGCCTACATCCCCCTGGCCTACCAGAACGAGGACAACGAGCTGAGCGCCACCCATGTCATCCACGAGACCACGGGAACTCAGGACTTGCGGGAGATCGCGGTAGCCCGGCTGCTGCTCGACAACATCCCGCACATCAAGGCCTACTGGGTGATGATCTCACCGGGCCTGGCCCAGGCGGGTCTCAGCTACGGTGCCGACGATCTGGACGGCACCGTCATCGCCGAAGAGATCGCCCATCTGGCCGGCGCCAAGAGTCCTCAGGGCCTTCAGCAGGGCGAGCTGGTGCGCCTCATCCGGGAGGCCGGCTTCGAGGCCCTGGAGCGGGACAACCTTTACAACGTCTACGCCTCGGTTTAGTCGACCTTCCGCTTTTCGTAGGTCTTCAGCGGGTCCAGGGTGAATGCGTAATGACTGGTCCAGAGACGGTCGAAGATTCCCGTGGCCTGGTTGGCCAGGGGCGAGTCGCGGAAGATCAGCTCGACGTTGCGGGACTCCATGAAATAGCTCTCTTCCCAGTTGCTGGTGCCCAGGGCCAGCTGCGTGCCATCCACCACCAGGTACTTGCTATGGATGGTGCGCGCGAAGGGGATGTGACCTTCCTTTGCCTCAGGAATGGACACCACTTTCACCTCCAGGTTGGGGATCAAGGTGAGGGCCTTCAGGTGGGGCAGCGCCCGCCCCCCCAGCACCCAGTCCGACACCATCAACCGCACCTTCACGCCCCGCACGGCCGCGGCCCGGAGGGCATTGTCCAGCACGGGCCAGTAGTGATCCTGACCCGAGATCGGCGAGTAGGTCAGCATCTGCGCCCGCACGGTCTGCTTGGCCTGGCCCAGCAGTTCCACCAGCGCATCGACGCCCGGCCGGATGCCCTTCGGGGTCAGGAAGGGCGGGCTGGCCACCAGTTCCACGTCGGGGCGTGCGGTCGGGGGCGGCTGAACGGGAAGGTCCGGCAGCTTACCATTCTGCGCAAAGCGCCAGTCGATGGCGAAAAGTTCCGCCAGCCGCGAAACGATCCGCGGATCCGCGGTCCGCACGCCCAGCTCGTGGATGTGCTCCAGGGCCCGCCAGTCGAAGTTCTGGCTGCCCAGAAAGGCCTCCCGGCCATCCACCACGAAGTACTTGGCGTGGAGGATGCCCCTGGATACGCCCATCAGATCGAGGCTCCGGACCTCGGCCCCGGAAATGCGGCGGATCCGCGCCACGGAAACGGGGTCCTGATCCAGCATCTTCGAGGAGAGCAGGAAGCGCATTTTCACGCCTCGGGCCCCCGCCTTCTCGAGTTCCGCCAGCACCGGCTCCAGGGCACTCCCCGCCCGACTGGTGACGTAGAACTCCGCCGCATCCACGCTGGTCTTCGCACCCTGAATCAGGTTCACCCACACGTCCTTGGCGAAAGGAAGCGAAGGATCCGCGAGGTCGGTCTCCGCGGGAATAGATTGCACCAGCTGCGTGGATGGCGCCTGACGCTGGATCCCGGTCTGCGCATGCGCAGACCGGGGGGCGTTGAGGGCGAGGCAGGCAACGAACAACAGGAATAGGGAACGGGAATTCATGGCTGGACTCCAGTGCTGAGGATACTCCGTTGACGGAAAGGTTCCTGCTCTGCTGAGGTGAAGTCGTGGATACAAAACCCGAACTCCGCGCCCACCTGAAGGCTCGCCGGGAGGCTCTTCCGGCCGACTCCCGTGAGGCCTGGTCAAAGGCCCTCTCGATCCATCTGGACCACCTGTGCCGGAACCGGCGTTTCAACCGCATCGGCGCCTTCTGGCCCTTCGGTTCCGAGATCGACCTCCGATCCGCCGTGTCGGCCCATCCGGATTGGCTGTGGTTCTTCCCGCGAGTGGTCTCCACCCAACCCCCTCGCTTGGCCTGGGGCACAGAGCCTATGGAGAAGGGGCCCTGGGGACTCATGGAACCGACCCTGGCCCAGCACTTTCTTCCGCCCGTGCAACTGCTCCTGGTGCCGGGCCTGGCCTTCGATGACGACGGCCACCGCATCGGCTACGGCCGGGGTTTCTACGACGCCCTGCTGGCCAGACTGCCGGAGGACGTGCTCAGCGTGGGCGTGGGCTTCGAGGCCCAGATGCACCGAACGGTCCCCATAGATCCCCATGACTGGCCCGTCCAGGCCCTCCTCAGCGAGCGAGGCCTGCGGCTATTGGTGGCTGGCAGATAAAAGCTGTCAGCCGCTCTTGCCCACCTTCAGGATGCTTGAGCCATCCGCATAGTCTTCCGTGGGTGTTTCCCGCATCTTCTGGAGCACCTGCACCAGGGCCCGGATGCGATCCACCATCTCGCCGATCTTTTCGAGCTTCCCTTCTTCAGGGTACTTCCGCTGCAGCATCTCGACCTGCATCGAGATGATCGCCAGGGGGTTGTTGATTTCATGTTTCAGCGTCCCCGCCATCTGGCGGAAGGATTCCAGCCGCTCGGTGGCCAGGGCCCGCTGCTGAAGTTCGGTGTGCCCGCGCAGCACCTGCAACCGATGGTGGAGGGCCTCCCAGCGGAAGCCCTCGGCCAGCCAATCCGTGGCGCCGGCCTCGATGAGCCTGGGGGTTTCGTCTTCGGAGCAGCGCACCACCAGAATGGGCGTCGTGGCGAAGGATGGATGGTGGCGATAAGCGCGGATGCAGCCCTCCAGATCCCGGGTTCCCCGGGCATCCACCACCAGGAACCGGAACTTGGGGAGGGGCGGCGGGGGTGGTTCCTGCTCCAGAGGGTGCAGCCAGAGATTTCCCGCTTCAGCCACGGTCTGGAAGAGCCCCAACAGGTCCAGCTCGTCGCTCACCAAGCCCAGGAGGGGCCGGGCGGGTTCCTCAGGCATGGTGTCGGGACCTTCGGGAAGGAAGAGGTCCAGGGCCTGATCGGCCCACTGCCAGCGAGCCCCAGCGTCCTGCAGCCTGCGCTGGGTCCAGGGATCGGGAATGGGGGCATGCAATCCTGCCGGAAGGTTCAGCCGGAGAACCCAGAATCCCCGTTCCTGGTCCCAGCGCATGGTGACCACTTCCCCTTGAGGCACCTGCATGAGCATGGGTTCCACCAACCCGGCGAGGGCCACCACGAGGGGACCACCGGTCATCCAGACCGATGCGGGCGGAGGCTCTGAGGGACTCAGGCGGGCCTTGCGCAGGCGAAGCAGGGATTCCCAGCGCTGAACCAGCTCCTCCTGCAGCGCAGCCACCGGCATGGAGTGACCCACCGTGGGCACGTCCTCGGCATGGCCCTCCCGGCTGCCGCGCTCGAGCAGTGTCGCCAGCTGATCCAGCTGGGACCGGATGGCCCCGCCGGTGACATCCGCAAGTCCTTCGGCCCAGCTCTGGATTCGCCTGAGCGGAGCGGCCATGGCGGCCAGAAGTTCGCCATGGCTCTCGGCTTCGCGCTGCCGCACGGTGCGCAGCCTCAACAGTTCACCCTGCTGTTCGGCCTGTCCCAGAGCCCGCCGGTTGAGCACGGCCTGGCGGAGGGCCATCGAACCCAGGCGCACGAAGGCCTGGAAGACCGCCAGGTCGAACCGGCTGAAGGGGCGCCCCTCCGATTCCCGATCGAGGTAGAGGGCCCCATGGATCTCATCGTCATCCACCATGGGCGCGCACAGAATGGATCCCCGGTGCAGCTCCACCAGACTCACACCCCCGAATCGGGGGTCTGCCAGCGGCTGATTGGACATGATCGCGGTCCGTTCCTGCGCCACATAGTCCAGGATCGATCGGGAGAGGCCGATGCCCTCCTGCACATCGCCCACACGATGGGCGGTACGCCATCCCCCCTCCTTCGATTTCATCACAAGGAAGCCGCGATCCGCCCCCAGAAGGAGGAGGGACTCGTCCAGAAGCCCCTTCACCATGGCGTCGGAATCCACCTGCTGCAGCAGCTTCTCGGTGGAGCGCTGCAGCAGCTCAATGCTGCGGATCAGCACCATCGCCTGGGCTGGTTCCGGGCGAACCTCCTGGAAGAGATCCCCCACTCGCTCCGCAAAGGTGGTGCCATCGAGGCCCGGGAAGCCCTCGGTGAAGGTCAGATGCCACCCCCCCATCACCAGTTCATCCCCGTCCTGGAGGGCATTGCCTTGAGGATGATGGAGGGGCTGATCATTCAGGCGGGTGCCGTTGGCGGAGTCCAGGTCCCTCACCCACCAGATCCCGCCAATCCGATCGATGCTGGCGTGAACCCTGGAAAGCTCGACGAGGTTCGGCTGGGCCACGGCACAGACCAGCGGATCCCGACCCACTTGGCATGCCTCATGGATGGCATACCGCATGAGCTGACTCCCCTCCAGCCAGGACAGGTAGGGCATCGGACCTCCACTTCCTGTTTCGGCGAACAGCCCCCGATTCCTAAATCAGGGCACCAAAGGGAACCTTGTGTCATGGGTGCGGCTGGGACGGAAGAACAACATGGTGTGGCCAATGGTCCAGACATGCTCCAGGCCGGCGACGGCGGCACACAAGGCCCTGGCTGCCGTATCCTCGTCCTCGAAGCTGTTGGGATTGACCTTGACCTTCACCAGTTCCAGGCTGTCCACCATCACGTCCAATTCCGCGGCCTGGGCGGGCGTCACTCCCCCCTTGCCCACATGCATGACCGGCTTGAGGGCATGGGCCCGGGCCTTGAGAAATTGGCGTTGCTTGGAGTTGAGCATCGGATCTCCGAACGACCAGTTTATCGTGGAAGCCGAGGTGCTCCCATGCTTCGTCTTCAGTGCCGCCCCATCCTGCTTTCCCTCGCCACCCTGGCCTGCCTGGCCGCCCCGCCCCGCACCCTGCGCGTGGACTACGGGCACACGGGGGATGCGGCCGCCGAACACTTCGGCGTGGACCGGGTGGTGCTGGAGCCCCTGCCCTGGGCTGGGGACCCCGCCAAGGCCATCGATACCAGCAACCTCGGGAAGTACTGCTTCGAAGTGACCGACAAGGCCACGGGCAAGCTGCTCTACTCGCGGGGTTTCGCCAGCATCTATGGCGAATGGGAAACCACCGACGAGGCCAAGGCCATGAGCCGGACCTTCTCCGAATCCCTGCGGTTCCCAGCGCCCGAGGCGCCGGTGCGTATCCTGATGAAGAAGCGCGATGCCCTGAATGCCTTCAAGGTCCTGTGGACCTTCGAACTCGATCCCCGGGACCCCCTCATCGAGCGGACCCCGGGGCCGGACGCGGGCGGCCTCATCACCCTGCAGAAGAACGGGGATTCCGCGGACAAGGTGGATGTCCTCATCCTGGGCGACGGATATACAGCCGCCGAGCGCGGCAAGTTCGAGCAGGCGGCCCGGATGGTCATGGAAAAGCTCTTCGAGCAGTCCCCGTTCAAGGAGCACCGGAAGGATTTCAACTTCTGGGCCCTCTGCCCGCCTTCCCCGGAAAGCGGCGTCTCCCGGCCTTCCACCGGCGTCCACAGGCGCACACCCTTGGGCACCACATTCGATGCCTTCGGCAGTGAGCGCTATGTGCTCACCTTCGACAACCGCGCCTTCCGCGACATCGCCGCCCAGGCTCCCTACGAGTTCGTGGAGATCCTGGTGAACGCCGAGACCTACGGCGGCGGCGGCATCCACAACCTCTACAGCACAGCCGCAGCGGGCAACAGCACCATCGGCTACCTCTTCGTCCACGAATTCGGCCACCACTTTGCCGGCCTGGCCGACGAGTACTACACCTCCGACGTGGCCGTCACCAACAGCCCCTCGCGCCCCGAGCCCTGGGAGCCCAACGCCACCGCCGACCCCAAGAACCCCAAATGGAAGAGTCTGCTCAGCCCGAACGTGCCCCTGCCCTCTCCCTGGAAGAAAGCCGAGTTCGAGGCCCACAGCCTCGCCTACCAGAAGGAGCGCCGCGCCATCCGCGCCGCGAACCGGCCTGAAGCCGAGATGGACGCTCTCTTCGCCAAGGAAAAGGTGTTCGAGACGACCTTGCTGCGCACGGACACCTATGGCCGGCAGGTGGGCGCCTTCGAGGGTGCCAACTACGAGTCTAAAGGCTATTTCCGCAGCCAGGAGGACTGCATCATGTTCAGCCGCGATGACGGGGGTTTCTGCGCCGCCTGCCGGGCGGCCATCGAACGGGTGATTCGGCAGTACGCGAAGTAGGCGCCGACACCACTCCGAGGAGTCGTGGCTCAACGGTATTGGGCTGATTACCTAGTGGTGCCTTTCGGCATTCAGAGAGAGCGCGTCCAGAAGAGGATCCTTTCCCTGATGCGTGAAGGGAATCAGACCACGCCCGCCCGGATGGCGAGGGCCGCCAGGGCCGCGGCATTGTGCTGGTCGAGTTTCTCCATGATGTTCTGTCGGTGGGCGCTGACGGTCTTCGGGCTGAGATCCAATGCCGCGGCGATATCCTTGGTGACCATCCCCTGACCGATGAGCGAAAGCACTTCCATCTCGCGATCTGTTAATAGCTCCATCAACTGGCGATTGAGGGCACTGGCCTGGATGGAAGGATTACCCCCTTGCTCCAGGCGGCGCAGGCGGCTTTCCACCGTCAGGATCAGCTCTTCTGCGGAGAAGGGCTTGGTCAGGTAGTCATCGGCACCAGAGAACATGCCCTTCCGTACGCTGGACCGGTCATCCAGCGCACTGATGAGAATCAATGGAAGCCCGGCAAGGCAAGGGTCCTTTCTGACCTGCATCAGGAGGGCCAGCCCATCCATCCCCGGCATCTGGACATCGGTGATGAGGAGATCCACATGCTGGGACTTGAGCAGCCGCATGGCCTCCACGCCATCACTGGCGGTCTCAATGGTCCATTCAGGCCGCTTGACCTGCAGGGCACGGGTGAGGGAAACCAGGAGTAGACGCTCATCATCGACCAGCAGAACTCGCATCGGACTTGGGCCCCTCCCTCAACGATCCTACTTCATGTCATCGGAAGGGTTACTTGTTCAATCTTCGCGCACCCAGGTCTGCGTGCGGCCGAGAAGCGAGATTCCGATGAATCCGCGCACCAGGAGCTTGTGGCCCCCTTCATCCAATCGCACTTTGGCCTTATAGACCTTGCCGTTGTCAGGATCGAGGATGAATCCGCCCTTGTAATCCTCACCTTGCCTGGTCAGGCCCCACAGGAACACCATGCCCAGGACTGGCCGACCCTTCCGCTCGCCCTCACACAGATCGCAGGTGGGGTTGGGCTTCAGCGGGTCGTAGGACTTCAGAATCCGGCCCTTCAGTACCCCCTGTTCCTCGGTGATCTCCACCAACCCATGGAGCGCCCCGGTCTTGTCATCGTAGGTTTTCCATCGCCCAGCGGGGCCTATGGGTGGCCCAGCAAGGGCCGATGCGGCGACAAGAACTGCGATGAGGGCGGCACGAAGGGTCATGGCGACTCCTGGATGGAAGGTGGGCCCGAGAACGGAACCAGTATGTGGTCTTGGTCTATGCCATGAACGGGACCGTGCAGGCCATCTGATAATTCACTTCCATGGAACCTCCCGGAGCCCCCCCAGGTTGCCACCCCCGCCGGGAAGGTGGGCCCGAATTGGGCAGGACTCGCGAACAGACAGGAGTGAACGCCATTCATGCCGGCGAGAATCTGGCGAGAGGTCCGCCAGGTTCAAGCCTGATGCGGATCCTCCTGGAGCACCGCCGGCAGGCGGATCTCGGCCACCGTGCCCTTGCCGGGGGAGCTGGAGAGCACCAAGGTTCCGCCCAACCCTTCCACGATCCGGAGTGACATGGCGAGGCCAAGACCCGTGCCCTCCTGTTCGGACTTCGTCGTGAAGAGAGGTTCGCAGGCTCTCGCCAGGGTCTCAGCATCCATGCCGATGCCCTCATCCAGGACCTGGATCGCGATCTGATCCGGGCTCGCCCAGCGGAGCCGGAACAAGAGTTCCCCGCCCGTGGTCCGCATGGCGTGGGCGGCATTGGTGCCCAGGTTCAACAGCACCTGGTGCAGTTCGATGGAGTCGGCTTCCACCCGAGCCATGGGCGGATCCACCAGCACCCGGACGCGAACACCTGGGGGCAGCGTCGGGCGCAATAACCGGCTCACCTCGTCCAGGATCGTCTCCACGGGGACGAGGTGACGGAGGGCCGTTCGGGGCCGGCTGAAGGCCAGGATCCGTTGAGTGAGGTCATTGCCCCGTTCCGCCGCGACCAGCACGTCCCCCAGCAGCTGGTGGGCGTGGGAGCCCGGCGCCAGCTCATCCTGGGCCAGTTCGGTGAGCACCAGGATGGGGTGGAGGATATTCTTCAGGTCGTGGGTGATTCCGCTGGCCAGGGTGCCCAGGACCTCCAGGCTCTGGGAGCGGCGAAGCTCAGCCTCCAGCCGCTGCAGCGCGGCCTCCGCCTGCCGATGCTCCTCGGCCTTGTGCATCAGGCTGAGATTCGTATCCTCAAGGCCCCGCAGCAGGACAGTCAGGGCCAGTGTCAACGTGCCCCCGAGGACGACGGCACTGCAGGCGGTCACCACCCAGCCCATCCAGGCCGGCGATCCCAAGGGGGCGATGGCGCTCTTCATGAACACCGTGAGGACCACCAAGGCCAGGAGACCGGCACCGAACACCGCATAGGCGCTCCGCCGGGAGAGGAAGAGGGCCGCCACAATGGATGCAAATTCGAGCCAGATCAGGGCGGTTTCCCGGAGTCCGGTCGTGGGCCCGAGAACCAAAGCCATCAACAGGACCATGGCGACCACGGAGCTGGCGCGGAGGGAATAGGGCCACCTGGGTTTGAGGGCCAGGAGGAGGACCCATCCATACAGAAGGGTGTCCAGGGCCACCAGACCCCAGAGGTGTTCCCGGACGGACAGCCACACACTGGGGACATAGGCCAGGGGTCCAAGAAGGGCGCCGGCGACCAGGGTCCGGTCCAGGATCCGCCTCCGCCAATCGGGCAACCCAAGGGGTGCCGTGCCTTCGGCTGCAATCGTCGGATCGGTCATGGGTCTATGGGTCCCGAGGCCATGGCGACAGGCAAGTCTCCCGCCCCCAATACCCGGTCCCTTCGGGCATGGAGGATGCGATCCCGCAGCTCCGCCGCATCCGCTCGGTATGCCTGCGGCATACGCGAGACCGCCCGCATCATGGGGTACCGACCAATCGTTCGCGTCGGGCACGCAGGATGCGATCGCGTAGCTCCGCCGCATCTTCGAACTTCATCTGGGAGGCGAGCTCCTTCATGCGCTTTTCGAGCTTGGCCACCTCGCGCTCAAAGGCCTTGTCCTCCAGGTAGAGCAGCGGCTCTTCGGCGGCCCGCTCTTCCTTGGTGACGTTGATGAACTCCCGGGCCAGGGCCTCGCCCATGACGTCGTCCAGGTTGCGCTTCACGGTCTCAGGGGTGATGCCGTGGGCCAGGTTGTGGGCCAGCTGCTTGTTGCGCCGCCGCTCAGTCTCGCCGATGGCCTGCTTCATGGAGCCCGTCATCACATCGGCGTAGAGGATGGCTTTGCCGCGCACGTTGCGGGCCGCCCGGCCGATGGTCTGGATGAGGCTGCGGTTGTTGCGGAGGAAGCCTTCCTTGTCCGCGTCCAGGATGGCCACCAGGCTCACTTCCGGAAGGTCCAGGCCCTCCCGCAGGAGGTTGATGCCGATGAGCACGTCGAACACGCCCCGCCGCAGGTTCTTCAGCAACTCCACCCGCTCCAGGGTGTCGATCTCGCTGTGCAGGTACTCGGCCTTGACCCCCAGCTCCTGGTAGTAGGCCGTGAGCTGTTCTGCCAGTTTCTTGGTGAGCACGGTCACCAGCACCCGCTCGTCCCGGGCCACNNTCCACGAAGGCGCCGCCGCTCTGCTGCAGCTCGTAGTCACCCGGTGTGGCCGAAACATAGACCACCTGTTTCACCCGGCTCTCGAATTCTTCGAACTGGAGGGGCCGGTTATCCAGTGCGGAAGGCAGGCGGAAGCCGTAATCGACGAGGGTGGTCTTCCGGGACCGGTCGCCGTTGTACATGCCGTGGAGCTGGCCCGTGGCCACATGACTTTCATCCATGAAGACGATGAAGTCCTCCGGGAAGTAGTCCAGCAGCGTGTGGGGCGGCTGCCCCGGCTGGCGGCCGTCCAGGAAGCGGCTGTAGTTCTCGATGCCGCTGCAGGTGCCCATTTCCTTCATCATCTCCACGTCGTAGATGACGCGCTGGTGGAGCCGCTGCAGTTCGACGATCTTGCCCGCGGCGCGGAACTCGTTCTCCCGTTCCTCCAGTTCGACCTTGATGTCGCGGATGGCGGCCTTGAGTTTGTCCTCTGGGGTCACGTAGTGGGTCTTGGGCNNNNATAGGCCGGGTAGACCTCCACCACATCGCCCCGCACGCGGAAGATGCCTGGCTCGAAGCTCAGGTGATTGCGCTGGTATTGGATGGCCACCAGGTCGCGCAGCAGGATGGACCGATCGAGGGTCTGGCCTACCTTCAGATTCACGGACAGATTCATGTAGGACGAAGGATCCCCCAGGCCGTAGATGCAGCTGA
>PMJK01000092.1 GCA_003158505.1 Holophagaceae bacterium | reverse complement strand
TCTTGACGGAACCAAGTTGTCCTCCATGGGCGCATGCCAGCATAGCCTTCCTCTGTGGAGGTCCCATGGCGGCCCAAAAGATATAAATTGCTATTTAATCAATCAGACATATGATCTGTCGGCAAATTTCCTAATCCCCTGCCCGGAATCTCCATGTCCCGACCTCGCGTCGTCATCCTGGGCGATGAAGCGGAGGTCACCGTCATTTCCCCCCACCCCAACTACAACTGGATCCCCTCAAACATCTGGGTGGGAGTCAGGCTGCTGAAGCCCGACCAGGTCATGTTTCGCCTCCAGCCCATCTATCAACGCAAGGTCCAGGGACAGGGGATTGAAGTCCGCCACACCGATGCGGGCCTCGTTCAGCTTCATGACAAAGGCCATCATCGGCTCGTCGATCCGCACCGCCTGGACGTTCAGGGTCAGGGCAGGCGGCCTCAAATCGCGGTAGCCATCGGCTTCGGCTTGGCGGCTTTCAACCATGGCCTGGCCCGCCTTGAGCCTGGCCTGGTCCGTCCAGGCCTTCTGGATGGCGCGAGACGCGGTGAAGGGTTCCTCGGCGCCCAACCCCGATCCGGCGGCCAGAAGCAGGATCAGTAGTTGCAATATTTTAATGTTCATAAAGGAATACTCCAATGCAAAAAAAGGGCCGGAGCCCCCATCATTTCAGGGCCTTGTAGGTCACCCGGGCGCGGTCGCTGACATGGCCGCAGACCAGATCACAGAGCTCGCCCACCAGGGGCATGATGGGCGTGAAATAGACGGCATTGCCTTCGGGATCCCGGCTCACGAGCCCCACCCTCACCAGGCAGGCCAGGTGCTTCGAGGCATTGGCCTGGGAGAGCCCTGCGGCTTCTGCCACGGCCCCCTGGCTGAGGGGTTCCTTTGAATCCAGAAGGGAGCGGAGGATCTTCAGCCGGGAAGGATCCCCTAGGGCGCTGAAGAGACAGCTGACTTCGTCGATCATGGGATTGCTGAGCTGGTGGTTCACGGAATTGACTCCATGCGACTATACTCATTGAGTTTAGTGTTTTGTCAAGCCAAATCTTCGCTGTTCCAGAAAACTGTATACCCATTGGAGCATCCAGCAACGAAACATTCCATCCGACTGCCTTTATTCACATGACTCGTGACAGCTGTCATACCCGATGCCCTGGTTTTGCTAGGCTGATCAGGGAGATGCCCGTGGACGAACTGGACCAGCGCGCCGCCAAAATCCGCCTACTTTGCACCGACATCGACGGGGTGCTCACCTCCGGTGCCCTTCATTACGACAAGGAGCCTGGGCACACCAAGGCCTTCCACGTGAGAGACGGCGCGGCAATCAAGTGGCTCCAGCGGTCCGGCATCCCGGTGGCCTTCATCTCGGGTCTGACTTCAGACGCCACCCTGAACCGCGCCCGGGACCTGGGCGTGGAGGATTGCTTCCACGGTCACCTGGACAAGGGCCCGGTCCTCGACCAGCTCTGCGCCAAGTACGGCCTGGTCTGCGAGCAGATTGCCCATCTGGGCGACGACCTTCCGGACCTGCCCCTGCTCCGCCGCGTGGGGCTGGCCTGCTGCCCGGCCGATGCGGTCGCCGAAGTGAAGGCGGCTTGCCACTGGGTGACCCCCATCGGGGGAGGACAGGGCGTTCTGCGCCTAGTGGCCGAGCGCATCCTCAAGTCCCAAGCTCACTGGAACACCATCCTCGCCCTCTACGAGGTCTGATCACCGTGTGAGATCGATGGAGAAGTTCGGGTATTTCTGATGAATGCGCCCATATTGTGAATAGGGCCGAAGTCCAGATGGAACGGAGGCCCGAACCGAGGAATCCATGTCCAACGACAAGAAGCCCAAGAAAGCCAAACCCGCCGTCGTCCACGGCGCCACCAACCGGGGATCGGAACTGTCCGGCAAATTGGCCGCACCTGTGAAGCCGTCCCCGCTTTCGCCCGCCAAGAAAAAGAAGTAGCAGCTTCTACTTCGCCGCCTTGTCGAAGGCCAGGTTCCGCACCATGTCCTCGGTCTTCCAGGGAGCGGCGCCACCGCCCAAGTACTTTTGGAACCACTCCAGGTGGGCGTTGTAATAGACGGGCATGGATTTGAGGTTGTCCGGCCAGTGGCCGTCGTTCTTGAAGATGATCAGGCGGCTGGGGACCCCCATCTCCTGCAGGTCCGTGAAGAACTGCAGGCTCTGGGTGTAGGGCACGCGGTAGTCGCGTTCGCCACTGATGATGAGGCAGGGCGTCTTGAAGGCCTGCACCCGGCTGCTGGGATTCATGCGCTCGTAAGCGGCGGCCTTGTCCCAGGGCGTGCCCGTGAGGTCGTGCTCGGAAAACCACAGTTCCTCGGTGGCGCCGTGCATGGACCGCAGGTCGTACACGCCCATCATGGCCGCAAGGGCCTTGAACCTTGTAGTGCGGCCCTCCAGCCACATCATGGCGTAGCCGCCCCAGCTCCAGCCCATGGCGCCCATGCGGTCCCGGTCCACATAGGGCAGCGCGGCCAGATGGTCGGCCACTTTCTCGACATCGGTCATCACCTTGCCATTCCAGTCGCCGCTGATGGCGTCCGTAAAGGCCTGGCCATAGCCCGTGGAACCGTGCGGATTCGGAAAGGCCACGATGTAGCCGGCGCCGGGATAGACCTGCCAGTCGCCTCGCAGCGTGTCGGACCACATCATCTGCGGGCCGCCATGGACGTTGAGGATCAGGGGGTACTTCTTCGCGGGATCGAAACCATGGGGCTTCACCAGGAAGACCTGGATGTCGCTACCATCCGCCCCCTTCACCGAAAACTCCTCAGCCGGACGGATGTCAACTTCCTCGGCCACGGTCTGGTTGAACGAGGTGATGCGCTTGAGCTCCTTCGCCTCGAAGCCGTAGTGCCAGATTTCCACCGGCTCCCCCACGCGGGTCTTCGTGAGGTAGATCGACTTCTGGTCTGGGCTCACCACGAATTCCTTGATGCTCTGCCCTTCGAGCATGCGGGTGATCTTCCCGGTGGCCACCTCCACGTGGAATAGGGGCCAGCGGCCCTTCTCCTGGACCGTGAACCAGAGCGCTTTCCCGTCCGCAGACCACTGGAAGGTGTCCACCCAGTTGTCGATGGCTTCGGTGAGCACCCTGCGGGTCTTCGCGATCCGGTCGTAGATCGCCAGCCTGAAGCGGTCCGACTCATGACCGGGCCTGGTCTGCAGCCTGTAGGCGATGAAGCGGCCATCCGGTGAGTACTTCGGATCCTGGTCCGCCGCCGGGTTGTCGCCCGTGATGCACCGGGGCGTGTGATCCCCATCCAGCGAAATGAGAAACAGATCCTGGTTGGTGCTGCGGGCGGGGACGGGATCGGCATTGGCGGTGACGCAGACTTCCCTGCCGTCGGGGCTCAGGTCCCAGCTCTGCCAGAACGCGGGATAGTCCTGTTTGCCCGATGTGAGCGCCTCCACCTTGCCCTCGAACGTCGCCGTGAATAGCTGCGAGACCTGGAAGTCGCGCCATTCGGTCCAGTGGCGGTAGAGCAGGGAATCCGCCAGATGGGCCTGCACCGGGCCGTGCTCCAGCTTTTCACTGAGTTCCTTCTGTTTCGCGCTGTCCGCCATGGCCTCGGGGAACACCGAGGCCTCGAACACCACTTGGTTCGCACCCGGGACCACTTTGGGTGCTCCGACACCAGCCTCGAAGGCGGTGACTTTGCGGGCCTCGCCGCCGCTGGCATCCAGGGCCCAGAGCTGGCTGCCGCCCTCTCGGCTCGACAGGAAGTAGAGCGTCTGGCCGTCCTTGGACCACTGGGGCGCCGTATCCGCCTTGCCCGAGAAGGTGAGCTGCTTCGTCGTCCCGGTCGCCACCTCCAGCACCCAGATCTGGGTGCTGCACTTCGCGGCCTTGAGATCCTGGCTGGACATCTCGAAGGCCAGCCTCGATCCATCCGGGCTGAGCGCGAGGTGCTGCACGTCCTTGAGCCGATAGAGATCCTCGATCAGGAAGGCCCGCTTTTCAGCGGCAGCCAGGGTCAGCGTCAAAAGCAGGGCTGACGCCAGGAATCGATTCAGGACGAGCATGGAATCTCCCACAACGAACCCAAGAATCGCATGGAGTCAGTCCTGCGGCCCTGGACAGCGTTCTCAGGCCACCTGGAACTGCTGGATGAGGGTGGCGAGGCCCTCGTTGGTATCCTGATTCATGCCTTCCAAAGATCCGTCTCAGATCCTCGCCCCGCCCCCTGGCCGCGGGATCTTCTGCAACCGCACGCTGAACCTGCGGTCGGTGCGGGCCATCGGCTACGACATGGACTACACCCTGGTGGAGTACCGGGTGGATGCCTTCGAGCGGATGGTCTACGCCCAGGCCCGGCAACGATTGGCCTCCGAAGACTGGCCCATGGATGGGCTCGAATTCGACGGCCAGATGGTGACCCGCGGGCTCGTGATCGACACCGAGCTGGGGAACCTGGTGAAGGCCAACCGCTTCGGTTTCGTGAAGCGGGCCATGCATGGCACACGCATGCTCGATTTCGCCGAGCAGCGGGATGCCTACNNGCCCAGGCCGTGGACCTGCTGGACCGGGGCGCCCTGCCCCGCGCCTTCGAGTACGCGAGCCTCTACCGGCATGTGCGGCGGCGCGTGGATGCCCAGCACATCGAAGGCCACCTGAAGGCGGAAATTGCGGCAGCGCCCGAGCGCTACGTGGTGCAGGACCCCGAGGCAGCCCTCACTCTGCTGGACCAGAAAGCCGCGGGCAAGCGGCTGCTGCTCATCACCAATTCGGAGTGGACCTTCAGCTCGAAGATGATGGCCCACGCCTACGACCGGCACTTGCCCGGCGGCATGACCTGGCGGCAGCTCTTTGATGTGGTGATCGTCAGCGCCCGCAAGCCGGCCTTCTTTACCGAGCAGGCCCCCTTCTTCGAAGTGGCCGACGAGTCGGGTCTGCTGCGTCCCCTGGCCGGTCCCCTGCACACGGGAGGCATCTATCTGGGCGGATCTGCCGCCCAGGTGGAGCGGGATCTCGGCATCTCCGGCGATGAGATCCTCTATGTGGGTGACCATATGTTCGGTGATGTGCATGTGAGCAAGCGCACCTTGAGCTGGCGCACGGCTCTGGTGCTGCGGGAATTGGAGGCCGAGGTGTCGGCCCTCGAGGCCTATCGGCCCACGGAACTACGCCTCTTATCCCTGATGGGCGAGAAAGAGGCGCTGGAAGCCCGGCTCTCCCAGGCCCGCCTCGCGCTCCAGCGCCTGCACACGGGCTACGGGCCCACAGCCAGCACCGACGCAACCACGCTGGAGGCCCGGGTCCATGACCTCCGGGGCCAGCTCGTGGCCCTCGACGCGGAGATCGGCCCCCTCGCCAAGACCGGCAGCGAACTGACCAATGCTCGCTGGGGTTTGCTCACCCGGGCCGGCAACGACAAGAGCCACCTCACCCGGCAGATCGAGCGCTACGCCGACATCTACACGAGCCGTGTGTCGAACCTCCTGCACGCCACGCCCTTCGCCTACTTCCGGTCACCCCGGGGAAACCTGCCTCACGACCCCATCACCGCCGGCGACCTGCTCCAGGACCCCAGGATCGAGGCCTGAAGGCACACCAGATTCGCGGGTCCACTGAAACCTCTCGGGCAGGCGCGAAACCTGCCCACGGCGCTTGCGCATAACCCCATTACGACCCATGGTACCCCTGCACGAAAGAGGGTCCCATGTTGACGGTCCGCCCAGCCTCAGTTGCCGGAAGGTTCTATCCGGGGGATCCCATCCTCCTGGAACGAGAGGTGGATCGCCTGCTCGCCGGGGTGACGGTGCCACCGGAAGACCCCATGCCCAAGGCCCTGATCGTGCCCCACGCCGGCTACGCCTACTCAGGACCCGTGGCCGCCAGCGGCTATGCGCGGCTGATGCGGGCAGGCGACTCCATCGAGCGCGTGGTGGTGCTGGGTCCCAGCCACCACGTGGCCTTTCATGGCTTGGCCCTGCCCGAATCCGACGCTTTTGAGACCCCGCTCGGCATCGTGGAGATCGACCTGGCGGCCCTGGCCTTGATCCCCTGGGTGCGCCGCAGCGAGGCCATCCACCGGCCCGAGCATTCCCTGGAAGTGCATCTGCCCTTCCTGCAGCGGGTGGCTCCGAAAGCAAAATTGGTCCCCTTGGCCGTGGGCGAGGCCACGCCCTCCCAGGTGGCGGAGGTGCTGCAGGCCCTGTGGGGCGGTCCGGAAACGGTCATCGTGGTTAGTTCGGACCTTTCCCACTACCTGCCCTACCGCGAGTGCCACGCCATGGATGAGGAGACCGCCCGACAGATCCTCCGGCTGGACCCGGCCCTGCCCCGGGAGTGCGCCTGTGGAGCCGCCCCCGTGGCCGGGTTCCTGGAGGCCGCACGACGCAAGCGGCTGCACCCCCTGCTTCTCGACCTTCGGAACTCGGGTGATACGGCCGGAGGCCAGGAGGAGGTCGTCGGGTATGGAGCCTTTGCATTCTTCGAAACAGGCAGCGGCCATCCCTGAGCGGGATGGGCAATCCCTGGCGCGGCTGGCCCGGGAGGCCATCGTGGAAGCCCTGGGTGGGCTCGCCTGTGAGCGGAGCAGCGCGCCCGACTTCGACAATCCGAGGGCCTCCTTCGTGACCCTCACCCTGGATGGGAAGCTGCGTGGCTGTGTGGGTAGCCTGGCGCCGCCAGCCTCCCAGGTCGAAGGCATCATCCACAACGCCCAGGCCGCCGCCTTCGAGGACGCCCGTTTCGACCCCCTGCGGCGGGAGGAATTGCCCCGACTCACCGTGGAAGTGTCCCTGCTCTCCCCGCTGCAACCCATCGCCTGCACAGATGAAGGGGACCTCCTCCGGCAGCTCCAGCCCGGAGGGGATGGCTTGGTCCTGGATCTCGAGGGACAGAGGGCAGTCTTCCTGCCCCAGGTCTGGACGGAGCTACCGGAACCCCGCGCCTTCCTCGCGGCCCTCAAGCGGAAGGCCGGGTGGCCCACCACCTTCTGGTCCCCGCGGATCAGGGCCTGGACCTTCACCGTGGATGCCTGGCGTGAAGAGCCTCCGCATGTGCCGGACGAGGCGGGCTTCCTCTATCCCGCGCGCCACTGGCAACGGCTCGAGGACGGTCGCTTCCGCTGCAATGTCTGTCCCCACCGCTGCGCCCTGCGCGAGGGACAGCAGGGCCGCTGCGTCGTGCGGCAGCGGATCGGGGACCGCATGGTTCTCACCACTTATGGCCGAACCAGCGGCTTCTGCGTCGACCCCATCGAGAAGAAGCCGCTCAACCATTTCTTCCCGGGCTCCGCGGTGCTTTCCTTCGGGACCGTGGGCTGCAATCTCTCCTGCCGCTTCTGCCAGAACTGGAATCTCTCCCGCTCCCGCGACCTGGGCCTCCTCCGCGACCGGGCCACCCCCGAGGCCATCGCCGAGCGCGCTCGCCACCAGGGCTGCCGCAGTGTCGCCTTCACCTACAACGAGCCGGCCACTTCCCTCGAGTTCGTCTCGGACGTGGCCGAGGCCTGCCATGCGCAGGGGATCGCCACCGTGGCGGTGACGGCGGGCTACCTGGAGGACGCGGCCCGCCGGGATTTCTTCACGCACCTGGACGCGGTGAACGTGGATCTGAAAGCCTTCAGCGACTATTTCTACAGGCGCGTGGTGGGCGGCTCCCTGGAGCCGGTCCTCGACACCCTGCGCTACCTGGTCCACGAGACGAAGGTATGGACGGAGATCACTTGCCTCCTCATTCCCGGCCTGAACGATTCGGACGACGAGATCCGGAGGCTCACCCACTGGATCGCCTCCGACCTCGGCGTCGAGGTGCCCCTGCACTTCAGCGCCTTCCACCCGGACCATCGGATGCTGGACCTGCCGCCCACCCCACGGAGCACCCTCATCAGGGCCCGGGATCTCGCCCGCGAGGCGGGCCTGCATTACGTCTACACAGGAAATGTCCGTGACCTGGAGGGTGGGACAACCCGCTGTCCCGGCTGTGGCCGGGCCGTGATCCAGCGCGACGGATACCGGTTGCTGGACCTGAACCTCCAGGAAGACGGAACCTGTGGTCACTGCGGGACGCAGATTTCTGGTGTCTTCACCAGCAGGGGACAAGTCCCTCACTTCACCGCATAGACCGTCAGGCCGTAGTGCTCCGGATCCCAGGGCGGATCATCGTTCCAATGGCCGTAGGCGTGGCTGTCATCGGTCTTGAATCGCAGGGTGTAGGTGCCCCTGGGGAGGCTGATCAGTTCATCGGCCAGGCGGTTCTTGGAGGCGCCGCCGGCATGAAGGGTATGGCTGCGCACCATGGTCCAAACGCGAGTTCCCGCGGCGTCCTCAAGCCAGCCCTCGTCCGCCATGTCATCGCCATCACCCTCAGCGACGGCATAGACGCGCGCCGATTGCGCCGTGGCGAGGGTGAAAGAGGTGCGGCGATCCTGGTCATTGCCCACGCGCACCAGTTCGGCCAATACGGTCCAGGAGAGGGGCTTCGTCAGCGTGACCGCCGGCAGGTCGGCATCGGCGGGTACGGACAGCGTCAGGCCGTACAGCCCGGGATCGCAGGGAGGCGCGGCGTTCCAGTCCGCGGGGGAATGGGAATCGTCCGTGATGAACGTGGCTTCGTAGTCTCCCGCGGGCAGCGGGATGGTCTCCACCTGGCGGCGGTTCTTGCGGGCGCCACCGGCGTACTGGGACTTGTCCAGGGTCATCTCCCACACCCGGACCCGGCTGCGGGCGTCCGTGATCCAGCCGTAGTCGTGCATGCTCCGGCCGCTGCCCTCGCCCTCCGCATAGACATGCAGGGTGACGGGTTTGCGCAGGTGGAAGGCCTGGGTCCAGTGGCCGTTGTCCGCGTCGGCTGAAAGCGCCACGACGATGTTCTTCCAGCGCAGGGGCGCCTCAAAGGTGGACACTTCCGAAGGGTTTCCGCCCGGCAGGTAGATCTTCATGCCATAGTTCCCCACCTGCTCCCGCCAGCGGCGGAGCAGGCTGGCGTCGTCGGCGCCCATGGTGGCGAGAAAGCCGTGGGGCCGCTCGTTGGCTCCGGCCTCGAGAGCCCGCCGGTCGATGTTCCGGGTCCACTGGGCGAAGAACAGGCCCTGTCCGAATCCGTGGTTGGCGAAGTAGGCTTCGTAGCTGCCCGCGGGCAGATCCAGGTACCGATCGGCCACGCGGTACTCCCAGTCCCGCTTGGTGTTCGCTCCATCCATCTGCCAGACCACCTCGCGGGTGGTGGCGTTCAGGATCCAGCCATAGGCGAACAGCGGATTGTCCGAGGAGGTGTGCAAGATTTGGTGGAGGCCGCCCCCCCGGGCGTAGATGTGAACTTTCGTGGGCCTGGGCAGGGAGAACCCCTGCTGGCGCACCTCGGCCGTTTCGAAGCCATGCAACCCCACGATGCGGGGCTCCCCGCCCTGCATGGCCGCCGGCGCGAAGGCGACGAACAGCACGAACAGGGCCACGGCGTGGACCGTTCGAATCAGGGCCGCAGCCTCGGATAGCAGGAAGGGCAGCATGGGAACCCCCGGGATGCCTACAAGCTAGCCCTTCCCGGAGCCCTCATTCATGCAGATCGGCGAACAGCACATCTCTACCGGCGAATGGCTACCACTGCTCCAGAAAGGCCTGGGCTTCCGCCTCGGCCGCGGGGGATAAGTGGGCGAAGCGCATCAACCGGTCATTGAACTCATAGTGCAGCTCCCGGTTCTCCTCCAGCAGCAGCTCCAACTGCTCCCGATGGATCGCCTCGTCCGTCAGGAAACGCCAGAAGATGGCATCGGCGACCTCTTTCAGGCCCATGGACCGGGCCTCCCAGTGGGTGCGCAGGATGGTGCGCCAGCCGACCTTCTTCATGGTACTGTCCTGGGCGATGGCCTCCTGCCAGACGGGCCCCGACCACGCCTGAATCAGCTCCACGGCCCGCTCCTCGTCCTTCCGGCCGATGCTCAGGACCAGCTCGCCCAGGTCATACAGGACCGTCTCATAGGCGAAATGCAGTCCCTCTTTGACCGCGAGACGGGCGTAGTGCATCAGATGGTGGAGGGCCTTATGCATCCGGTCGGGCGCGCGGTGGAAGGTCTCGACGAGCAGCCGGAAGTGGTAGGACAGGTTCTGGAACCGGCGGAGGTCCCGCTCATCCAGGGCCTCCCTCAACAGGGTGTTGAAGGTCATCACGTGGAGCTCGATCACAGGCTCCGAGGCGGCCTCGCAGGCCAGGCGGGCCGTATCCACCAGCTGCGCCGCCATCTCGGACAGCAGCTCATGCTGCCGCCGGGTGGCCATCTCGGCCACCTTGAGGATTTGCGCCAGGACATAGGCCTCGGGCCAGACCTCTTCGCGGATGAGGTAGTCTTGCCCCTCTTTGGCCAGACCGGGAACGAACCAGGGCCTCGAGGCGCGCCAGGCGGACGTCTCCTGTCCGCCGCAGCTGATGATTCCGGCCAGGAGCGAATGCAGGCTCTTCAGCGCGAGCAAGACCAGCTGCCGGTCCCCCCGGGCCATGCCCGTGAGCGCCACGTTCGTCACCACATCGATGGTCTCGAAGAGGTTGTCCTTGTTCGTTTCGATGTGCCGGCCCAGGGCCAGTTCAGGCAGGCTGCGCAGGCCCTTCCGGCTGAGCATCGGCATGAAGTAGCTGGGCCGGAGGAACCGGCTGATGCCGAACAGGTAGGGGAGGATGCCCGCAAGCACCACCAGGTAGATGAAGGCCACGGCCCAGATGCCGAATCGGACGAAGGCGTGGCCCGCCGGGAAGAAATGCAGGGCCATCACCAGCAGGTTGCCCACGATGAAGACAGAGAGGCCGCCGACGATCAGCGGATGGGTCACATAGAGCTTCACCAGCCGCGGTGTGTAGAGGTTCGACGTGAGCGGCAGAATCAGCGCGATGCTGGTCATCACCACGGCCATGATCGAGTTCAGGGTGCGGCTGGCCGTGGCGAAGCCCAGCGGCTCGAACTCCTGGATCCCGCCGTGGTGGGCGGTGAGCATGCCCAGAATCGCGGCCGCCAGGAAACACCCGGCCGTCACCACCGCAGGGCGGTGGCCATTCCAGATGCTGGTGATCCGTCCCTGGGCCATGCCTGCCTTTCGGCGGGGACCTGTTGCAGGCTGAATCTCAACTCTCAGCCCAGGGCAACCCATTCCACCAGCACCCGCTGGGCCTGGAGGATGGGGCCATCCTGGGTGCCCAGCAGCGGCATTCGCACCGTGCCGTCGGGGCTGAAGCTCGCGCCCTTGGCCCGCCCCACCCACACCATCAGCTTCGCAGGATCGACGGGTGTCTGGGGGCTCAGGCGCAGCTTGAGCTGGCCCTTGTCCACGGCCACTTCGGACACGCCCAGCAGCTGGGCCCGCAGCTTCACCTTGAGCAGTTCGAAGAAGTGCAGCGTGTCTGAATCGTCCTCGGGGATGTGGCCAAAGCGATCCTCCAGATCCAGCTTGTACAGTTCGAGGTCCCGTTCCTCCCGCAGGCGGGAGATGCGCTTGTAGGCCACCAGGCGCTCAGCAGCCTGGTCGATCCAGCGGCGACCGAGCTGGGCGCCCGGGGCCAGGCCGTCCAGCTTCACCTCGAAGCTGGCGCTGGGCTGGCCCTGCAGATCCTGGAGGGTCTCCTCCAGTAGCTTCACGTAGAGTTCGAAGCCGATGTCGTGGATGTGGCCGGACTGCTCGCCGCCCAGCAGGTTGCCCGCGCCCCGCAGCTCCAGGTCCATGGCCGCGACCCGGAAGCCCGAGCCCAGTTCCGAGAAATCCTCCAGAGCCTGCAACCGCCGGCGGGCATCCTCGCTGATCTCGTGCTTGGGCGGAATCAGCAGGTAGGCATAGGCGGGCACATCGCTGCGGCCCACCCGGCCCCGCAGCTGGTAGAGCTGGCTGAGGCCGAAGGCATCCGCGCGATGGACGATGAGCGTGTTGGCGTTGGGCACGTCGAGGCCGTTCTCCACGATGGTGGTGGCCACCAGCACGTCCACGCGGCCTTCCATGAAAGCCAGCATCACGTGTTCCAGGCCCTCGTCGCTCAGCTGCCCGTGGCCCACGGCTACGCGGGCGTCCGGTACCAGCTCGCGCACCCGCTCGGCGATCGATACGATGGACTCCACGCGGTTGTGCACCAGGTAGACCTGGCCGCCACGCCGCAGCTCGAACTGGATGGCAGTCTGCACCAGCTCATCGCTCCAGGGGGCCACCACGGTCTCGATGGACAGGCGGTCCTTGGGCGGCGTTTCGATGAGACTGATCTCCCGCAGACCCGTGAGGCTCATGTGCAGTGTGCGAGGGATGGGCGTGGCGCTGAGGGCCAGCTGGTCCACGTTGAGGCGCAGCTTCTTCAGCTTCTCCTTGTGCCCCACACCGAACCGCTGCTCCTCATCGATGACCACCAGGCCCAGGTCCGCGAACTTCACGCGGGCACCGAGCATCTGGTGGGTGCCGATGACGATCTCCACCTTGCCGTCGCCCACATCCTGCAGGATGCGCTTCTGGTCCACGGGATCCACGAAGCGGTTGAGCATCTCGATGCGGATGGGGAAGCCCGCGAAGCGCTCCTTGAAGGTGCGGAAATGCTGGAAGCAGAGCACTGTCGTGGGGCACAGCACGGCCACCTGCTTGCCTTCCAGCGCCACCTTGGCGGCCGCCCGCATGGCCACCTCAGTCTTGCCGAAGCCCACATCGCCCACCAACAGGCGATCCATGGGCCGCGGCGATTCCAGATCGGCCTTCACCGCCTCGATGGCCTCGACCTGGTCCGGCGTGGGCGTGAAGGCGAAGCTGGCATCGAAGGCCGCCATGTCTGGCCCGTCCGGCGGATAGGCGTGGCCCTTCTCCAGCTTGCGCTGGGCGTAGAGCTTCAGAAGCTCGTCGGCCATGTCCCGGATGGCCTTCTTGGCCCGGCGCTTGACCTTGGCCCAGGAAGCGCCGCCCAGCTTGTCCAGGGGCGGCAGGTGGCCCTCGGCGCCCGTGTAGCGCTGCATCAGATCGGCCCGTTCCAGGCTCACGTTGAGCTGGCCGCCATCGGCGTAGCGCAGTTGCAGCACTTCCTGTTCCTCGCCACCCGCGATGAGCGTGGCGAAGCCCAGGAACTCGCCGATCCCGTGATCCAGGTGCACCACGCGGTCGCCGGGCTTGAGGTCCCGCAGGTCCGACAGGAAGGCCGCGCTGCGGGACTTCTTGGGCGCGGCCTGGATGGCCTTGCGGCCGAAGACCTCGCGCTCGGTGAAGACCACCAGGGCCGGTTCCTTCAAATGAAGACCTGCGCTCAACGGCAGGTGGAGAGCCCGGCATCCGACTTCGGTACCGTAGGCCTGGGGCAGCTCGTGCTCCCGTAAGAATTCCTGGAAGCGATCCCGCATGCCCGGCGTGGACCCGGCCAGGAACACCCGATGCCCGTTGAGGGACAGGTCCTGGAGGTGGTCCGCCAGGTCGGATAGGCGACCCTGGAATTCGCGCACGGGCTGCGCCGCCAGGGGCACCGTGGCCTCGCTCTGCCACTCGGTGAGCAGCAGGGTGGGACGGCTGGGATCCGAGGGCAGGAAGCGGTCTTCGAAGTCGGGGCACACCACGCCGCCCCGGCGCAGCATGGCGAGTCCCTCCTCGATGCGGGCGCGCTCGGAATCCCGCAGGGCCTCCTCCCAGGCCCCATCCAATCGAACGCGCAGACAGGGCGGCACCCAGTGGACCAGCTGGCCCTTGGGTTGGGCCAGCAGCGGATGGAACAGTTCCTCGCCAGGGAAATGCCCGTGGGTGGCGAGGCGGGTGCGACGGAAGGCCAGGTCGTCCCCGGGTTCCTGGGTGCGGTCCGCGCGGGAGGCCACGGCCGCCAGCAGGGCCTCGCCATCCCCCCGGTCGCCCTCGAAGCGCGGGTAGAGCATGAGCGATTCCAGCGCCTCGCCCGTGCGCCGCTGGGTATCAGGATCGAAGGGGCTGAGCCGCTCCAGCTCGTCGCCGAAGGTCTCCAGGCGCAGGGGCTGATCGAGATGGTCCGGCCAGAGATCCACCACCATCCCGCGGGAGCTGAATTCGCCCGGGGACGAGGCCATCTCCGTGCGCCGGTAGCCGAGGGCCACCAGCGTCTCCAGCAACAGCTCGCGGGGCACCTCCGCCCCCTTGCGCAGCTCCAGCTTCTGCTTCTGGAACCAGGTGGGATGGGGCAGTTTCTCGCAAGCCGTGAGCGGCCCGGTGACCAGCACCTGGACCCGGCGCTCCAGCAGGCCCACCAGGGCCGACAGGCGCTCCCGGAGCACCATGCCCGGGGGGCTGCTTTCGCCACCGGCATAGGCCGCAAAGCCGGGGAAATGGGCGACCCCCGTGCCCGGCAGAAGCACCTGGAGATCCTGCGCCAGGGTGCGGGCTTCGGCTTCCGAGGGCGCGTCCACCCATAGCGACTGGACCCGCCCCTCCCGGCTCACCCACCTGGCCAGCACCAGGGCCAGGGCGGGAGGCGACATCCACCGGAGGCGGGCGCCTGGAGACCCGAGACCCTCCCAGGGCGCCTCGGTCGAGCGGAGCAGTTCCCTCAGATCGTGGTTCGCATCAGTCATAGACCCTTCAGATTGCCTGATGCGGACAGGCACCGCCACCGAAGGAATCAGATCTCTCGCACAGCCCATTCTCGCGGCACGAGCGCCCGGTCCCACCACACGCCCTTTTCGCTGCGCCGGCCCACGGCCAGGAACATGTTCACCTCGGCGCCCCTGGGCAGGTCCAACAGGGCCTTGGCCCGCCAAGGGTCGAAGCCCTCCATGGGACAGGTGTCGAAACCTTCGGCCCGCATGGCGAGCATGAAGGTGGCGGCCGCCAGGGCTGTGCTCTTGTGCGCCATGACGCGGATATCCGAGCGCGACATGAGATTCGGTGTGGGCTTGAACCGAGAGGCCAGGCGGCTGAAGGCCCGCTTCAGCGGCCCGAGCACGCCGAAAGGTCCCGTGGTGTAGATCACCGGAATGATGCGCCGGTAGTAGGAGGCCTGGCTCGGACGGAGCGGCCCCCGGCCTTCGAAGATGCGCAGGATCTCGTCCCGGTTCCGTCTCCAGGTATCGCGGTGAGTGACCAGGGCGATGAGCACCGGTGCTGTCTTGGCGGGCATCTGGTCCAGGCAGGCGGCGTTGGCCAACCGCCGGGTTTCCGGATCGCGGATGATGATGAATTCCCATGGCTGGAGGTTGCTGGAACTGGGGGCTAGGCGCGCCGCATCCAGGCAGCGGTCCAGCACCTCCTGGGGCACCGGGTCGGGCAGGAAATCCCGCACGGTGCGTCTGGACTCCACAGCGGAATAAAAGGGTGAATCAGGCATCCGGGGCCTCCACGAGGGGTCGCATGGTTTCAAGCTCCACGGGTTTGCCAAGCCGGCGCCGGATCCAGGCCCAGGCCTTGGCCAGGCTCATGTCTTCCAGGATCTCGAAGAACACCGGCACCACGATTAGGGTGAGCAGCGTGGAGGTGATGAGGCCGCCCACCACGGCCCGGGCCATGGGGGCCCGCATCTCCGCGCCGGCGCCCAGCGCCAGGAAGAGGGGCAGCATGCCGCCCACCATGGCGAAGCTGGTCATGAGGATCGGACGCAAGCGGACCGTGCCGGCGCGGATGATGGCTTGGCGTCGGGAAATGCCTTCTTCCCGTTCCAAATGCAGGGCATGGTCCACCAGCAGGATGGCGTTCTNNGGTCACCAGGCCCATGAGCAGGATCATGCCGATGCTCGTCATCATGGACATGTTGTCCCCGGTGACGAGCAGCATCATGACCATGCCCACCATGGAGAGCGGCAGGCTGAGCATGATGGTGATGGGCAGCTTGAAGCTCTCGAACTGGCTGGCCAGCACGAAATAGATGAAGAACACGGCGAGGAGCAGAGACTGGCCCATGTAGCCGGCCGTCTCCTTGCTGTCCCGGGTCTGGCCCAGGAATTCCACCCGCAGGCCCTCGGGCAGCTTCCCGCTGGCCTTGAGTGCTTCGACCTTCTTGGCTGCGTCGGCGCTCACTTCGCCGAGGGTGGCCCCTTCGAAGTTGGCGTCGATCTCCACCTCCTCCATGAGGTCATGGCGCTGGAGCTTGGCGGGGGCGATGCCCTCCTCGAAACGGACCACCTGGTCCAGGCGGATGAGGGGATGCTTCCCGCCGCCCAGGTCCTTGGTGCTTTCCACGGTCATGTTGGCCAGCTGGGTCGACAGGCGCCGCTCCTGGTCGGAGAGTCGTACCCGGACGTCCCGCTGCTCGCCGCTTTCGTCCTCGTACTTGGCCACCTTCTCGCCGTCGACGAGAGGCCGCACCACCCTCGCTACGGCAGAGGGGCTCACGCCCAGGTCCGAGGCCGCGTTGCGATCCACCACCAACCTCAACTCGGGCTTGCCGCTATCCAGGCTGGTGGTGATGTCCACGGCCCCGGACACGGAGCGCAGGGCCTCCTTCACCAGGGGCACGGCGCGGGTGACGGACTCCCGGTCCGGGGCCTGGACCGCAATCATGATGGGCGACTGCTGGCCGAAATCATTCACCGTGCCTACGGTGATTTCGACGCCGGGAATGGCGCGGAAAGCATCCCTCAGCTTCCGGCGGATCTGGATGTGGTGGGGCCGTCGTCCTTCCTTCAACTTCACATAGATGTTGCCGGTGTTGATGGTGCCGTTGAGGCCCGTGCCAATAGTGGTGTAGGCCAGTTCCACGCCGGGCGTCGCCTTGATGACTCCCTCGATGGCCTCGGCCTTTTGCCGGGTGGTCTGGAGGCTGGAGCCGGGCTCGGCTTTGAAGGTCACGGCCAGATCGCCGCGGTCGTAGTCCGGCATGAAGTTGTTGCCGAGCAGGCCCATGAGCCCCATGGCCAGCACCCAGCTCCCGAACCCTAGGCCCATGACGGTCCACCGGTGTTCCAAGGCCCATTCAATGGCGGTCTTGTAGTAGATCTCCCACCGGTCCAGCAGGCGGCTGAAAGCCTCCACGCTGCGCATGATCGGGTTCCGGCCCCGGTAGTGGACATGGGCATCCGCGCTCTTCTCGTGCTCGGGATCGGGCCAGACGGCGCTGAGCATGGGATCCAGGGTGAAGCTCACGAACAGCGACACCGCCACGGCGAAGGCCACCACGATGCCGAAGGGGAAGAAGAACTTGCCCACGATGCCGCCCATGAAGGCCACCGGCACGAACACCGCAAGGATGGACAGGGTGGTGGCGATGACCGCAGGTCCGATCTCGGCCGTGCCCTCCCGGGCTGCGGTGACGTGATCCTTGCCCATCTCGGCATGCCGGGTGATGTTTTCGCGGACCACGATGGCATCATCGATGAGGATGCCAATGGCTAGGCTGAGGCCCATCAAAGTCATTGTGTTCAGGGTGAAGTTCAGGGCCTTCATGATGATGAAGGTGGATATCACGGATACGGGCAGAGTCAGACTGGTGATGAGGGTGGAGCGCCAGCTCTTCAGGAAGTAGAAGACGATGATGACGGTGAGCAGGCCGCCTAGGTAGATGGACACCTTCACGTCGTCCACGCTATCGGAAATGAAGCGGGCATTGTCGCGAGCGGTCACCACCTCCACGCCCTGTTTTTCCAGTTCGGGCTTCAGGGTATCGAGGGTTTTTCGTACCGCGGTCACCATGGCTACGGTGTTGCCGCCCGTCTGTCGCTGCAGTTCGAGAGCCACCACATCGTGCCCATCCAAGCGCGCCAGGCTCCGGCGCTCCTTCACGCCGTCCACCACCGTGGCCACTTCCTGCAGCTCGATGGGGCGACCCAGCTTGTTGCCCACCACCACGTGGCGGAAATCCTCCACGGATTTTGCCTTGGCATCCACCTTCACCGACACTTCGCGCCGGTCCTGGAGCAGGCTCCCGCTGGGGATGGCCATGGTGTCGTTGCCGAGGGCAGCCGTGACCGCGGTCAGAGACAATCCACGGGATTCCAGCGCCTGGGGATCCACCTGCACGAGGATTTCCCGGGTGCTTCCGCCAGCCACCTCCACTTTGCCCACGCCATTTACATTTTCCAGGCGCCGTTTCAGGAAGTCCTCAGCGATACGGGTCAGTTCCCGATCGTTCATGCCCGGGTGCTTGGCATCCGGCTTCAGCACCAGTGAAAGTACGGGAAGCTGGGCCGGGTCGAACTTGGAGATGACGGGTTCTTCGATGTTGTTCGGCAGGTCGCGACGGATCTGGCCGATCTTGGTGCGCACATCGTCCAGAGCCTTATCGATGTCACGGCCGAGCTGGAACTGGATCAGGAGCGTCCCCAGGCCCTCCTGGCTGGTGGAACTGATCTCCTTGATCGCCTCCAGGGGATTGACCGCTTCTTCCACCTTTTTCACCACGTCCTGCTTGACGGACTCTGGGCTGGCGCCGGGATAGATGATGGAGACAGTGATGATGGGGAGGTCGGTGTTGGGGAACTGCTCGATGCCCAGCCCCTTCACCGAAAAGAGGCCCAGCACCACCAGGGCCAGCATGATGCAGACGGTGAAAACGGGCCGGCGGATGGAGAAATCGGAAAGGAACATGTCACTTCCCTCCCGCAGGTGCGGTCACGACCTGCAGGCGCGTGCCTTCGCCCACCAGATCCTTGCCACCGTCGATGACCAGGTCCTTCAGGGCCAGGCCCTGAACAGGACGGTAACCATTCTGCTCGACCCCCAGGGACACCTTGCGGCGATGGGCCGCACCGTCCTGGGCCACGAAGAGTTCTGCGTCCCGACCCTCCGCTTTGAGGAGGGTGGCGGGCAAGGAAGGCTGCTTCACCTCGCCCTCGCCGAAGATGACGCCTTCGACGAAGAGGCCGCCCTTGAGCTGGCCATCGGAGTTGGGCACTTCAATGCGAACGCGCAGCGTGCGGCCGTCCGAGGACAGGGAGGGGCTCACCTGGGTGAGGCGTCCCTCCACGGCCCGATCGATGCCCGCCGTATGGAAGGTGACCAGCAGGCCTGGCTTCACGAGCCCCATGACCTCGGCGGACAGGTTGGCCTGGATCTCGAGTTTGCGGTTGTCAACCACCTCGAAGGCAGGCTGCCCAGGGTTCAACATTTCGCCTGGCTGAACCAGGCGCCGGGCTACCTGGCCCGCGAAAGGCGCCACGATGCGGGCCTTCTTCAACCGGAGGCGGGCCATCCCCAGGTTGCTTTCCGCGGCCTGGACGGCGGCCCGGGTCGCGTTGAACGCGGTCTCGGCCTGCTGGGCTGACTGCCTGGTGATGCTGCGCTTCTCCAGCAGGGCTGCGGAACGATCGTTGTCACGTTGGGCTTGCAGGGCCTGGGCCTTGGCCTGGGTCAGCTGGGCTTCGGCGGCCTGCACACCCAGCAGGAAGTCGTCCTCGTCCTGGGCGCCGAGCAGCGCACCGGCGGCGACGGTATCCCCCTCCTGCACCGCCACGCGAGTCATGCGGCCCGTAACCTCGCCTTTGAGCTCGGCGCGGTTCACCGCAAGGAGGGTGCCGGTAAAGGCCACGGCGGGACGGAAGGTGTGTTCCTCCACCGGCACCAGCGTCACCGCCTGCAGGCCCTCGGACTTGACCTTGGCCTGGTGGCTCAGCTCGGCATTCCGCTGGCTGAGGTGGTAGGCCGTAGCCCCCGCGATGAGGGCCACCGGGATCAGGGAATAGATGATTGTCTTGCTTCGCATGTCGTCTTTCCTTATTCAAGATCTTGGATCACTGGGTCCAGACGTCAGAGAGGGGGTAGGCCGACAGACCGGCGCTGTTCAAAGAGGGCTGCCCAAAGACCCAGTTGAGCTTGGCGGCGCTGGCTTTCGGCCTGGCGCTCCGAGCGTTCCATGATCAGGAGGTCCAAGGAGGTGATGAGGCCTTGGTCGAAGGCATCTCGACTCATGCGAAGCGCTTCCAGATTGGCGTCGTGGGCCTTTCGGGCGGCCTCGTTGAGGGCGATGGCCTTCGTCATGTCCCGGTCGGCGGTGCTTTGCTCGATGGCCACGGACCGCTCGCGATCGATGCGTGACTGCTTCACCTGTTCAAGCTGGGCCGTGTTCTGTGCCCGCTTCCCGGAGCTCCTCAGCCCATCGAAGATCGGGAACTTCATGGTGACGCTCACCTTCCAGGTATCGTAGGGTTCCTTGAAGAGGCTGTCCGTCCGGTCGGTCTGGTATCCGTAGCTGGCGGTGAGGTCGAACTTGGGGCGCAGGTCTGACGTGATGATCTTTTCGTTGGCCCGGTACATCGCCTCCTGCTGTTTCAGCTGGGCGAGTTCGCTGCGCTCCGCGCCCGCAGGTTTGTCCTTCAGTTCCGGCAATCCGAGGCCTTCAAGGACAATCGGCGTCCTGGGATCCAGCCCCAGCTGTCCGTTCAGCACTTCCATGGCCCGCTTCACCTGGGCGTCCGCCTGGAGGGAGTCGGGAATCACGGCCAACAGTTCACTCTCGGCACGAAGCCGGTCCAGCTCGGTGGCAGTCTGGGCTTCCAGTCTGGCTTTCACATCCGATACGAACTGCTCCGCCGTCATCCGCCGGGTCTCGATGACTTCCTGCTCGGCCTGGGCGGAAAGCACCGCCAGATAGGCCTTGGCGACACCGTGCAGGATATCCAGCTCCGAGGTCGTGTAGGAGAAGGTGGCCTCTTTCTCGCCCATCCTGGCGATATCGATGGCCGTGCCCAGCTTGCCCCAGTAGTACAGGGGCTGGGTGAGGTTCGCCTGGTTGGTGTAGATGCTTTGGGTGCCCACCAGGGAGTCGGGAGTCAGACCAAAGGTAGACAAACTGCCCGCGAAGCTGCTGTTGAGGATGGAGACATCCCGCACCCGGGTGAAATCACTGACGAGGGTCAGCTGGGGGAGCGCATCCGCCCGGGTGCTGGTGATCAGACCACGGCGCTCGTCCACCCGGGCCTTGGCGGCGCGGAGCATGGGGTTCTCGTTCCGGGCCCGCGAGAGGGCACCGGAAAGGTCCAACGAGAGGGCTGCGCCGGGCGTCGGGGCCTGGGTCGGAGGCGGCGTCAGGACCTGCGCCTGGAGGGTGGGCGGGGCGAACAAGAACATGGTCAGTTCCTCGGCTGCGGAAAGGCCTCGGGAACGCCAAGTCCCCTCAGGCTGAAGTCGATGTGGTGCTGGATGACCTTCTCGATGTCTTCGGGATAGGCCGGATTGGACCGGACGAGACGGATAATCCCCAGCGAGTTCCGGAAGTGGATCATCAGTCCCTGGATGCTCACGCCCATGGCAAAGAGCTCGTCATCATCCAGGTCGGGCCGCAGCACCTGGAGGCAGGTCATCAGGTAGGTCACATAGGGCTGGATATGTTCGATGAGCAGGTTCGAGGAGGCCGGGCGCGGAGACTGCATCTCCCGGGCCATGAGGATCATCGCGGCCTCATCCACCGGGTCCGAACCATCACAGGACATCAGTTCAGTCACGAAGGCGCGAATGTAGTTCCGGAAGCCCTGGAGGGCGGCCTCCCGGGCGCCCGGTGCACCGGCGGGCGGCAGACCCGCGAGCTGGGACACGGGAGAGACCTTGCGGGAGAAGATGGCCTTGAGGGCCTCCAGATAGAGTCCCTCCTTCCCGCAGAAGTGGTAGGCCACCAGGGCGGAATTGGCATTGGCGTGCTTGGCGATCTCGCGGATGCCGGCCCCATCGAAGCCTTTGGCCGCGAAATGAAGGATGGCGGATTCGATGAGGCGGGTTCGGGTGTCGTGGCTGAGGGCTGGGGAAGTCATGGGGGTCCTTGGGATCAATCAATCGAGTGATCAATTCAACATTTAAAGATTAATCAAACGATTGATGATGTCAACCTCGAACGTTCGGACGGCCATCCATCGCCTCCCGGGGCGCTTTATGCGATTCTGGATCCTTGCGGAGTCCCCCCATGCTCTTCCTGGCCTTCTATTTCCTTCTTTTCCTGATCCTCGTCTTCCAGGGCACTCAAATTGCCGGCGAGGTGAAGACACCCCTCGGCACCCTGCCCGAGGAAGTGGGGCAGAATCCTGTAGCTTCCGCCCGCTGGGGCATCCTGCTCATCGGGGTCGGGTTCTTCGGGGCCGCCATGGGCCTTTTGGGGTTCCGGTCCCCGTCCTTGGCCGCCGCCCGTCCGTTCTGTTTCGCCTTGGGGGTTTTGGTCCTCACCCTCTTCGGGCTGTGGGTGATCTTTTTCGGCCGCAAGGCTGAGTTCATCGGCAAGCCCGCCGTGGCTGACGATCACGGCCACGGGCACCACTAGCCCGCCTGATTCAGGGAATCAGCAGCAGCGCTCCCTGGGTCGAGCGCGACTCCAGAAGCCGGTGCGCTCGAGCAGCCTCGCGAAGGGGCACCCGATCGTGGATGTGGGCCCTGACCACCCCTTTGACATGGGCCTCAAACAGGTCCTTTGCCGCAGCCTGGAGATCCACGGGATCAGCCACATGCGGGAAGAGGCTCGGACGCTGGAGGGCCAGGCCGCCCCGGCGGCCCAGATCGGCCACATCCACCATCGGGAGGGCGCCACTGGACCGGCCGAAGGAGGCCAGGAGGCCGAAGGGGGCCAGGCTGTCCAGGGAGGCCTCGAAGCTGTCCTTTCCCACGGAATCGTAGGCCACCCGCACGCCTTTCCCACCGGTGATGCGCCTCACCTGGGAGGCTAGGTCCCCATAGGACCCTCCACCGGGAACGATAAGGACGGAATGGGCGCCCTCGGCCTTCACAGCGTCCGCCTTCGCTTCGGTGCTGACGACTCCGATCACGTTCGCGCCTTCTGTGGCTAGCCACCGCGTGAGGATCAGGCCCACTCCTCCCGCCGCCGCATGCACGAGGGCCCATTCACCTTTCGCGGGCCGCCAGACTCGCCGAACCAGCATGTGGGCGGTGAGGCCCTTGAAGATCAGGGCCGCCGCCTCTTCGTCGGAAATGGAACCAGGGAGGGGCACCAGACGAGCCACGGGGTGATTCCGGGCCTCGGAATAGGCCCCCGTGGGACCGTCCACATAGGCCACGCGCTGGCCCACCTCGAGTCCGGCGACGTCACCTCCAAGGGCCTCAACGACCCCAGCGGCCTCAAAACCCAGGGCGGCAGGAAGCGGAACCGGGTAGGCACCGGAGCGCTGGTAGATGTCGATGTAGTTCACGCCGATGGCGGTATGGCGAACCCGCGCCTCCCCTGGCCCTGGGGCGGTCAGTGGTGCTTCAGCCCACTCCAGGACCTCCGGACCGCCGGGCGCCCGGAACAGGATGCGATGGTTCATGGGAGCCTCCATTGGTCGGATGACCAACATTCAACCCCGCCATTTTGCCCTCTTCACGGCAAGGCATACGAAAAAGGCGACCCGATGGGCCGCCTTTTCTGGATCGATCGAAACTACAGTTTCTGGACGTTGGTCGCCTGGGGGCCCTTCTGGCCCTGCGCGACTTCGAAGCTGACGCGCTGATTCTCGTCCAACGTGCGGAACCCGCCGCCCTGGATGGCAGTGTGATGGACGAAGAGATCCGCGCCACCCTCGTCGGGAGTGATGAAACCGAAGCCCTTTTCAGCGTTGAACCACTTGACGGTGCCTTGAGCCATGACTGTTTCCTGCAGCAATGTCTGGTGATGGTGTAGCGATGACTTTCCCCAGACAAGGCCGTCATTGCGTAGGCGTGAGGTCCGCCCCTGGCGGGTCACGCGAACAGCATGACAGGATTGCCGCAGTCCATTCTTTTTTTTTGCAACCTTTTCCCATGATCGCGCACTAAGGGACAATCACCCGGTGATCAGAACCGGACGACAGCGCCGAAACCAACCCCTTTCCGATCCAGCTGGAATTCAAGATCATCCTTCACTGAACCCTTGGGCACATCGAAGCTGCCGCCCTCATAAAAGGCGCGGAGCCCGAACCAGCGCACAGGAAAATACCGGAGATCGGCCCCAACCAAAGTGTACTTGGCCTGCTTGTAGCCAAGGTAGTGGATATAGGCCTTGGCTTCGAGGCCCCCATTGAGCCCCCGGCCACCGGCTGAAAGACCTATCTGCGGAATGGTGGCAGTAATCCTATTGCTTGCCGCTTCCCCCGAAGTGACGCCGATGGCATCCATGTCGATCGTCATGACCTGCGCTCCGAGATCCAGGCCCAGCCAGGCATCCGAGCCACGCACAAACTTGATGGTCCAGGTGCCGTCCACGCAGGCCAGCTTCAAGTGGGACTTCACCTGTTCACCAATGTTATAAGGGGTTCCGTTCAAATAAATCTGGCGGGTCATCACGCTATCGCCACGGTAGTCCGCAGTGCCGTTAGAAAGCTGGAAGGCGAACCGGGGGCCCTGGTAATTTATCAAGAAACCAGGGGTCGTCTTGTCCCTGGCCAGGCCCAGATCCGAGTTCAGATCCACCAGGATATCGTTGCCATTGCTTTTGCCCTCGAAGTGCCCGGTGAGGTCGGGTCCGTAGGACTGGCCGCCCAGGGTCCAGGTGCGCTGAAAATCCTGGGCAGGGGCGCCCGGGGCGCCCAGCTGGGCGAAAACCGCGGTGGTGGACAGCAGCAGGGTGATCAGCAAGACACGCATCGCTCCTCCAGATGGGTTTCCACACTATCGTCGGGTCCGAGAAAAATCTGGAATATCAAATGCCGGCTAGTTTCCGGTAGGCCTCCAGAAAGTCCTTGGGTTGGGGGAGGATCTCGTCCTCCAGGGCCGGGTAGTAGGCCACCCAGGTGTCCTTGGCCGCCACCCGGCGCACCGGCGCGTCCAGGTGGAAGAACAGCTCGTCGGCGATCCGGGCGGCGATCTCGCTACCGTAACCCCAACTGAGCGTATCCTCGTGGGCCACGATCACCCGATGGGTCTTCTTGACCGTGCACTCGATGGCGGCCCAGTCGTACGGGTTGAGGGACCGGAGATCGATGATCTCGACGGAGATGCCTTCCTTCTCGGCTTCCCGGGCGGCCTGCACGGCGCGGTGGACGGTGCATCCATAGGTGATGACGGAGAGGCTCGTGCCCTCCCGCACCGTACGTGCCTTGCCGAAGGGGATCATGAAGTCGGGGCCGGGATCGTTGCCCTTGTTGTGGGTCTGCCGGTAGAGGTGCTTGGGTTCCAGGAAGAGCACCGGATCGTCGCAGCGGATGGCCGTCCGGAGCAGGCCGGCGGCATCCAGGGCCGTGCTGGGGCACACCACGCGAAGGCCAGGAATGTGGGTGAAGGTGCTCTCGCCGCACTGGCTGTGGTAGGTGGCGCCGCCCATGAGGTAGCCCGCGATGGGCACCCGCACCACCAGTGGGGACTTGAAGGCGCCATTCGAGCGCCAGCGGATGGTGGCCAGCTCGTCGCGAAGCTGTTGCATGGCGGGCCAGATGTAGTCGAAGAACTGGATCTCCACCACGGGTTTGAAGCCCCTCACCGCGAGTCCGATGCCCCGGCCGACGATGGTGGCCTCCGCCAGCGGTGAGTTGAACACGCGGTGGGCGCCGAACTGCTTCTGCAGGCCGTGGGTGGCCTTGAAGACACCACCCTTCCCCTTCACTTCGTCCTGGATGTCCACGCGGCTCACATCGGCCACGTCTTCGCCGAACACCAGGATGCGGGGATCGCGCGCCATCTCGTGCTTGAGGGTGGCGTTGATGAGGTCGATCATCGTCTTCTTGCCGGTGGTCTGATCCCCCGAGGCCGCTTCGGTATCGAAGGCGGTGGAGGTCGCATTCACTGCTTCGCTGTAGAGATGACGGTAGTAGCTGCCGGGTTCGGGTCCCGGAGCCTTCTCCGCATCCTCCCAGGCGGAATCGATCTCGGCCTGGACCTCCGCCTTTAGCCTCTGCAGCTGGACCTCTGAAAGGTCGCCCCAGGTCACCAACTGATCGGCAAAGGTGATGACCGGATCCCGCTGGGCCTCTGTCTCCCGTTGGGTCTTGGACTTGTAGAGCTGCTCGTCGTCCGACAGCGAGTGACTGTAGGGACGGATCACCTTGGCCCGCACCAGGGCCGGGCCTTTTCGCGCGCCGGCGTGGGCATAGGCGGCCTTCATCGCCTCATAGCTGGCGACGGGATCGCAGCCATCCACTTCGTCGAGGATGAGAAGGCCGTGGGCGGCATAGCCCTGCAGCAGGGCGGCGATGTTACCGCCGGGGTACTGGACCTCCGTGGGTGTGCTGATGGCGTAGCCGTTGTCCTCCACCAGGAAGACCACCGGCGCCTTCAGGTTCACGGCGTTGCTGATGGCCTCCCAGAACTCGCCCTGGCTGCAGGTCCCATCCCCCGTGGTGGCCAGGACCACCTCGTCGGACGCGATGCCCAGCTGCTCCTGCACGCCGCCCTGCTCCGCCCGCAGCACGGCTTCAGCAGCCCCCACGGCCTGCAGCAATTGGCTGCCGGTGGGGCTGGACGTGGTGAAGATGTTGAGGCCCTTGTGGCCCCAGTGGCTGGGCATTTGTCGGCCGCCGCTGGCGGGGTCGGCCGCTGCGCCCACGGAGCCCAGGAACATCTCCTTGGCCGTGTAGCCCAGCCCATAGGCCAGGGCCCGGTCCCGGTAGTAGAAGAAGAACCAGTCATGGCCGGGGCGGAACACCATGGCTGCCGCGGCCTGGATGGCCTCGTGTCCCACTCCGTTGATCTGGAAGAAGACTTTGTTCTGACGCTTGCCCAGGATCTCCTTGTCGTCGATGCGGCGGGCCGCGTAGATCGCACGGTACAAGCGGACCCGCTGCTCGGGTGAGAGGGTCGTGGCAACCGCAGTCTGGACGGAGCTGTCGGCCACAGGAACTCCTCTTGCCAGGGGTGGTCAATGGCCCAATCTAGCACGCAGCCTAAGGAGGCAGAATTTAACCTTCAATTTTTCACAGACCATCCACATCCAAGACCGGAATTGGGGTTGTGGCACAGACCACCACAGATCAATTCATGACCATGAGGTAGAAATTCACGTTTCTCGGATGAATGGACCAAGTGGTTCAGAGACCTTGGGGATAGGCCTCTTCACCG
>PMJK01000131.1:10545-16642 GCA_003158505.1 Holophagaceae bacterium | reverse complement strand
GTTCGGGGACTACAATCGGTCGCAACATCAGGAGTGTGCGGTCATCAAGGTCGGGGACCCCGGACAGTTTTTTCAACCACCCGGAAAGGTCGCCCAGATGGTGCCGGACCAGGTCGCGTCCTGGGGGCGTTGGGCGATGATGCCTGTGACAGGACCCTCGCAGCGGAGCTCGACGCGTCCCCCGGGACGATCCTCCAGTTTGAGGGCATGGATGCGGGTCTTGGGTGTGGCGGCCCAATTGTCAGGGTAGGCATTGGGCAGGTTTCGCTCCATGTGCATCAGGTACAGAGATCCGCTCTTGAGCACCGTCAGGACCATGTGGAAGGGATGCCCGGCATCCGGAACCAGGTTGCCTTCCAGCCTTATCGCCCCAGGAAGACCACCCTTCGGAGGGGCTGACATGAGGCCGGTCAGCTCGAACCGGTAGGAGACGCCGCCGATCTTCAGATTGCCACCGCCCTTGGGCTTCAAGTCGATGATCTGGGCGCTCATGGCCACACACAGGACGAGGTGGGGAAGGACGCGCAGGAAGTTCATGCTGACTCCAGGGGCTCTGGATCCTATTCTGATGGTTTGACCCCTAGAGAGGTGAACCATGACCCGCGTGCNNCCCGGCTTCGTGATCCAGGGCGGCGACCCGCACGGCGACGGCGAGGGAGGCCCCGGCTACACCATCCGCTGCGAAATGAACGAGCTGGGCTACGACCGCGGCCGCGTGGGCATGGCCCTCTCGGGCAAGGACACCGGCGGCAGCCAGTTCTTCATCTGCAACGGCAGCGCCCCCAGCCACCTCGACGGCGTGCACACGGTCTTCGGCCAGTGCGCCTCGGACGCCGACATCCAGGTAGTCAAGTCCATCAAGGCCAACGACCGGATCGTCAAGGCGACGGTGGTGGAGGCGTAATAGACCCTTCGTCCAGCGCGGAATCGGGCGGCCACGGTCGCCCGATTCCGCGCTGGGCAAAGAGGGGGATTCCATGGATCGTCTCACTCAACACGAGAGACCCCGCTGCGGGTGGTCCGGCACGGACCCCCTGTACATCGCCTACCACGATGAGGAGTGGGGCGTCCCGGCGCACAATGACCGGCACCTCTTCGAGATGCTGGTGCTGGAGGGCGCCCAGGCGGGGCTGAGCTGGCTCACGATCCTGCGGAAACGGGCAGCCTATCGCCAGGCCTTCCGGAACTTCCAACCCGACCAGGTGGCACGGCTGTCAGACGCGGACCTGGAAGGGCTCCTCCTGGATGAAGGCATCGTCCGCAACCGCTTGAAGGTGTGGTCTGCCCGGGACAACGCCCGGGCCTTCCTGGAGGTCCAGCGCGAGTTCGGCAGCTTTGATGCCTTCCTCTGGCCCTTCGTGGGCTGCGGTCCGAAGGTGAACCATCCGAGCACCCTGGCCGAGGTGCCCGCCGTGACACCGGAGGCCGAGGCCCTCAGCAAGGCCCTCAAGAAACGGGGCTTCCGGTTCGTGGGTCCGACCATCGTGTATGCCTACATGCAGGCGGTGGGCATGGTGGATGACCATCTGGCCACCTGCTGGAAGCGCCGGGGCCGCTAAGAGCTCATAACAAAACCCCACGTCGCCGCGCGAGGGGTGCCGGGCGNNTTGTCGGGTTTTGTTATGAGCTCTGGGGAGGCGTCGCGGAGAGGGCCTGGGACCTGTAGACTGGAAGGCTCGGAGTTGCCGTGTCCAAGCCCTTCTACCTCACCACGCCCATCTACTATGTCAACGACCGGCCCCACATCGGCCACACCTATACGACGGTGCTGGCGGATGTGATCGCCCGGTTCCATCGCATGCGCGGCGAGCAGGTGTTCTTCCTCACTGGCACGGATGAGCACGGCCAGAAGGTGGAGAAGGCCGCGGCGGCCCGGGGCATCACGCCGAAGCAGTTGGCGGACGAGGTGGTGGCCAACTACACAGAGCTCTGGAAGCGCATGGGCATGACCCACTTCCGGTTCATCCGGACCACGGACGAGGATCACAAGGCGCAGGTTCAGCGCCTCTTCAAGCGTCTGCTGGACAAGGGCGACATCTACAAGTCCACCTACAAGGGGCTCTATTCCGTCAGCGACGAGGCCTACGTCACCGAGCTGCAGGCCAAGGAGCTGCAGGCCCAGGGCCTCGCGCACCAACTTGTGGAGCTGGAGGAGGAGACCTACTTCTTCCGTCTCAGCGCCTACCAAGATCGCCTGCTCAAGCTCTACGAGGAGCATCCCGAGTTCGTGCAGCCGGACTTCCGTTTCAACGAGGTGAAGCGGTTTGTGGAAGGCGGCCTGCAGGATCTCTCCATCAGCCGCACCAGCATCAGCTGGGGCATTCCGGTGCCAGGCGACGAGAAGCATGTCATCTACGTCTGGTTCGACGCCCTGCTCAACTACCTCACGGGCTGCCCCGCCAACAGCTGGCCGCCGGACCTGCAGCTCGTCGGCAAGGACATCCTTCGCTTCCACGCAGTCTACTGGCCCGCCTTCCTCATGGCCGCGGGCATGTTCCAGCCCACCACCATCCTGGCCCACGGCTGGTGGCTCATGGGTGAGGACAAGATGTCCAAGAGCAGGGGCAACGTCGTGCGCCCGGACACGCTCCTGCGTTTCGGCAACGATGCCCTGCGCTTCTTCTTCATGCGCGAGATGCAAGTAGGGCACGATCGCGGCTTCAGCTTCGAGGGATTCATGGACCGACTCAATGCTGACTTGGCCAATGGCCTCGGCAATCTGGCTTCCCGTACCCTCAGCATGATCCAGCGCTACCGCGGCGGTGTAGTGCCCATGCCCACGGTCATGGATGCCATGGACCGGGACATGGCCGACCAGCTGCTGGTGGTCTTCCCGGACTACCTCGAGAAGGCCCGCGGCAATGATTTCCATGCGGCCCTGGACGCGCTGTGGACCTACTTGCGGACCCTGGACGGCTACATCGTCAAGGCCGAGCCCTGGAAGCTGGCCAAGGACCCCGCCAACGATCCCAAGCTGGATGCCGTGCTGGCCAACCTCTACCGGGCCTTGCGCGCCACGGCCCTGCTGGTGGCACCCGTGATGCCCGAACTGGCGCAGACCCTGTGGGAATCCCTCGGCCACGCCACCAAGGTCGCGGAAACCACCTTCCATGGCTTTGCCCTGGATGGCCCCGCCATCGGCCCCATCGGCGATCCCAAGCCGCTCTTCCAGCGCATTGACAAGGAGAAGGAATTGAACGAAATAGAGGCTGAGGCAACGCCCGTGGAGACCAAACCGAGTCTAGACGTACCAGAAATCCGAGAGACCGTGGACGCCGACACCTTCTTTAAGGTGGATCTGCGCGTTGGGAAGATCCTGGCAGCCGAGCGTGTGCCCAAGAGCGACAAGCTCATTAAGATGAAGGTGGACATCGGCCTCGAACAGCGAACCATCGTGGGTGGCATCGGCAAGGCCTACGAGCCCGCCGATCTACTCAACCGCCTGGTGGTGGTGGTGGCGAACCTGGCGCCCCGCAAGCTCATGGGCATCGAAAGTCACGGCATGCTGCTGGCGGCCAGCGACAATGCCAGCAAGCCCTACCTGGTGGCGCCCCAGGACGACGCCCAGCCCGGGTTCCTGGTGAAGTGAAACGACCCGTCTTCAGCTTCGAGGCCGAGCTCCTCACGGATGCGCCCTTCGATCACATCGTCGGGCGGATCCGGAGCGAGCCACCTTCCTCCTTCAGGAGCCTGAGGTCACTAGGTGCCTGGGCGACTCCGGAGGAGATGGCCGATCAAGTGGTCCTGCGCTGGTGCCGCACCGTGGCGGGGGCCGAGGAATCCGGAGCGTTGATCCTCGCCTCCCATGAAAAGGGGGCGCATCTCCGCCTGGAGGGCCGCATGAAGGGCTGGGCGGGAATCCTGTTCTTCGGCCTGCTGCGCTGGCGCACGGATCGACTGCTGGACCGATTCGTGGAGGAGCTGTGAAGATGACTCCCCCCATGAAACCTGTTCTCTGGATGAAGTCGAGCTGCACCACCTGCTGCAACGCCAAGGCGAAACTTGGGGAGCTGGGCCTCGACGTGGAGATCCGGGACTACTCCAAAAAACCCCTGGAAGCTGCAGAACTGCAGCGCCTGTTGCCGGCGGACCCCACACCCATGCTGGGCACCAAGAGCCCCAAGTATAGGGAACTCGGCCTGAAGGATCGAAGGCTCACCAAGGCGGAAGCCATCGAGCTGATGGTGCAGGACAACAACCTGCTCAAGCGGTCCATCCTCGTGCATCCCAAAGGTGTGATCATCGGCTTCGACCCGGCGGCCTACGCCGCCCTGTAATGGAGGGCCCATGCGCTTCTACAGCTGGAACGTGAACGGCTTCCGGTCGGTCCTGAAGAAGGGTTTCATGGACTGGCTGGAGGAGGCCGAGCCGGATGTGCTCAACCTCCAGGAAATCCGCTGTGAGTGGGAGGAGGTGGACCTCGATGTCCGCCGCCAACTCGAGAGTGCCTACGATGTCTGCTGGTTCCCCGCCACCAGCAAGAAGGGTTATGCCGGGTCGGCAACGCTTTCGAAGAAGGAACTGGGATGGAGCCATGCCAAGGGACTGGGTATTGCTGGCTACGACGCCGAAGGGCGGATGTCGATTTCACGGAAGGACCATCTCGTCTTCATTGGAGGCTACTTTCCGAATGCCTCCCAGGGGCTGGTGCGCCTGCCCTTCAAGCGCCAATTCGCCAGGGATCTGGCAACCATTGTGGCGAAGCACCACAAGGAAGGGGACCAGGTGATCCTCACGGGCGACATGAACGTGGCCCCCGAGGAGATCGACCTGGCCCGTCCCAAGGACAACACCAAGAATCCAGGTTTCACGCCCGAGGAGCGGGAGGACTTCAAGCTCTATCTGGCCGCGGGGTTGGCCGACGTGCTGCGCGAGCGGAACCCCGATGTGCCTGGCCTCTATACCTGGTGGACCGCCCGAGGCGGTGCCCGGGAGCGGAATGTGGGTTGGAGGATCGACCTCTTCCTGGCTAGCTGCCAATTGATGGATCGGGTGAAGGATGCGAGCATCCACGCCGACGTATTGGGCTCAGACCACTGCCCCATCAGCCTCGAATTGACTTGATCCATTGCTATCTCCAAAAAGTGAGGGCCCCGCCGGGGCCCTCACTTTTTGGAGCGCCTGTCTATTTGATGTTCTTGAGGGCGGGATCCCTCAGCATCTCCTTGGCTGTGCCAGCGTTCTTCCCGTTGGGTGCCAGTTCCAGGTACTTCTGGAGATGCTGCTTGGTGCCCCTGAGGTTGTTATCACTAAAATCGACCATGGCCAGCATGTAATGCGCTTCGGCGTAGGTCGGGGCAATTTCGAGGGTCCTCAGCCAGTGGGCCTTGGCCTCCTTGGAATTGCCGGCGTTGAAGGCCTCCACGCCCTTGTTGTAGGCCACGTCCGGATTCGGTCCATGGAGCGTCTCGAGCATGTCGCGGTACTTCTGTTCAGCGATTTTGTCGGACTTGGCCTTGCTGGTTTCAATGAGGCCGAAGATGACCGCTTCATCCTTGGGGTTCCGTTCTAGAGCCTTGAGGAGGAAGGGTTCTGCTTCCTCCTTTTTGGCGCCGGCCCGCGCGATGCAAATGCCCAGCACCCGCTCGATCTTCTGCAGTTCAGGAGCCAAGTCGGCCTTGGCCTGTTCGTCCTTCAGTTTGCCCTCGGCTTCGGTGAGGGTCTTATAGGCTTTCTCGACCTGGGGGAGGGCTTCGTCGAACTTGCCCTCGTTGTAGAGTGGGATGGCCTGGTTGAATGCGTCGCGCCCCTCCAGGTCCAGGACGACGCCCGGATCATCCGGTGTGCCCTTGGGACCCGTGACCACGATCTGGGTACGTGTCTCGGTCTGTGTCAGAAGAGTGATGTTCCGAACGAGGACATCTGCCAGGGGGATCTTGACGGGTTGCTCCGTGTATTCGATGTAGCCTTCTGCCTTGACCGTCAGGATGAACTCCTTTGGCTCCAACCCGACCTGGAGGAAATTCCCGTTCTTATCCGGGAAGATATCCTTACTCCAGTTCATGTCCATCCGCTTGAGGTTGACCTTGGCGCCGGGGATTGCCTTGCCGGCCTTGTCGAGGACCTTCCCGCTGATGCGGCCGGTGGATTCTGCGTG
>PMJK01000131.1:0-10533 GCA_003158505.1 Holophagaceae bacterium | reverse complement strand
CTGTGGTAGGCTTCCCGGCAGACAAGTTCTGAAAGTGTTTGAGGTAGCCCATGAATCCAGCGGTGCCGGAAGCATCCTTGACGGCCTTGATGCACCTCCTGACTGAACAGGCATTGCTGTCCATGGGTGTGCCGCATCCGATGGTGAAGGAGGTACCTCCTGCGAATCCCGTAGTGGCGAGGTTCTATGTGGACCTCCTCAGTGTGCTCAAAGAGAAGACCGAAGGGTCGCGGACGGAGGCGGAGACGGCCCAACTTGACGAGATCCTCTATCAGTTGCGCATGCGAGTGATGGACCTCCAACCGGCCGTGGATTCGCCTGGGGCATCGAAGGGACAGGCGTGAAGAGGATCCGCATGGAATGCCTGCAGGTCTTCCGAATCACTTTCCTGGTCGTCGCCGCAGCTCTGGTTGCTACGGCAGCCCCGGCCAAGATTCCTGTTCCAGCCGACAAGGCTCCAGTTTTAATTGCTCCTGCTCCAGTCGAGTCTCTTCCCGCCATCGCCCTTAGCCATCGCGTCCAGCACCTGATGGAGGCGCTCGACAAGGGGGATCCGAAGGCTGTCCGCGCCGCCCAGTTGGAGGTAGAGGCCTTTCGTCGCACTTACTCCACGCTGGATGTGGCGCCCCTCATTGAAGCCGTGGCCTTGTGGGCTCGGAAACAGGGAATGAATGGGAAAATGACCCTGGGTCTGGAGGGGCTCCAGGCTGTCGAGCGATGGGCGCCGGATCATCCGACGCTGCTGGGCACCCGGATCATGCTCATGCGACAACAGGGGGTTCAGGGTTGGTTTTGGAGTTTCCCTGACCTTTTGAGGCTCACCCGACTGCGCATCATTCACCCAGCCCACCGCTGGCTCTGGATGATCCAGCATCTCGGCATGCTTCGGCTTGCCGCGACATTGCTGCTGTGGGGATGGGCGTTGACCATGGGGCTCCGGTACCGGAATGCCCTTCGGTACCTGTGGGAAGAACCCCTTCAGCACAAGGGCATTTCCCCCATCATGGCCGCGGTCATCGGGGCCCTCATTCTGGCCGGGCCAGTCATTTTGGGGCTGGATCCGATGGTTGCAGCCATGGTTTGGCTCTTCCTGATGGCGCCGTTCCTGCGCGGGACGGAAGTGAAGGCGACGGCTTTCATCCTTCTGCTGCAGCTCGTGCATCCCGCATTGGCTGCTCTGGAACCTTGGGCCGCAAGGGAACCCCTGCCGAGCGTTCTGACCCTTCAACTGCAACCCCAGGTGCAGCCGATCTCCCCGGCCACGGTTCGCCTGCTTCCTCCCTCAGATCGGGCCTTCCTTACTGGATGGGGCCAGCTGCAGAACCAGGATTGGAAGGCTGCCGCGGTTACCTTCCAGGAACTGGTTGGGAGGCACCCTGAGCAGGCTGCGGTGCTCAACAACCTGGGCGTCGCCATGTTCCAGTTGGGGGATGTGGCAGGGGCTGACAAGACTTTCGAGTTGGCGCTCCAGGCCGGGCCCAAGATGGAGGTGCTGCTGAACCAGAGCATCCTCGCATTCAATCGCCTCGATACCGCCCGGGGCGCTTCGAAACAGGAGGAAGCCCAGGCGGCCGCCCCCGCTGACTACGCGCTTCTGATCGCCTTGAATGACGCCCAGACTGATATCCGGACCTATCCGATGCCCCTTCTGGACACGCCTGAGCGGGTCCAGGCCCTGGTGGAGGCGGCGGGAGAAAACAAGGGATCCGAGACCCACTTCACGGAACCAGCCTTCCTGGTTGCCTTGCTGCTGCCCATTCTGGGGCTCATTGTTTTCCTGGCGCGGGTCAGAGCCAGCATTCGCATGGCCCATCCGACCCAGTGTGTCCGCTGCGGGGAACCGTTCCACACCACGGACAGTCCCGATCATGAGGTTTGCCCGAAGTGTCATCACCTCTTTGTCCTCCGGGACGGACTCCATACGGAGAACCGCAGGAAGAAACTCGATGANNTGCCCGGGTGTGATCTGGCCTTCCTGGGCCGGACCAGGGAGGGCCTGATCGAATTCCTGCCTTTCTGCCTGGCTGTCGGCATGATCGTCGCCACGGGCCGTTCCGTGCGCTACCCCGGCGAGATCTTGGCGGATCCCACCTCCACCTGGCTGGCGGTCGGCGCGATCCTACTGGGTCTCTTCTACCTCCGTTCCTGGCTGAAGCTGATCTTGAGGAGGGCCTGAGATGGCACTGGAAGGATCCCTTCGCGACTTCGACCTCTTCTCTCTCTTCAACATGATCAAGATCCAGGGGAAGAACGGCACCCTGGTGCTTTCCCAGGGCCAGGAGTTCATCAAGGTCTTCTTCGAGAATGGCGAGATCGTAGGCTGCGATTCGAATCAGGTTCGTATGGAGGATCGTCTTGGCACGATGCTGGTAAGACTGGGGCGGCTCACGGGTGAGGAGCTCCTGGCCATGGTCCAGGTGCAGCGGCAGACCCTCAAGCGTATGGGAACGCTGTTGCTGGAAAGTGGGAAGGTCCAGCCCTCGGATCTGCAGGACGCCCTTTTCAGCCAGGCTACGGCCATCCTTCATCGCACGTTCCGCTGGGTGGAGGGTGACTATCGCTTCGATTCCATGCTGCCGCCGGATCTGGACCGGGACCATTTCGTGCCGATTCCCGTGGATACGGTGCTGATGGAGGCGGCGCGCATCCAGGATGAATGGCCCGAGGTCGAACGACGCCTGCCGGGCATGGACGCGTCGCTCGCAAAGTCCGCGAAAGCAAAGGCACTGCACCTCGACATTGACCGGGACGTCTCCTCTGTTCTGGATGGCAAGGGGCAGATGCAGCATGGATCATCGGGGCTCACGCACGAGCAGGAGATGGTCCTTTCCTATTTCGACCACCCAGAGAGCATCAAGGACATCATCCAGGTCAGCCGCTTCGAGGAATTGGATACCTGCAAGGCCATCGCAGATCTCATCGAAGCGGGTTTGCTGGAACCCATCACAGGGAAGGCCCCGAAGGTGGTCCGTCCCTGGGTCCTGGATGGGAAGTCCAAACAGACTCCTAAGGATTGGGAAGCCAGTCGCCTCCTGTGGCCTTTCGTGGCCGTGGGTTTCCTGGTGCCCCTGATGCTGTATGTGCCACGTCATCGTGGGTCGATGAACATGGGATTGGCCAGCCTCCAACCCGTGGACGTGCGGGTAGTGCCCGAAGGACCGACCCGGCTTCGGCAGGCCTGGGCGCTCCGGATGGCCTCCCGCAAGGATGGAGGCGTCATGCTCGCCAAGGATCTGGGCCGTCCCCTGGATGGGAGGAACCCCGTTGCGGACCTCACGAAATACCCTGATCCGATGGCCCAGGTGGCCGCCCCTTCTCCTGAATCCACCCACAAAAGGTAAGGCCAATGTTCATGCACCAGCGCCAGGGTTCCCTGGAGGTGATCTGCGGTCCCATGTTTTCGGGCAAATCGGAAGAACTCATCCGGCGCATCAAGCGGGCCATCATCGCCAAGCAGAAAGTGCAGGTGTTCAAGCCAGCCCTGGACGACCGCTACGATGCCTCCGCCATTGCCAGCCACGGCCAGCGCAAGCACGAGGCGATCCCCGTGAAGGCCACCGAGGAACTGGCCCGGCATCTGGATCCGGATGTCGAGGTGGTGGCCCTGGATGAAGTGCAGTTCATGGACGAGGGGATCATCCCCATCATTGAGGATCTGGCCAACCGGGGTGTGCGCGTCATGGCTGCTGGCCTGGATCTGGACTCCAACGGCGAACCCTTCGGCATCATGCCCCTGCTGCTGGCGAAGGCGGAATTCGTCACCAAGCTCCAGGCCATCTGCATGGTCTGCGGTGCCCTGGCGGGCCGCACCCAGCGCCTGGTACAGACCGGTGGGCAGGTACTGGTGGGCGCCGCCGAAGCCTATGAGGCCCGCTGCCGACACTGCCATGAGATACCCCACGCCACTGGGAACCGGCTGCTGGACGGGGAGTGATCTGCGGCGATTGAGGTTCCCACCGACCTCGTGGTTTCCACTTCGTCAAGGCCATGGCTGCCATGACATCAACCAGGTGCTTTGAAGGGAATGACGCCCTGGCCCCGTACTGGCCCGGCGGTAGACTGGCCGCGGCGCGCTGCTGCAGCGCCGTTCAGAGTTTCCGCCATCCGCCCGAGGCTTCAGGGCACAGGAGGTTCCCATGGCTGGTGCCTACGCCACCTTCACGCACAGCACCGACTACATGGGCTTCGAGAGCCTGCTCACGGACGAGGAGCGGATGATCCGCGAATCCGCCCGCAAGTTCGTCAATGTCGAAGTGCTCCCTATCATCGAGAAGCACGCCCAGGACCAGACCTTTCCCGGCCACCTCATCCCCGAGATGGGCCAGCTGGGCTTCTACGGCCCCTCGCTGCCCGAGGAGTACGGCTGCCTGGGGGTCTCCAACGTCGCCTACGGCCTCCTTATGTACGAACTGGAGCGGGGCGATTCCGGCCTGCGCTCCTTCGCCTCTGTGCAGGGCAGCCTGGTCATGTGGCCCATCTACACCTATGGCAGCGAGGATCAGAAGCGGTATTGGCTGCCCAAGCTGGCCACCGGCGAGAAAATCGGCTGCTTCGGCCTCACCGAACCCGACTTTGGTTCCAACCCCGGGGGCATGCTCACCCGGGCCATACGGGAACCCGGCGGCAAGTGGCGCATCAATGGCACCAAGATGTGGATCACCAATGGCACCGTGGCCGATGTGGCCGTGGTGTGGGCCCAGACCGAGGACGGCATCCGCGGCTTCCTGGTGGAAAAGGGCACCCCCGGCTTCAGTGCCCCCGAGATGAAGGGCAAATGGAGCCTGCGCGCCTCCACCACCTCCGAGCTGGTGCTGGAAGATGTCCTCGTGGATGAGGGGAAGTCCCTGCTGCCCAACGTGAAGGGACTGAAGGGCCCTCTGGGCTGCCTCACCCAGGCCCGCTACGGCATCGCCNNGCCTGCTACCAGTGCGCCCTGGACTACGCGAAGACCCGCATCCAGTTCGACCGGCCCATCGCCGGCTTCCAGCTCCAGCAGGAGAAGCTGGCCTGGATGGTCACCGAGCTCACCAAGGGCCAGCTGCTGGCCTACCAGCTCGGCCGCCTGAAGGACGCCAAGACCTCCACCACCGCCCAGGTCTCCATGGCCAAGATGAACAACGTGAACATGGCTCTCGAAGTCTGCCGCAAGGCCCGCACCATCCTCGGCGCCAACGGCATCCTCGACGAGTACCCCGTCATGCGCCACATGGCCAATCTCGAAAGCGTCTACACCTACGAGGGGACGCACGATATGCACACCCTCATCATCGGCCAGGAGGTCACTGGCATCCCGGCTTACCGCTGAAGGTTCGTTCTTGCTCCAAAAATGGGCCGTACGGCCCATTTCTGGAGGTAGAGAAGCTACTTCGCCTTCTCCGTCCGAACCACCAGCACGTCGCAGGGCGCCAGCCGCACCACGCGGGCGGCGGTGCTGCCGAAGAGGAGGCGCTCCAGAGTGGAATGTCCCACTTGGGCCACGACCAGCAGGGTCTTGGGGTCGGCTTCGGAGATCAACTCCTCCGCGGGGCCGCCCCACTTCACGACGACTGAGGCATTGGCATAGGGTTTGACCCAGCCCTCCAGCTGCTCCCGGGCGTGGTCCTCCATGGTGTGAAGCCAGGCTGGGTCGGGCAGGGCGATCTGGGCCTCCGGCAGCATGGGCGCGGGTGGCTGCAGCACGTGCATGGCCACCAGGGGCACACCCAGGCGGTTCGCCCAAGTGCCGGCCCGTTCCAGGGCCTGCTTCGAGGCTTCCGAAAAGTCCACTCCCACCAGCACTCGCGTAATCATGGCGACCTCCGTTCCGACACCCCAAAGATAAGTCCAAGGTCATCAATTGGCAGATTAAAAATTTCGCCGCGCAGTTGAAATAAGAGTTGCAACACCTATAATGAATAACGGAGGCACCATGATCACCCTTCGACCAGCTGAATCCCGGGGCCGATTCGATTTCGGATGGCTTGACACTCACCATACCTTTTCCTTTGGCAACTACTTCGACCCTGAGCAGACCCAGTTCCGTTCCCTACGGGTGCTGAACGAGGACCGGGTCCAGCCCGGCAAAGGCTTCGGCACCCACGGCCACCGGGATATGGAGATCCTGACCTGGGTCCTGTCAGGCGCCCTGGAGCACCGGGACAGCCTGGGAACCCACGGTGTCATCCGGCCCGGAGAAGCTCAGATCATGAGCGCGGGCACGGGCATCCGCCACAGCGAATTCAACTCGTCCACCATGGAACCAGTGCACTTCCTCCAGATCTGGATCCTGCCTGAACGGCAGGGTCTGACTCCGCGTTACGACCAAGTGGCTTTTGGCGAGGCGGACCTGCGGAACCACCTGCACCTCATCGCCAGCCCCACCGGTGCTGAGGGCTCCGTGAAACTGTTCCAGGATGTGAGGGTCTCCGTGGCGCGACTGGATGCAGGTCGCGAAGTCCATGCGGTGATTGCGCAGGGACGCGCGGGCTTCTTCCAGGTGGCCGCGGGATCCGTGTCGCTCAATGGCCAGGCCATGAACGCCGGGGATGGGGCGCGCATCGAAGAGGAGAGCTCCGTCATCGTGGTGGCCGGATCCCCTTCCGAAGTCCTGTTCTTCGATCTCGCCTGAGGAGATGGCCATGGGTATCAAGTCCGTCGCGTCCCTGGTGCCCGGTCTTCCCACCCAGGATGGCAACCGCGTGCCCCTCACCCGTCTGGTGCCTGGCCGGGGCCAGGATGGCACGGAAGCCTTCCGGGCCATGGATCCCTTCCTGCTCATGGACCACTTCGGCCCCATGGTGCTGCCACCCGGGACGGACGCAGGGTTCCCGCCTCATCCCCATCGCGGCTTCCAGACCCTCACCTATCTCATCCAGGGTGCCTTCCGGCACCGGGACAGCACGGGCGGTTCTGGCCTGCTGCGGCCGGGCGGGGCCCAGCTGATGAATGCCGGGGCGGGCATCGTCCACGAGGAGATGCCGGTGCCGGAACATCTAGATACCGGTGGTGCCATCGAGGGCGTGCAGCTCTGGATCAACCTGCCCAAGGCGGAGAAACGGACGGCGCCCGGTTATACGGACCTCCAGCCCGAAAGCATGCCCTGGCGGGTCCTTCCAGGGGGCCGTATCCGCGTATTGGCGGGCACCTGGGCTGGCGTGACCGGACCGGCGCGCACCCCCGCCAAGATCGCCTATGCCCACCTGGAACTGGAGGCTGGCGCCCGGTTCGAGCAGGCCCTCCCGGCCGAATGGACCGCCGCCGTGGTGCCCCTGCATGGTTCGATCCGCATCATGGGCACGGCCGTCCCGGCCGATACCATAGCCCTGCTGGGGGCTGGGGATGTGATCGAATTGGAAGCCACCTCGCCGGTCAGTCTCATGCTGCTGGCCGGCAAACCCATCCGTGAGCCCATCGCCCACTACGGCCCTTTCGTGATGAACACCCGCGAGGAGATTGAGCAGACTATCCTGGACTTTCAGCAGGGGCGTTTGGGGCACCTGGACTGAACTTTAGGCCCTAGCTCATCCGCCGATGGAGTGGGTATTCCAGAAAGGTTTCAATGTCCCATCCCGCCTCATCTCCAATGGATGGACCCGCAGTTGGCGGTTCAGCACAGCTCACCCAGGACCTCATGGGTCTGGAGGAGGTCATCAGTCGCTCCGCTGCTGGGGCGGCGCGGACCTCGGTGCGGGTTCAGTCGCTGGCGGGTGAAATCGACCAGATCCTCACCAGCACCCGGGACATTCAAGCGACTCTGGAAGGGTTGGGGGGCAGCATCTCCCAGGCGGCCTCAGCTGCGGAGGAGGGGGCCGAATCCACGCGGCTCATGGCAGATCTGACGCACCAGGGGCGACAGGAAAGCGACCAGGCCGTGACCACGGTCCGTCAACTGCAGGAGCAGACGCAGATCACCTCAGAGCGCCTGGAATCCCTGATGGGCCATGTCCTCCAGGTGAACGAGGTCTCCCTGGTGATCGGGGAGATCGCCGATCGCACCGGAATGCTCAGCCTCAATGCCGCCATCGAGGCGGCNNGACCGGACCTCCAGGCAAACCCAAGAGATCGCCGCACTGCTGGAGGCCATCCGGAAGGATCTTGACCCTGCCCGAGAGGCCATGGATCAAAGTGTGGACCTGGCTTCCAGGACCCGGAGCCAGGTCGAAGCCGTCGAACAGCGGTTCTCTGGCATCGCGGACCTGGCGGAATCTACCGCCGGGCACGTGTCCAATCTCGCTCGGACTGCCTCTGAGGAACAGGAGGCGGCGCGGGCCCTGGTGGCAGCCTCGAGCCAGTTGCTGGACTCCACGGGCACCCTGAAGGACGCAGCGGATGCGGTCGCTCATGATGCCTTCAGCGTGTCTTCCCTTACGGAAGCAGGCCATCGCCACCTGGCGGCCTACGACACGGGATCCCTTTTCCACCGCGCCCTGCGCCTGGCCCGGGATCTCGCCACCACCAGCGCGGGGATTCTGGAAGCGCCCGTCTCCGAGGGACGGATCAGCGCGGAGGATCTGCTCGCCTTGGACTATCGGGAGATCCGAGGTTCGGAGATCCACACCCTCTCCCGGTTCTTCAATGTGGTTCATGTGCCTCCAGAGGGCTTCAAGCCGCCCAAGTACCGCACCGCCTACGACGCCCTCGTGGAGCGGTCCCTGCAGGAGGCCTTCGACCAGGTCCTGGAGCAGGAACCGCGGCTGACCTTCGCCCTGATCCTCGATCTCAACAGCTATGCCCCTTCGCACAACAAAGTGTTCTCGAAGGATTGGACAGGGCGACCGGACAAGGACCTGGCTGGCAACCGCGTGAAGCGCTTCTTCACCGACAACCAGGTGCTGGTGCGGGGCGCTCGGCATGGGCTTGGCGAGACCGCCGAGACCCTCCCGGATCGGGTCAGCCGCGGGGATTTCCAGGGAGTCGCGGACCTCGCCGAAAAGGCAGCGAACCGCGAGGAGTTTCTGGTGCAGACCTATGCCCGGGACACGGGTGCCATCATCTCGGTGCTTACGGTGCCGATTCATGTCTGCGGGCAGCGCTATGGCGCCTGCCTGCTGGGCTGGTCCAGCGAAGGCTGATCGCCTCAGAGGGGCTTTGCCTCCAGCTTCCGCGTGAGCGTGAACCGTCCGGAGGCCAGCTTACTCAGGGCCCTTGCCAGGGCCTCCCTGCTGCATCCCAGCTCGGTGCTCCAACCTTCCAGGGGCAGTTCTCCGCCGTCGGAATGGGCCTCAACCCAGGCCTGCCAGAGGGCGGAAAGGGCGGCCGCATCTGGTTCCTGGCGGTCCCGCCAGCTGCGCTCCTGGGGGCGTTTTGGCCCATAGAAAGCGGTGCCTCGGAGCTTGTCGGGGAGGAAGGCCTGTTCCCGATCGTAGTCGTCATGGGAGTAGTGGTAGCCCACCCCCCGGCCGGCTTTGCGGGCAGTGGAGGTATGAGCATCGCGGATGGCCTCGGGGATGGGCGCATCATCGGCCGCCAGGGCGGCGTCCACTGCCAGGACCGTAGCGTTGCTCTTGGCAGCATTGGCGACATAGATCACGGCCTGGGCCAGGGGGATGCGGGCCTCGGGCCAGCCGATCTGCTCCACGGCGCGGCTGGCGGCCTCGCATAGGATGAAAGCCTGGGGATCGGCATTGCCCACATCTTCGGCCGCGCAGACCATGAGGCGCCGGGCGATGAAGCGGGGATCNNCGCAGGCTCTTCTGGAAGGCGCTGGCCAGGTCGTAGTGGCCATCGGAGCGATCGAACATCATGCGGCCACCCAGGGCGCCCTGAAGGGAATCGAGATCCGGGTCGGGCATCTCCAGCCAGGTCTCCAGTCCCGAGAGCGCCGACCGCAGGTCGCCGCCAGCCCAGTTGGACAGCCACTCGAAGACCTCCACCGGTTCAGGCTCGGCCCCGCGCTCCTTGGCCCAGGCCCGCTTCAGCACCTGCCGGATCTGGACGGGCTCCAGGGACTTGAGGGCGATGAGCTGACAGCGGCTGCGTAGCGCCGCATTCAGGTAGAAGGCCGGGTTCTCCGTGGTGGCGCCGATGAGGATGGCCTCGCCCCGCTCCAGGAAGGGCAGCAGGATGTCCTGCTGGGCCCGATTGAAACGGTGGATCTCGTCCAGGAACACCACGGGGGGCACTTGGCGGAACAGGGGCATCTCCCGGCTGTCCGCCAGGAACTTCTTCAGTTCCGCGGCGCTGCCGCTGGCCCCAGAGAATTCCATGAAGCCGTGGCCCGTGGCCTCCGCCAAGATGCGGGCCAGGGTCGTCTTGCCGGTTCCGGGTGGCCCCCACATCACCATGGAGGGCAGGCGTCCGCCCGCCGTGAGCCGCGTCAGGGCGCCCTTGGGGCCCAGGAGATGCGACTGGCCCACCACCTCGTCAAGGGTGGTCGGGCGCATTCGTTCGGGAAGGGGGATGTGGGACATGATTAGGGTCTGTTTTCAAAGTGGATGCGAGCCGCGACGGGTCCAGCCGCGTGATCCAGCAAGGATGAGGCCGCAGGGCGACGTGGTTCGTCGTTCAAGGCCGCAGACGCCGCTGGGCGCACGGCTGGCCCCGTCCCGGAGGGCA
>PMJK01000059.1 GCA_003158505.1 Holophagaceae bacterium | reverse complement strand
CTCGTCCAGCACCAGGAAGTTCGGGGGATTGAAGAGCATCCGGGCCATGACCAGGCGTGACTTCTCACCCCCTGACAGGGACCGCACCTTCTTGTCCACGTCGTCGCCGGAGAACTGGAAGGCCCCGAGCAGGTTGCGCAACACGCCCAGGCCCTCCATGGGAAAGTCCTGCTGCACCTGCTCAATCACCGTGAAGTCCGGGTCCAGCAAGTCCAGGGCCTGCTGGGAGAAGTAGCCCAGGCTGAGGCTGGCCCCCAGGCGCAGGTCGCCGGCATCCGGCTGGATGGCCCCGGCCACCATCTTCAGCAGCGTGGACTTGCCGGCGCCGTTCTTCCCCATCACGCACCAGCGTTCGCCGCGGCGGATGTGGAAGGCGAACTGGTCGTAGATCTTGCGGGCACCATAGGCCTTGCAGACCCCGTCGAGCATGGCCACATCATCGCCGGAGCGGCCGGGGATGCGGAAGTCCCACTTCACCACCTTTCGCTTCTTGGGCAGCTCGATGCGCTCGATCTTGTCCAGGGCTTTCACCCGGCTCTGCACCTGGGCGGCCTTGGCGGCGTGGGCGGAGAACCGCTCGATGAAGCGCATTTCCTTGGTCAGCTTGGCCTGCTGGCGGGCGTAGGCGGCCTCCTGGTTCGTGTCCCGCTGCTCCCGCTCCTTCACGTAGAAGTCGTAGTTGCCGGAGTAGGTGACGATGTCACCGCCGTCGATTTCCAGCACCTTGGTGACCACCCGGTTCATGAAGTCGCGGTCGTGGCTGGTCATCAGCAGGGTGGAGGGCACGGCCTTCAGGAACGTCTCCAGCCAGAGGATGGATTCGATGTCCAGGTGATTGGTGGGTTCGTCCATGAGCAGCACGTCGAAATTGCCAAGGAGCACTTTGGCCATGGAGACGCGCATTTTCCAACCGCCGGAGAGAGCCCCCACGTCCCCGTCGATCTGCGAGTCCTCGAAGCCGAGGCCATGGAGACAGGCCCGCGCCCGGGCTTCCAGCTCGTAGCCCCCGAGATGCTGATACTCCTCCTGCACATGGCCGAAGCGGTCGAGGGTGGCCTCCAACTCGTCACCGCGCTCGGGATCCGCCAGGGCATGTTCCAGGTCGATCAGTTCGTGGTGAAGGTCGCCCAGACGGCCACTGCCCGCGATGGCCTCGTCCAGTACCGGCCGGCCGGTCATTTCGTCGACCTCCTGACGGAAATAGCCGAGGGTCAGTTTCTTGGGCAGCGAGATGGAACCATCGTCCGGCGCCTCCTCGCCCATGATCATCCGGAACAGGGTGGATTTCCCCGCCCCGTTCGGACCCACCAGGCCCACCTTCTCGCCGGGATTGAGCTGGAAATCCGCCTCGATGAACAGGACCTGCCGGCCGTATTGTTTGCTGACATTGGAGAACGAGATCATCAGGCCTCTGCTTTCACGATTGCTGTTCCCCCGTCACTGCGGGGGCCGTGCATGAGCTCCACCACGGCCTGGTTCAGGCGTTGTCGGGTCTCATGGCGTTCGAAGGCGCGGGTGATGTAGCGAGCCCGGATCTCGACACCATTCGCGGTCGGCACCACATTCAGGCCCGGTGCGGCCGAGAAGGCCTGTACGTGGTACCTGGCCGTGGCCGTCTGCCATTCCTGCTCGGCCAGTCGGGCATTCGCCTCGGTCTCGCGTTCCAACAGCTTCTGGACACGATCGATGATGGGATAGGGATCCTGCCCGGATGGGATCAGCACGCTCAGTTCATCCCACATCCACTTGCCCGAGGTGGAGAAGTTGAAGAAGTGCCCCTCGATGGCAAAGCTGTTGACGAAGGCCACCCGGCGGCCCGTGGGATGGCCCGCGTCGCTCCAGCTCCCCGTCTCCATCACCACGGTGCGCAGGAACCCGATCTCGACCACTTCCCCACCGACCCCGCGGATCTCCACCCAATCACCTACCCGGATGCCGTTCCGGCCCATGAGAATGAACCAGCCGAAGAAGGCCACGATGAAGTCCTTCATCGCCACGGTGAGGCCTGCGCCCGCCAACCCCAGCATGGTGGTGGTCTGGTCGGGCAGCCCCAGGACGAGGAACAGGATCCCCAGCAGACAGAACAACTGAACCAACAGTTTCACGACGACGCGCAGAGTGCCGGCGCTCTTGTTGTCCACCGCGGCCCGGTGGAATAGATGATCCACGAGGAAACCCGCCAGGTAGGCCAGGAGCACCAGAGTGATCACCCACAGCAGCCGGATCAAAAGGCGATGCAAGGAAAGGATTTCCTGGCTGTCCGCCAGAGCCATCCAGTTGCCATAGACCTCGGCCAGCCCCTGCTGATCCTGGACCCGCTTTCCCATGCCCGCCAGGGAATGCTGGACTTCCACAAAGCGGCGCAACGAGATGGTCGCATCCAGGGCTTCCGCCCGGCTTCCCTGGCCGCCCGGTCCCCGGGACAGGCTCGAAGCCCGCTGCCGGGCAGCGTCGCGGTCCTCCTTCTCCTTCTGGATCCGAGCCGTGATCTTCTCCCGGCGTGCCGTCAGATCCCGCACCTTGTCGAGGGCCTCCTGGCGGGCCTGGGTCAGACGGCTGAACTTGCTGCGCAGCGAGGTCCATTCCCGGAAGCGCGCCACCAGACTGCCCGCCTGGATCAGCGAATTCGGGCTGGGTTGAGCGATCGGGGATTCCTTGTCCACGGCTTCGTGGGCTTCCTTCAGACGCTTGATCTTGGCCTGGGGATCCCCGCCGGCCTGTTGCAGGTCCGTGGAGGCAGCCTCCAGTTCATCCTGGTTCAGCTCCAACTGGGCCTTGGCCACCTCCAGCTGGTCCTCAATGGCGCCCTTCTGGGATTCCTTTGCGGCGGCCAGACGCTTCGTCAACTGGGATATGAGCTGCTGGCTGGCTTCGACAGCGGTCTCGGCCTGATTCTTGGCCGCCATCAGCTCCTTCATTTCCTGCGTCTGAGTTACCTGATCAGTAGCCGTGCGCCGGAGGGCATCCGCAAAGGCCAGGTCCACCTCATGGTTGGCAAGACGCACGGCTTCGTGTGCCAGCTCCTGTTCCTCGGACGTCGCCGCCATGGCCGCCAGGGCTCGGGCCGTCTGCAAGGGGGTCTGGTCCACCACCCGCTCCCGATGGGGAGCGACCCGCCGGAGGCCCTTTTTCGGGATGACCGCCCCGCCTTGGGCGACGGAAGGCCCGGGATCGCGGGTCCAGAACATCCCGCCCGCGGTGGCGACCGCAAGCAGGAACAGCACCGATGCGGGGATCCAGGCACGAAGGTTCATGAAGTCCAGAGAACCATGAAACCAGCGTCCCCCGGAAGAGGTTCAGACATGAAAATCCCTCCAGGGTGAGGCCCTGGAGGGTTCACTTGACGGGATCGGCGGGAATCAGTCCTTCTTGGGAGCCTCGGTCTTCGGGGCATCCTTCTTCGGGGCAGCCTTCTTCTTGCCGCATTCGGGGCAGTCCTGGCAGGAAGCCGCCTTGCTCTTCTCACAGCAGGCCATGCCACAGGAGGCCTTCTTCGGTTCGGGCTTTTTCTCTTCAGCGGCGAAGGCCACCAGGGCAATGGAACCCGCCAGCGCAAGGGCCAGGAACTTCTTCATCGAATCCTCCAGATCGGTGGAACACAGTCCCAGGAATGCACCATACCCCTGAAGGAGGGCTGACCCAAGACCAAAGCTGAGCTCAACTGCCAAACAGGTTCTTCATCACCATGAATGCCATGGATGGGCTGTGGGCCAGACGGCGCTTCATATAGCGGACGGCGTATTTCCAGTCCTCGGCGAAGGGGACATAGAGCCTGATGATCTGGCCACGTTTCACGATTTCCTGCTGGATTTGGGTCCGGGGCACGCCCAGGAGCATCTGGAATTCGTAGGCATCCTTCGGCACGCCGCGCTTGTCCAGGTGCTCGATGCAGCGCCGGATGAGGGGTTCGTCGTGGGTGGCGATCTCGGGATAGTGTCCCTGGTCGAGCAACATCTGCATGTATTCGAACAGCTTATCCTTCATGTCGGCCTTGTCCTGGAGGGCCACATCGGCGGGCTCGTTGTAGATGCCGATGCAGATGCGCACCTTGCAGCGCTTGGCAGGCAGCGCCTTGATGTCCCCAGGAGTCCGGAAAAGTCGGCTCTGCAGCACGATGCCGAAGTTGTCGAACTCCTCGCGGATGGCCCTGAACATCCTCAGGGTGACGTCTGTGAAGTGTCGTTCCTCCATGTCCAGGGTGATGTGGATCCGGTGGGCGGCAGCTGCCTCGACGATGCGGCGGAGGTTGGCTTGGCAGTATGCTTCGCTTTCGTTGATGCCGAGCGAAGTGGGCTTGAGGCTGATGCTGGCGTAGGGACGGTCCTTCAGGGCCTCGATCATGCGGAGGTAGACCTGGAGGGTGGCTTCCACGTCCTCCCGGCGGAAGACCTCTTCGGCCAGCAGATCCACGGTGGAATAGATCCCCAGCCGGGCGTGTAGATCATCGGCTTTGGCCACACCACTGGCGATGCCCTTGCCTGCGGTGTAGGGCGCAGCAAAAATCCGGACCAAGGGGCCTGGCATGAGATCAATGATGGCGTTTTTCAAACCCACGGTATTCCTCCCATTGTTCCTGTGTTTCCCGACCCGGTCGTAGGAATCGGGGCGGCGCTACCAATATAGCCCCACGGTCCAAGCGTGATCGACGTCGCCTCTGAGTTGTGACGAGAGGCAGGATCACGGGAAATGCCCGCAGACTAAGCATCTGCGGGCTTGCGGTCGGATCCCTCCGCGGCTTGCACGAGAGATTTTTCGATCAAGTTTGATGGAGCCCGACGACACTTTGTTGACAAACTAATAAGCCAGGAACCCTTTCTGAAATACAATCAAGGCGTCGTAGGTGCAGGTTGGGCTAAAGTTTTACACTTCGAAAAACAGCGACTGACAAGATAACCAGCCGATCGGTTTGCCTATCGGTTTGCCTAAAGTAGGCGCGAGCCTTAGGAACCAAACAGATCTAGAACTTGGTTCTGTCTCCAGGATTGGCAGACTCGCGGCCTTCCGAATACCTACTTGTAAATACCGCAACCAATCACGACGCCATCTTCAGCCAGAACAAAAGAGATCTTGTGCTCGATCTGCCTCGTCTCCGGGTTCATGCGCTTGTATTCCACCCAGCCGCCGCCCTTCTTCTGGCCCACTGCGATGAATTCCTTGGTGTACTGTTTCCCGTCCGGATCCTTCACATTCAGCCGGTTCACACCGAGCAGGTTGGACTCAGCGCCGTGAGCCAGCACCACTCCGCTCAGATCGTAGACGAACAGGTAGAGAGGGTTCCCGGGTTTCGCATGGAACTTCCCGCTGGCCTTCTGGACTTCGGCCACGAAGGCTGCCTTCCCATTGGCCTTCAAGAAGCTGTGCCCTTCCTTGACCAAGGCTTCGGCCTTAGGCCTGTCCGACGTCTGAGATGAAAGTGGGAGCGCGATGATGAAGGCCAGAATGGGTAGAAGTGCGGATTGGCGCATGGAATCCCCCTAGGTTCGTAGCCTAGACTCCTGTGACGGCCCCTGTCGAGGGCCCGGGTCTTGATTGCCTGACCGATTTGCGGCGCAGGCGTTTGGTCCTCAGAGGGTCCCAGTCAATCTCAAACGGTGATGCAGAGGTACTTGATCTCGAGGTAGTCCTCGATGCCGTACTTCGAGCCTTCCCGGCCGAGGCCGGACTCCTTCACGCCGCCGAAAGGCGCGACCTCGGTTGAGATGAGCCCGGAATTGACCCCGACGATCCCGTATTCAAGTCCCTCGGATACCCGCCACACCCTAGCGTTGTCGCGGGCATAGAAGTAGGCGGCCAGCCCGAACTCGGTATCGTTGGCCATGCAGATCGCCTCGGCTTCATCCCGGAACCGGAAGAGCGGCGCAATCGGCCCGAAGGTCTCTTCTCGTGTGACCTTCATCGTCGTGTCCACGTCGGCCAGGATGGTGGGTTCGTAGAAGAGGCCGCCGAGCTCATGGCGCCTGCCACCGACCACCACCCGCGCGCCCTTGGCGAGCGCATCGCTGACATGTTCCTCGACCTTGGCGACCGCGGCCGCGTCGATCAGTGGACCGATGGTAACGCCTGGTTCCATGCCATTGCCCACCTTCAGCTTGCCCACGCGCGCGGCGAGCTTCTCGGCGAACGCGTCGTACACGCTGTCCTGCACCAGGATGCGGTTGGTGCACACGCAGGTCTGGCCGGCATTGCGGTACTTGGAAGCCATGGCCCCGTCGGCAGCCGCATCCAGATCGGCGTCATCGAACACGATGAACGGGGCGTTTCCGCCCAGTTCCATCGAAGTCTTCTTCACGGTGTCGGCGCACTGGCGCATCAGCACCTTGCCAATCTCTGTGGACCCCGTGAACGTGACTTTGCGGACGATCGGGTTGGATGTCATTTCACCGCCGATCTCGCTGGCCGAGCCGGTCACCACGCTCAGTACGCCGCGTGGCAGGCCGGCGCGCTCCGCCAGTTCGGCCAACGCGAGCGCGGAAAACGGGGTGGCGCTGGCGGGCTTGACCACCATCGCGCAACCAGAAGCAAGCGCCGGACCCGCCTTGCGCGTGATCATCGCCGAGGGGAAGTTCCAGGGCGTGATCGCGGCGCATACGCCGATCGGCTGCTTGAGGACGAGGATCCTCTTGTCGGCCAGATGCGCGGGTATGGTGTCGCCATAGATGCGTTTGCCTTCCTCCGCGAACCATTCGATGAAGGATGCGGCGTAGGCGATCTCGCCACGGGATTCCGCGAGCGGCTTGCCCTGCTCGGCGGTCATCAGCATCGCGAGGTCTTCCTGGTGCTCCATCATGAGGTCGTGCCACTTGCGCAGCACCCGGGAACGATCCTTGGCCGTTTTTGCCCGCCACGCTGGCATGGCGGCCTCGGCAGCGGCGATCGCTCGCCTCGTCTCGGTGGCTCCCATGCCAGGCACGGTGCCGATGACTGCGCCACCGGCCGGGTCGGTGACCTGGATGACCCGGTGGTTGTCGGCGTCGCACCACTGACCGTCGATGTACGCCTGCTGGCGGAAGAGCCCCGCATCAGTGAGCCGGAAGGAGGGTGGGTTCTGGTTCATGGTGGCCTGCCTCTGGGTTCTGTCCTGAGCTCTGGGCTGAGGGATCCAACCATCGAAGGTCTTATTTGCCGGTGGTTCAGATGTGGGGAGCGCGTGAGTGAAATCATGATATGCCCCAACTCAAAGCGAGTAAATCGGGCCACAGAGTGGCCCGCGTGAAGAAGCGCCCCGTGGCCATCCTGAAGTTGATCAGCTATCCACTGTTTTTGCGGAAAAACGGTGGCGGTGTTCGGGATGGTCTAGCTGAATGCCTTTAATATCAACCAACCCAAGGTCAGTGGGCAGAGTTATCCCGCTGCCCATTCTTCAAGGCGGCAACCTCGTCCTTATGCCTTCGCCTCAGCCGCTCTTGGAAGGAACAGAAAGGGACTCCACATGTCTCTGGTGACCTTGATGAGTCAGATGCGCTGATCGGTCGAGCCCGTTTCATACCGATAAAAAAACAACCGCCACTTGTTGGTGGCGGTGCTCTTGAGTGGTGGTCCCTCCCGGACTCGAACCGGGGACCCTCTGATTAAGAGTCAGATGCTCTAACCAGCTGAGCTAAGGGACCACGAGAAGAAGAGTCTAGCAGGGAAGGCAAGGAACACAAGAGTCCCTTCCACACCCGTTCTCAGAGCGTCGGCATCTTCATGGCGTCGCGCACATCCCGCATGGTCTCAGCGGCCACGGCTCGAGCCCGGCCGCTGCCGTCCCGGAGGACTTCCTGGAGGTTCGCGGGATGGGCCAGGTGGCCTTCGATCTTCTCCCGCACGGGTTCGACACGGCGGATGATGGCTTCGGCCACTCGCTTCTTGCAGTCGAAGCAGCCGATGCCCGCCCGGCGGCACTCGGTGTTCACCAGTTCCAACGTCGCGTCGTCACTGAAGAGCTTGTGGAACTCGAAGACCGGGCAGATGTCGGGGTTCCCGGGATCGGTCTTGCGCACGCGGGCCGGATCCGAGGCCATCTGGCGTGTGCACTTCTCCAGGATCTCCGCGTTGCTGTCCCGCAAGTAGATGCAGTTTCCGTAGCTCTTGGACATCTTCCGGCCATCCAGGCCCGGCACCTTGGGCGTCTTGGTGAGCACGGCCTCGGGTTCGGGGAACACTTCGCGCTGGTAAAGGAAATTGAAACGACGGACCACCTCGCGGGCCAGTTCCAGGTGGAAGAGCTGATCCTCGCCCACGGGCACCTTGTGCGCCTTGTAGATGACGATGTCGGCCGTCTGGAGCAGCGGATAGCCCAGGAAGCCGTAGCTGCCGAGATCCGCCTGCGAATTCTGCAGTTTCTCCTTGTAGGTGGGCACTCGCTCCAGCCACGAGAGCGGTGTCACCATGGAGAGCAGCAGGTGCAGTTCAGCATGCTCCTTCACCAGGCTCTGCACGAAGATCGTGGCCTGGTTGGGATCCAACCCGGCGGCCAGGTAGGTGGCCGTCAGTTCCTGGGTGGCCGGCCAGATCTCCTCGACAGACTCGTACTTCGAGGTCAGCGCGTGCCAGTCCGCGATCATGTAGAAGGCTTCGCCCTGGCCCTGCAGGCGGGTGAAGTTGTCCAGGGCTCCCACCAGGTGGCCGATGTGCTGGGAGCCCGAGGGCTGGATGCCGGAAAGGACGCGGGGCATGATTACTCCGAAGAGCGCTTGGTTCAGAAGTGAAGGATGAAACTGGCGAGAAATCTGATACCGAAATCGATCGCCACGAATACGGGTGCCAGGAGGTACCCCAGGATTCCTGTCAAGGCGAGCACGATGAGGATGCCGCCCATCCAGGGCTGCACGCGGTCGAACTTCGGCAGCAGGCGCCAGGGCAGGAATCCGCGGAGGATTCCCGCGCCATCCAATGGCCCCATGGGCAAAAGGTTGAATAGAGCCAATCCCAGGTTGATCCAGACCAGGCGGCTTAACAGGGCCAGGAACACCGTGGATCCTGTGCTTAGCTGCAGAACCTGTAGGTTTTCTACCTTCCATGCGTGCATGGCGAACACAAAAGTCCGGTATTCATCCTGGGAAACGGGCACAACCGCCTTCACCAGCAAGAACATGATTCCTAGAAACAGGATGGCCTGAAGCAGGTTCGAGGCAGGCCCGGCGCCGGCCACCATCGCATAGCCCGTCCGCTGGGGGAAGCGGCGCGTGAGATTCCGGGGATCCACTGGCACCGGCTTGGCCCAACCGATGAAGGGGAAACCGGTGGCCATGCCCAGCAGCGGGAAGAGGAAGGTGCCCAGAAGATCCATGTGGGCCAGTGGATTCAGCGTCATCCGCCCCAACCGGGCGGCCGTGTCGTCTCCCAGCCAGTAGGCGGCGGTGGCGTGACTGGCCTCGTGCACGCTGAGGCTGAAGAGCAGCGCCACGTAGCTGACGAGGATGGTGGGGATGGAGATGCTGTCGAACACCCGGACTCCGGCAATTCTCCAGTGTAACGGTAGCGAGCCGATGACTGGAGTAGGGGCTTGCCCACCAGGCGCTCAAGTGACGATTTCCTATTCTGCTCAGGAGCCCGGCATGTATCTGAAAGCCAACTCGCCCCATGCCGCCACCGCCGGAAAAAGCATCATCGGATTCAATGTTATCAATGGGAAAGAGGTGGAGGGCGACCTCTCCTTGATCCAGTGCAAGTCCGCCGTGGACCATCGGGACCTGGTGGGCATGTTCCCGGACAGCGGCGAAAAGGATGTGGCCCGGGCCGCCAAGGCTGCGGCCGACGCCTTCAAGGACTGGTCCGGAACGAGCGCTGCCGCGCGCGAAGGCTTGGTGCAGCGCACCGCAGGGATCCTGGCCACCCACAAGGAGAAACTGGCCCGCATCATCACCCGGGAAATCGGCATGACGCCCCTGGAGGCCCTGGCCGAAGTCCAGGAATCCATTAATGCCTGCGCATTCTCCGTCACCGAGTCACGAGGCATCCAGAGCATGAAACTCGGCCCTGGCAGCATGGCCATCCGTCGGCCCGCGGGAGTCTGCGGCATCCTCGCCACAGGCAGTTCGCCCCTGGCGGCGCCAGGGCGGAGGATGCTCCAGGCGATCCTCTGCGGCAACACCGTGGTCTGGAAACCCAGCGATAATGCCCCCGCCACCGCCTACCTCCTGCTGCGCGCCATGATGGAGGCCGGTCTTCCTCCAGGGGTGGTCAACACGATCAATGGCCGCGGACGGGCGGGCTGTGGGAAGCACTTCCTCGCCGGCATCGACAAGGGGCTCTACCAGTCTTTCAGTTTCATCGGGTCCGCGGCCCTGGGACGGACCGTGGGAGAGATCTGCGGCCGAAACCTCGTCCTCCCGAACCTGGACCTGGTTGGCAGAGGCAGCATGGTGGTCATGCCGGATGCAGACCTGGATCAGGCCATTGAGGGCGCCCTGTATGGCGCGTTCGGTCAAGCGGGGCAGCGCCCCGTGGGTCTGGTCAACATCCTTCTGCATGAGGCCTGTGCCGCGACGTTCAAGCAGCGGTTCATGGACCGGGTGGCCAGCCTCGAGGTAGGCAATCCCATGAGCAATCCGCACGTGGCCTATGGGCCGTTGATCAATGCCCGCGCAGCAACGGCGTTCCGTGAACATTGGGAGATGGGGCACACGGACGGCGCCTCCCTGCTTTCCGGTGGCGACCAGTGGACCGAGGCCAACCGGGACCAGCGCGTGAAGGGGAACATCGGCCACGGCGTCTACATGCAGCCGTGCGTGTGGGACGGAGTGAGGCCCGAGATGGGATTGTTCCGGAACCAGGTTCCCGGCCCCTCGGTGAACCTCTCCACCTTCAAGGATGTTGAAGAGGCCCTGGCCTGGGTCAACGGCGCCGCTTGCGGCCCGATGCTCAACCTCCATACCCAGGACCGCGCCTGGATCGGCCGGTTCAAGCGGGAAACCCGGACGGACATCGTCCTCGTCAATGCCATTGCCGAGCAGCCTGGAGCCCACTCTCCCTACACCGGTCAGGGCACCTATCCGGGCGGCCGCCTGGCCCTCGAAGGATTCACCCGGTGGCAGACTTCGAACGAGGATGTGCTGGCCGATCTTAAGCTCAGCGAAACCGTGGTGGCGTTGCCCATTGTTTCCATCCACACGGACTGGGACAGCCTCTAGGGTCCATTCAAAGGCCCAGCGTGCCCAACGAGGCGCCCAGGTCGCCGGATTCCAGCCCTAACGCCATGCGCATCAGGAATTCCGTATTGCCCTCCCCTCCCTTGATGGGACTCACGGCAAGGGCCCGGGGGCGCAGTTCCGTGCCCGCAAAGTAGGCCCAGGTCTCCTGCAGGACGCGCCGGTGGACCGCCGGATCACGCACGATGCCGCCTGCACCCACATCCTCCCGTCCCGCTTCGAACTGGGGCTTCACCAGCAGCACGGCNNTTCAGGGATGGCTGCTGGATCCCAGGTGCGGAGGTTCACCTGTTCCATGGAGACCACCCGGGGGTCGCTGCGCAGCTTCCAGTGGAGCTGATTGGTGCCCACGTCGACCGCATAGACCTTCGCCGCGCCGCGCTGGAGCAGGCAGTCCGTGAAGCCGCCGGTGCTGGATCCGGCATCGAAGCAGATGAGCCCGGTGGGATCGATGTTCCACAGGTCCAGCGCTCCGGCCAGTTTCAGCCCCCCCCTGCTCACGAAAGGCAGCGCGTCACCCCGCAGGCGGATGTTTGCCGCCTCGTCCACGGCGGTGCCTGCCTTGGTGACGGGTCGGTCCTCCACCAGCACCTCGCCCGCCAGGATGCGCGCCTGGGCCTTGGCCCGGGTCTCACAGAACCCGCGCTGCAGCAGCAGTAGATCGAGGCGGAGTTTAGAGCTCATAACAAAACCCCACGGCGCCGCGCGAGGGTCGCCGGGCGAGCGAGGCGAGGAACGCGAGTAAAAGCGTAGCAGGTACTACGCGCGACGAGCGTGACGCTGCATCGCGACGCCCGCCGCCCCTCGCCCGGAGGGATGAAACCAGGCGGGCGCCCCGCGGTGTCAGGTCCCTTGAAC
>PMJK01000008.1:34065-34759 GCA_003158505.1 Holophagaceae bacterium | reverse complement strand
ACACTGGGACGAAGATGGATCTAAATCATTTTGTTCCAATGGTAGCAGGGCCGCACTAGTAATTCCGGGAGCCCCAGAAGGCCCGCTCGTGGAAGCCCTCTCCAATGGCAAGAACATTCTCTTGAGCCGCAGCGAGGATGGTGTCGGCATCCGCATGCCCGAGGGCATCGGTTTCGGATTGAGCGCCACTCCCATGCCCTTAAACATGCCTGCGGGCTTCGGATGGATCGGTAATCCCCAGCTGGTGCTTCGCGTGCCCTCGGTGGCCGAGGTCGACCTTCCGGTCCTCGCGCCGCCGCTGCGCCAGCACGCGGCCATCCCTGGCGGCACCAATGTGAATGTGGTCGAGGTCGTGGTCCCGGGCGAAGCAAGGATCCGTTCCTGGGAGCGAGGCGTCGAAGGCGAGACCCTCTGTTGTGGGACCGGCTGTGCCGTCGCGGCCGCATGGCTGGCCAGTACCGAGGGAGTTCATGTCTGGCGCTTCCACACGGCCGGGGGTGAGACCGTAAAAGTGGCACTCGAGCTGGACGTGGATGGCAGTTGGCGGAACCTTTGGCTTTCTGGTCCGGTCCGCAGGCTTGGGGTCGTGACTCCAGACCCCTCGCTTTTCATGGGGTTGCAACGCTGATCCCACCAGCGCTTCGCCGTGGAACCCAACCTGCTAGACTGACATGTTCCACACCCGAGGGGATGC
>PMJK01000008.1:0-33975 GCA_003158505.1 Holophagaceae bacterium | reverse complement strand
GATGAAGGGGGCGCCGGCCGAGGCTCTGCTGCTCAGCACCGAAGTGCCGATGATGCAGGTGATCCCCGCTGGCAAAGATCTCGCGCAGCTGGAGTTCGAACTCTTTGAATTGCCCCAGCTCCAGGTGCTCAAGCAGGGACTGGCGCCGCTCATCGATCGTTTCGATTACATCCTCATTGATCCACCACCTAGCCTGGGCATGCTCACCCTGAACGCCCTCACGGCTGCGGACGAGGTCATCGTTCCCATGCCCTGTGAGTTCTTTGCGCTGGATGGCCTTGCGGAGCTGACCGAGACTCTCCGCCGCATCCAGGCGGGCCCGAATCCCCGGCTCCAACTGGGCGGGATCCTGCTCACCATGGCGGAAGAACGGACCAACCTCGGTGCCGCCGTCGCCGCCGAAGTGCGCCATGCGTTTCCTGGCAAGGTCTTCCAGACCGTGATTCCGCGCAACATCCGCCTGGCCGAGGCTCCCAGCCACGGCAAACCAGTAGCCTTCTACGATCTGCGCTCTAAGGGCGCCCAGGCCTACCTCAGCCTCGCGAAGGAGTGGCTTGGGCTGGAGATCCTTGCGAGGAGGGAAGCCTGATGACCCTGCTGAAGCGTCCGGCCCTGGGCCGCGGACTCACCTCTCTCATGAGCCAGATGGCTCCCGAGGATGCCAACCAGCGGGAACTGCCCCTGGGCAGCATGGTGCCTAACCGGGCCCAGCCTCGCACCCACTTCGATGAGGCGTCGCTGGCTGAACTGGCGGAAAGCCTGAAGCAGCACGGCATGGTTCAGCCGATCGTGGTACGCAAGGTGGGCGACCAGTTCGAGATCATCGCGGGCGAGCGGCGCTGGCGGGCCGCCCGGAAGGCTGGGATCGCCATGGTCCCCGTGGTGATCAAGGAGGTCCCCGATGACCGCCTGCTCGAGTTTGCCCTGGTGGAGAATATCCAGCGTCAGGAGCTGAACCCCATCGAGGAGGCCACAGCCTATTGGCAGCTGGGCGAGCATCTGCGGTTGACCCAGGAGCAGGTAGCGGACCGGGTGGGGAAGTCCCGACCCCAGGTTGCCAACACCCTGCGCCTCCTCCGTCTTCCGGCGGAACTCAAGGCTGAGGTGGCCCATGGCCGCCTGAGCACGGGCCACGCCAAGGTTCTCCTCGGTGTTCCGGATCCCCGCCTGCAGGAACAGCTGGCCTATGAGGTGGTGGCGCAGCAGCTCAGCGTGCGGGCCCTGGAGGCCCGGATCCAGCATTTGCAGAAGCAGTCCAGGGTTCACGGGAAGCGGAAGCATCCCCAGGAGCTCTTCATCAAGGCCGCCGCCGAGGAACTCACCCATTCCTGGGGGACTCGCGTCGAGATCAAGGCCAAGGGCAAGGCAGGAACGGTTGTGTTGCACTACGGCAGCGAAGGCGAGCTGGACCGCCTGTTCGAGGCCCTCAAGCAAGGTCCGGCCAAGCGCCGCTAGGAGCCCCCATGTCGTCCTGGTTCGTCAAAAAGCGTCAGCAGAAGATCGCCATCGAGGAAAAGACCGTCCGCGTGCCGGAGGGCCTCTGGATCAAGTGCGAGGCCTGCAAGGAATTGATCTACCGCAAAGAGTTGGTCAACACGCATAACGTCTGTCCCAAATGTGGCTACCACTTCCGTATCGGAGTGGAAGAGCGGCTCGAGAACCTGATGGACAGTGGCTGGACGACCCTGTTCGGGGACCTCCAAAGCGGAGACCCCCTTGGGTTCGTGGCCATGAAGAGTTACAAGGACCAGCTGAAGAAGCTGGTCCAGGCGGGCCAGACCGAGGATGGCGTGGTCGTCGTGGAAGGCACCATGGCGGGACATCCCGTCGTGGCCGCCGTCATGAACTTCGACTTCCTCGCCGCCAGCATGGGCAGCGTGGTGGGGGAAAAGCTGCGCCTGGGGGCGGAGCGGGCCCTGGAGAAGCACTGCGCCTTCATCATCGTCAGCTGCAGCGGCGGCGCCCGCATGCAGGAAGGCACCCTGTCCCTCATGCAGATGGCCAAGGTGAGCGCAGCCCTCGCCAAGCTGGACAAGGCGGGCCTGCCCTACCTCAGCATCCTGACGGATCCCACCACGGGCGGCGTCAGCGCCAGCTTCGCCATGCTGGGCGACCTCAATATCGCCGAGCCCAAGGCGCTCATCGGGTTCGCCGGGCCCCGCGTCATCGAGCAGACCATCAAGCAGAGCCTTCCCGAAGGCTTCCAGCGCTCGGAGTTCCTCCAGGCGCACGGCATGGTGGACAAGGTGGTCAACCGGGACTACCTCAAGGACTTCATCACCGCCTGCCTGGCGTGGATGATGCCAACGCCCTAGTGTCCTGCGAACCTCAGCCCGGCTTCATCGCTCGTCTTCAGGAACGGGGTCATTTCGGCATCAAGTGCGGACTGGAGAACATCCAGGCGCTGCTCGGTAGACTGGGCCGTCCGGATAGGGGCTTCCCCGTGGTGCTCGTCGCAGGGACCAACGGCAAGGGCAGCACCGGCGCCTTCCTCGCGCACATTCTCAAGGCCGCAGGTTTCGTCGTGGGGTGGACCACCTCGCCCCACCTGGCCGATGTGACGGAGCGCATCTGGGTGGATGGTGAGCCCATCGGGAGGGGCGCTCTGGACCGCCTTCTCGGTGAGGCCTTCGAGGCCGAGGCCCAGGTCGGTCTCCAGGCCACGTATTTTGAACTGATGATCACCGCCGCCCTCTTGGCCTTCCGCGAAACCGGCGTGGAGGTGGCCATTGTGGAGGTGGGAATGGGTGGGCGCTGGGATGCCACCAACGCCACGGATCCCATTCTCACGGTGCTCACGACGGTGGGACTGGACCACCAGCAGTACCTGGGCGATACCCGGGAGGCCATTGCCCGGGAGAAGCTATGCACGGCCAGGGATGGACGCCCCCTGGTGCTGGGTCCGACGCTCGAGCCCGACTGGATCCGCCCTCTCCTTTCCTGCCAGCCCACGCTGCATCCCGCCCCTAGACTCGGGCCTGTGGATATCCAATGGGACCACTCGCGGGTGGGCGGCAAGCGGGTAGGTCTCGCGGGTCTCCACCAGTTGGACAATCTGGCCACGGCCTTCGAGGCCGTGCGTCAGCTGCGGGCCCAGGGATTTTCCATTCCAGAGGAGTGTCTCTGGCCGAGTGTGGCCGAGGTGCAGTGGCCTGGCCGCCTCTGGAAGGTGCCGGGGCTGGAGGGCGTCTGGATGGATGGCGCCCACAACCCCGATGGCGCCTGCGTGCTGGCCGATCATGCGCTGGCCTGTGGCGTACGTCCCCACCTCTATGTGGGTTCCATGGGCGACAAGGACCTACGGGGGGTGGCCCGGGAATTGAAGCGGATGCACCCTCTGTCGGTGACCTTCTTACAGGGCGATGCCCCCCGGTACGCCACGGCCCAGGCTCTGCGAGAGGCCTGGGATCTGGAGGCTCCCATGCTCACCCTGGGACAGGCAAAGGCCCATCTGCGGGCCCCGTCGGAGGCTCCGCGACTGGTTACGGGTTCGCTCTACCTGGTCGGCGACCTTCTATTGGAGATGGGTATCCAGCCGTTCTAAGGATGCATCCTGCCACCTGCCGATGAGGGAACCATGCGAGGGCTCATCTTCTGGCTCGGTCTTGGTCTTGGCGGTGCTCTTGGCGCCCAGGCGCCCCTCCACATCGTGGCCGTGGAACGCACGGGGCTGCCGCCCTATGAATCAGAAGATCGCGTCTACTGCATGGATGGTGGACAGGATCGAGGCCTTCGGGTCGGCGACCGTCTGTTCGTGAAGCGGACCGGAGACGTCCGGGTCCTTGGGCATCTTTGGGTGACCGAGGTTCGAGGCGATCAGGCCCGGGCGCGCTACGAACCGATGGAAACGGTCTATCCCATGAAGGGGGACTTGGCCATTCTCGAAGTCCTGAAGTGGATGCCGGAGACAGGGCGGCTGAACCCGGACCCGCTTCCGGTGGCGTCGCCGCCCGGATCAACGTCCAAGGCCCCGCCTCGCGAAGGGGTGTTATTTTTCCTTCCCCAGCAGGCAGAGCTCAGCCCTGCAGGCGTGAAGAAGTTGGAGACCTGGGTCGAGGAGTGGGGCCGGGAAGGCCAATGGGGCATCCAAGTGCCGATGGCCAAGGCCATCAAGCCAGCCCTCCAGAAACAGAGGATCGCCTCGCTCGAGGCAGCCCTCCACAGCCTGGGTCTTGAGCATGTGAAGCTGGAAACGGATCCCCGAACGACCGAGGGGAAGAACGACCCGGCCTGGATCCGCCATTGGGATTGAAGGAACGCGCCGTCCCGATCTAGTGTCCCTTGATGGCGCGGCAAGGCGCTCTCAGGGCAGTTCGGAGACGCCTAAGGTGAAGGTCTGCCCCAGGGCACCGTAGTTGGGACCGGCCACCGATGCGAGCCGGGAGATTGGTGTCCAGTGGCTGGCGTCGGCGCTATCGGTATCGGAGTCCCAGATGCGCGCGGCGGCATGGGTCGTCAGTACATCCAGCAGGACGAGGGTGCTGACGGGGCCCAGCTCCACTTCGCGATTCAGGCGGCATTCGAGGGCGACCGGGGCCGCCTTCAGGCGAGGTGGGGTCACGCGAAGGGACTTTTCCGTGGCCAGGCCCAATCGCTCAACCTCGCTGATCTCGGGTCCGACTTCGGCACCACTGGCATGCAGGGCCTCCAGCAGCGGCAGGTCCGCGATGTGCACCACTGCCTCGCCCCGCTCTTTCAGGTTGCGATGGGTGTCCTTCAAGGAGCCATCCCTGCGTCGGCCCAGGGTGACCGCCAGCATGGGGGGGCCGAAGATGCCCATGAAGCTGCTGAAGGGCGCCAGGTTGACCCGCCCCGCGCCATCCACGGTGGTGATCCAGGCGATGGGCCGGGGGATCACCAGGCTGGAAAGGATGCGGTAGACGTCGCGCTTCGAAAGGGAGGTCAGGTCGCGGGTGATCGTGTCCATGCCCAGATGATGCGGCAACGGGGAGCGGAAGCACAACCGGCAATCGGATGGCTCCCTCTTATGGGGAGAGGCTCAGGAATGGAACCGCGGCCAATCCTGGAGGCCTGTTAAGCTGACGCGCCCCTGGAGGTGTTCCGTGGTCCTCGTTGCTGTACTGCTGCTCGTGATTGGTGTCCTGGCCTGGAAATGGAAGACCAAGGTGGGCTTCCCGCTGTCCGCCAGGTTGGTCATTGTCCAATGGGTGGGGCTCGGGCTGGGTGTAGTGGTCTTTCTGGGTTCCATGGCCGTGATCGTTCAGCCGGGTCAGGCGGGAGTGGTGGTCCTGTTCGGCACCGTGCGTAGCCAGGTGCTTCCGGCAGGCCTGCACTTCATCAATCCATTCTCCCAGGTGGTGGAGATGGAGGTCCGCACCCGGAACTACACCATGTCGGGAATCGCCGATGAAGGTCAGAAGAAAGGCGATGATTCCATCCCGGTCATCACTTCCGATGGGCTCACCGTGAAGCTTGATTCCACGGTCTTCTACCATCTGGATCAGGAGAACTGCGCCAAGATCTACGAGAAAATCGGCACGGACGTGGAGGGTCAGATCCTCCGCAGCCAGATCCGCACGTCGTTACGGGATGCTGCGGCCGGCCTGACGGCAACTGAGCTCTACACCACCAAGCGAATGGGCTTTGTCGAGAACGTGACGAAGACGCTGACGACGGCCTTCAAGGAGCGCGGCATCACCATGGAACAGGTGCTGTTGCGCAATGTCCTGCTGCCGGACCAGATCACCAAGGCCATCAACGACAAGATCGCTGCGGACCAGGATGCCCAGAAGATGGCCTTCGTGCTCCAGAAGGAGAAGCAGGAAGCCGAGCGCAAGCGCATCGAGGCCGAGGGCCAGGCCCGAGCCCAGCAGATCGTGAGCCAGAGCCTCACGCCCCAGATCATCGAGTACCAGCGCATCCAGGCCTTGCGCGACATCGGCGCCAAGGGCAACCTCATCATCACGCCCATGGGCGGCGCGACACCCCTGATCCAGGTGCCAGCGAAACGTTGATCAACTAGTGGTTCCCGCGCGAAATAGCCGGATCATCCACCCCATTTGTGGGCACCCGTGGCGGGGGTCTGGGGGCACGGCAGTACCCCCAGAGGGGTGACAGCCACGGCGCGCCTGAGCGCCNNGGGGTGCATTAGATGCCGGGGGCTGGAGACTTGCCCTTCTCATCGGTCTTTGGCTTCTTCAGATTCAGGATCACCTTGATGATCCGGCCCTCCCGGAGAACGTCGAAGACGACTTTATCGGCGGGGGGGTGCGCCTCAGTCTCCCACTCGATCATGGCCATGAACTGACCCGCGCTCTCCAGGGCCAAACCCTGGTAGCCCAGGAGAATGTCGCCCTCGGCTTGGACGTGGCCCGTCTCATCCAACACCCAGGGACGAATGCCGGCCAGCCCCGCCGGTGAATCCGCATCCACCTCCTTCACCACCAGCCCGCGGGCCACACCGAAAAAATGCTGGGCCTCCGCAGCCGAGAAGACCTCGAAGCCCATGCGGGGTGGTTGGAGGGCCCCCCGGGCGATGAGCCGCGGCACCACACTGTTGAGAGTGTCCACGGGCAGGGCGAAGCCCACCCCCACGGAACCTTCCCCCTTGGTGGCGACGATGGCGGTATTCATGCCGATGAGACGACCGTTCCGGTCCAGGAGTGGACCTCCCGAATTGCCCGGGTTGATGGCGGCGTCGGTCTGGATAGAGAACTGAATATGCGTGCCGTAGCCGGTGGCGATTTCGCGGCCCAGGGCCGAGATGACCCCCCGGCTGAGGGAGTGATCCAGCCCGAAGGGGTTGCCGATGGCCAGGACGGATTGCCCCACCTGCAGGCTGGAGCTGCGGCCGATGGGGATGGCCCGCATGGCGTCGAGGGGGGCGAAGGCCTGGATCACGGCGATGTCGTACGCGAAGCTGGTGCCGATGACCCGGCCTTTGAAGGTCTTGCCGCTAGATAGGGTGATCTCCACTTCTTCGGCGTCCGCGAGGAGCCTGCCTCCGATCTCCGCGCTGATGACATGGTGGTTGGTGACGATGTGGCCCCAATCGTCCCACACGAAACCCGTCCCGCTGCCCGTGGGGATCTTGGCCTGGCCGGTCTTTCCCGGATCCGGATTCTTGAGGAAGGCAGCCACGAACACCACGCTGGCCTTGGCTTCCTTGAAGCGCCGGATGGTGTTCTGCTCTTCGGCACTCAGGGGAGCTCCGGGCGCCACCTGCCGGGGCTTCGCATGGGCGCGGAAGCGCTGGATGGCGGCGTCTTCGGCGGAAACCGCGGTCTTGCCGGGGGTCTGGGCGGCCAGGGGCAGAGCGAGCAGGGCGAGCAGGGCGATGCGGTTCATGGAGGAGGCTCCCAGGGAGATTATGGGGTCAGGGAATGAGGATGGCCCCCCCGGGGGCTGCGGGAACGGCATGCCTGCCGGGAAACCAGCCCTTCGGGTGCACAGGGATGGCCGGTAGACTGGGACTCCGCCCAACCGGGGGTTCCATGTCCATCCTTACTGCGCCCGAATCAACCAGCCCTGCCTCCGAAGGCTACCTGCCTCGGCACAAGGTCCGTTTTGTCACCGCCGCCAGTCTCTTCGATGGCCACGACGCCAGCATCAACATCATGCGGCGCATCCTTCAGGCCACGGGCTGCGAGGTCATCCACCTGGGTCACAACCGCGCCGTGCAGGACATCGTCGATACCGCCATCCAGGAGGATGTCCAGGGCATCGCGGTCTCCAGCTACCAGGGCGGCCACGTCGAGTACTTCAAGTACATGGTGGACCTGCTCCGGGAGCGTGGCGCCGGCCACATCCAGATCTTTGGTGGCGGGGGCGGCGTCATCTCGCCGGAGGAAACCCGCGAGCTGGAAGCCTACGGCGTATCCCGCCTCTACAGTCCCGAGGATGGCCGTCATATGGGCCTGCAGGGCATGATCGACGACATGGTGCACCGCTGCGATTTGGACCCCCGCACCACGCCCGAATCCCACCGACTGGCTCGCCGCATCACGAAGATCGAACTCGGCGAAGTGGAGGCTCCGCCCGATGTCACGGGTCGGCCCACGGCCGTGCTCGGCATCACCGGCACCGGCGGCGCCGGAAAGTCCTCCCTCATCGACGAGCTCCTGCGGCGCTTCCTGGTGGATTTCCCGGACAAGCGAGTGGCCGTGCTCAGCGTGGACCCCACCAAGCGCAAGACCGGCGGCGCCCTCCTGGGCGACCGCATCCGCATGAACTCCCTCTACCATCCCGAGCTGCGGGACCGCGTCTTCATGCGCAGCCTGGCCACCCGCGGCGCCGCCCACCGGGCCACCAGCGAGGCCCTGGAGGCCAGCATCGCCGCCACCCAGGCCGAGGGTTTCGACCTGGTCATCGTGGAAACCGCGGGCATCGGCCAGAGCGATAGCGAGATCGCGGACCTGGTGGACCTGTCCATGTATGTGATGACGCCGGAATACGGCGCCGCCAGCCAGCTCGAGAAGATCGACATGCTGGATTTCGCCGATATCGTCGTGCTGAACAAGGCCGACAAGCGGGGGGCGGAGGATGCCCTGAGGGATGTGCGCAAGCAGTACCAGCGGGCCCACAAGCGCTTCAATGAACCCGTGGATGAGATGCCGGTCTATGCCACCTGCGCCAGCCAGTTCAACGATCCGGCCACCAACTGGCTCTTCGTGAACCTGGTGAAGGCCATCGCGTTGAAATCAGGGCTGGATTGGGTGCCCAAGCTGACCCTAGATCCCGTGGCGGGCATGCCCGCCACGGGGGCGGCCGAGGCCGGGAATCCCCGCCGGGCCGCCATCATTCCGCCGGAGCGGGTCCGCTACCTCGCGGAAATCGCCGACGCCGTGCAGGGCTACAAGGCCTGGGCGCGCCATCAGGCGGAAACCGCGGAACTCGCCCATGCCCTCTGGGTCAGCCTGCGCGCGCTGGGTGACAAGGTGCCGGCCGCAGGGGCCTTCTACGGTGCCGTCCACCTCACTGAGCCCGGCGAAGGCGACCAGGGCACGGCCATCCTGGTCCTCCGGCAGCGCTACCAGGAGCACCTGGGCGAGCTGCACGGGGAGAGCCGCCGCCTCATCCACGACTGGTCCGAGCAGAAGCGCAGCTACACCGAGCCCGAGAACGTCTACGTGGTGCGGGGCCGGGAGATTCGCACGGCGAACTACACGGCCTCCCTCAGCGGATCCAAGGTGCCGAAAGTCGCGCTCCCATCCTATTCCAGTTGGGGCGAGCTGCTGCGCTGGCAGCTGCTGGAGAACCTGCCGGGCCGCTTCCCCTTCACGGCGGGTGTCTTCGAATACAAGCGCGTGGGGGAGGATCCCACCCGCATGTTCGCGGGCGAAGGGACGCCCGAGCGCACCAACAAGCGCTTCCATTACGTGAGTCAGGGCCAGCCCGCCGTGCGCCTGAGCACCGCCTTCGACAGCGTCACACTGTACGGCGAGGATCCGCATGTCCGCCCCGACATCTACGGCAAGGTCGGCAACAGCGGTGTATCCGTGTGCACGGTGGATGACGCCAAGAAGCTCTATTCGGGCTTCGATCTGCTCTGCCCCACCACCAGTGTGAGCATGACCATCAACGGCCCGGCGCCCACCATGCTGGCCTTCTTCCTCAATGCCGCCATCGACCAGCGGGCCGAACACTGGCTGAAGGAGCACGGACAGCTCAAGACTGCCCAGGCGAAGATCGAAGCGATGTACGTAGCCAAGGGCCTGACGCGTCCCCGGTACGAAGGCGCCCTCCCCGAGGGGAACGATGGTCTGGGGCTCGCCCTGCTGGGAGTGACCTCGGATGAGATCCTGCCACCGGAGGTCTACGCCAAGCTGCGGACCGAAGCCCTTCAGACCGTGCGGGGAACGGTGCAGGCCGACATCCTCAAGNNCACATCGCCGAGGCCGGCGCGAACCCCATCAGCCAGCTGGCCTTCACCCTGGCCAACGGCTTCACCTTCGTCGAGTACTACCTGTCCCGCGGCATGCACATCGACGACTTCGCCCCGAACCTTAGCTTCTTCTTCAGCAATGGGCTGGATCCCGAGTACAGCGTTATCGGCCGGGTGGCCCGGCGTATCTGGGCCCTGGCCATGAAGGAGAAGTACGGCGCCAACGAACGCAGCCAGAAGCTCAAGTACCACATCCAGACCAGCGGCCGGTCGCTCCATGCCCAGGAAATCGATTTCAATGACATCCGCACGACGCTCCAGGCCCTCTACGCCATCTATGACAATTGCAACAGCCTGCACACCAATGCCTACGACGAGGCCATTACCACGCCCACCGAGGCCAGCGTGCGCCGTGCCATCGCCGTGCAGCTGATCATCAACCGTGAACTGGGCCAGGCGAACAATGAGAATCCCCTTCAGGGTTCCTTCTTCATCGAACAGATGACGGAGCTGGTGGAGGAGGCCGTGCTGATGGAGTTCCGTCGCATCTCCGACCGCGGTGGCGTGCTGGGGGCCATGGAGACCATGTACCAGCGCGGCAAGATCCAGGAAGAGTCCATGCATTACGAACACCTGAAGCACAGCGGGGAGCTGCCCATCATCGGCGTGAACACCTTCCTGAACCCACAAGCCGCCGAGCCGGGCACGCCCGAGCTGATCCGCAGCACCGAGGCGGAAAAGCAGCAGCAGATCGTGAACCTCGAGGCCTTCCAGGCTCGCAATGCGGACAAGGCACCCACGGCCCTGGACCGGCTCAAGGAAGTCGCCCGCAGCGACGGCAATCTCTTCGACGCCCTCCTCGATGCCGCCAAGGTCTGCAGCCTCGGCCAGATCAGCCAGGCCCTCTACGAAGTCGGCGGGCAGTACCGACGGAATATGTGAGCGACCGCCGAGTGGTGGAGCAGGCTGCGGGGCAGCCTGCGAAGCCGGGACCCGGCGAGGAGCTTATGCCATGGCCGTTGGGTGGTGAAGCAATCCTTGGCGGGGCAGCCTGCGAAGCCGGGACCCGGCGAGGAGCTTATGCCATGGCCGTTGGGTGGTGAAGCAATCCTTGGCGGGGCAGCCTGCAAAGCTGGGACCCGGCGAGGCACTTATGCCCCAAAAAGTTCAAATGGTTCCAATTTTTAGATCGGTCTTTTTACCAGGGTGCCGCTAGTCGGGGTCGAAGCCAAGCAGTGGTCTCCTATCCACCAGGTGCCCTTCCTCCCAGTAGTTTTCCCTACCTGCCTGGGTTGTGCGGAGGCCAGGCCGTATCATGGAGACCAGATGCTGCGTTCCGCGCTGGTTCTTCCCCTCGCCGCTCTGGCCCTCGTCGCTGGAATGCCGAAGGCCACGAAGGATCCCGTGAAGCCCGGAGTCACCTACCTCTACACCTACTACGACAAGCAGGGGCGGCTGGTGATCAACAACCTGCCACCGGCCTACATGAAAGCGCAGGGGTTGGTATTGAAGCATGTGGGTGTGGGCAAAGTGCGTCTCGCGGTGACCCCCGCGGAGATGGCGAAAGCCCTCAGGAGTCCCGAACTGATCGCGATGGTGGATGAGATCGCCTTGGCTGAAGGGGTGGACACCCACCTAGCCAGGGCCATCATCCAGGCCGAAAGCGCCTTCAATTACAAAGCCCGGTCCAGGGCGGGGGCCTTGGGGCTCATGCAGTTGATGCCCTCCACGGCCGAGCGTTTCGGCGTGCTGGATCCCTTCGACCCGCGCCAGAACATCAGCGGCGGCGTGAAGTACCTGAAGTGGCTCCACGATTACTACGCAGGCGACCTCATCCGGGTGGTGGCGGCCTATAACGCGGGCGAAGGTGCCGTGAACAAGCACAAAGGCATCCCACCCTTCCGCGAGACGCAAGCCTATGTGCCCAAGGTGCTGGACCTCTACCATCGCAAGGCGGTGCAGCCGGATCCGAGCCTGGCCGGCAGCATGGCCCTCCTCCAGAAAGGGCGGGGCGGGTTCAAGGTGGATGAGCAGAAGACCGTGCCTGAGCCCACCCCCCAGCAGCGGGCCTCCACCCGCATCTACCAGTGGATCGATGCCAATGGCCGCGTCCAGATCAGCGATCAGCCCCCACCCAAGGGGGCCGTTGGCGTGAAGCCCTTCGGGGCGCCCTGATCCTGCTCTTAAAGCTTCGCGACGTAGGCATCCAGAGCCGCCAGGGAAGCCTGGAACATGGCTTCCAGCCTCTGGGGAAGGTCCTCACCGGCATCTGTGGAGCCGCTCCGCCCCAGCGTTTCCAACCCCGCTGCCAGGTGGCGCATGGCATCAGCGCCCAGGGCTCCGGCCCCGCCCTTGAGCGCATGCCCCGCGCGGGAAAGATCCTCGGCGTTCCCCCGGGCTATCGCCGCGAGGATGTCTCGGATGCGGCGAGGTGTGTCTTCCCGGAAGATGGCAATCATTTCGGAAAGGAGTTCGTGGCCGCCCTCGTCGAGCTCCACCAGGTTCTGGAGGGTGGTCAGGTCCAGCAGGTCCGAAGCAGTCATTGAGAACTCCCGACTCCCATGCTGAAGCAGGCGGCCCCGTTCGTCCAACAGGATGCAGTAGGCTGGACAGTATGACCGAAGCTATTCCCATGTCCCCGGCTGAAACCGCCCTCTCCCTGCTGTTTCGCAAACTGCATCCCCATCTCGAGGACGCCGCCCATGCCCTGTCCCGGGGGGCCCCTCGGCGCGAGATGGAACGCCTGCACCTAAAGCTGATCGCAGCCCGGTTGAAGACCGTGGAGGTGATTGAAGCCGAAACCGAAGCCCGGCCCGAAGACGCGCCCCTTGTCGAAATCCTGGATACCCTCGCTGCCAACCTGACCCCCGTGGGGGAAAGCTATCGCCAGGCCCTGATCCTCACCCAGCTCTGCCTCGAGGAGGCCCCTGCGGACCTGCTGCCCCATGCGCCGGAGGGCTGTGTGGCCACCTCCTCCTGGGGCCCCCGGATGACGGACTTCTTGGCGAAGCTGAAGGACCCCACCTATCAGGCCCGCCGGCGCTGGGAAGCCATCGAGGAGGACATCGGCGAGACGGAGGAGGGGGAATGACAACAGATCCAGCAAAGCTCCTCCAGGATGCTCATCGACTGGATCGTGAAGGCAGGTGGGAAGAAGCGGCCAAGGCCTATGCTGCACTCCTGGCTCTTCAGCCTGAATTTGCCGAAGCCTGGAGTGATTTCAGTGGACTCCTCCTGGTATCCGGCAAGCTGGAGCAGGCCGAGGAGGCCTGCCACCGGGCCTTGGACATCGACTCCGATTGCCTAGGAGCCCGAATCAACCTGGGTTGCATCCTGATGAAGCAGGGCCGGTGGGATGATGCGGAAGGCCTATTCCGTAGGGTCCTGGCCGCGGATCCCACCCGCAACGACGCCCGATTGGCCCTGGTGGAAGGACTGATGAACAAGGGCGACCTTGAATCAGCCAAAGCGGCGTTGGAAAGGGCCATGGCGCAGGATCCAGTCAATCCGGAGGCCCACAAGATGTGCTACCGGATCCTGGCCTATGAAGGGAATCACCTGGCAGCTTGCCAGGAAATCCGGCGGTGGTTCGCCCTCCCGGGCGCGCTTTCGCGGGCGGAGGAACAATGGGAACTCTCCAACCTATCCCTGCTCTTCGGAGACATGCTCAAGGGCTGGGAGCAATACGAGGCCCGACTCCACCTGCCTGCGAATAGTAAGCCCCAGTCCCATCCAGATCACCCACGGTGGGAGGGCGAGCCTTTCGTTGGCAAGACCTTGCTGGTGGACTGGGAACAGGGTATCGGCGACACGCTCATGTTCGTGCGCTATGCCCCCCAGGTGAAGGCCCTGGGGGGCAAGGTCCTGTGGTCAGTCCAGCCATCCCTGGCGGATGTGGTAGCCACCTGCCCGGGGGTTGACGAGGTGATTCCCATGGGAAGGCCCCTCCCTCCCTTCGACCTCCATGTGCCGCTGCTCTCGCTCCCCTGGGTCTTCAAGACAGACCTGACATCCCTTCCTGCCGAAATTCCCTACCTTCATGTACCGGGCCATGTGCCCAACCGCCAGCGCCTCTCAGAGGTTCTAGAGGCTTCAGTGGGAAGGGCCCGCATCGGCCTGGCCTGGGCCGGCAATCCCGTGCATGTCAGAGACAAGGAACGCTCCATGCCAGCGGCGGTTCTTGAACCACTGGCCGCCTTACAAGGCGTGGCCTGGCATAGCTTCCAGTTCGGGCCGCTGGAGGACGTCCCGCTTCCAGGGGTCATTCAACTTGCTCCTTTGCTGGGCTCCTTTTCGGACACGGCCTTGGCCGTTGCCGCCATGGACTTGGTGATCACCGTGGACACAGCCCTGGCCCACCTGGCGGGTGCCATGGGCATCCCCACCTTCCTTCTGCTGCACACCTTCCCGGATTGGCGGTGGTTCCTTGGACGACAGGACAGTCCCTGGTACCCCACTATGCGCATCTACCGACAACCCCATCCCGGAGATTGGGAATCGGTCCTCCGGCAGGTCATATCCGATTTGAGCATCGGCACCTAGACTTCCGCGATGAGCTCGATCTCGACCTTCGCGCCTCGCGGCAGGGCGGCGACCTGCACGGTGCTGCGGGCGGGCTTGGCGGCGCCCAGGGCCTTTTCGTAGGCGGCGTTGAAAGCGGCGAAATCGGCGAGATCCGTGAGGAACACGGTGGTCTTCACCACCCGGTCCCAGCCGGTGCCCGCAGTGGCGAGCACGGCGCTGAGGTTCTTCAGCACCTGCTCGGCCTGGGCTTCGATGGGGCCCGTCACCATGTCCATGGTGCCGGGTACGAGCGGGATCTGCCCCGAGGTGAAGAGGTAGTTGCCCGAGATCTGCGCCTGGCTGTAGGGGCCGATAGCGGCGGGGGCGTTGGGAGTGGAGATGGTGCGCATAGAGACTCCTGATTCGTCTTTATTGTCCGCCCTTTTTCCCCCAGCGTCGCTTCTTGTGACGCCAGTTGCGGTTGGGCCTGGGGGTGGTCTGGAGCGGGGCATCGAAAGGCGAGGCCGGCTGCTCCAGTTCACCTTCACCCTCCTCGTCCTCGAGGCGGCGGGGACCATCCTCGATCTGCTGCTGCACCCATTGGGCGGTGCGGTGCATGAGGGCAGCGAGGCACAGGCTGGTCTCGATGCGGGCATGGGGCAGAGGGCCCAACTGCGTGAACACGGAAGGGTCCGGTGGAATCACCCGGGGAATGCTGATCTCCGGCAGGGGCATGGGCAGGGCGTCGTAGGCCTCCTCGGGCAGATGCCGCCAGGGCTCGGGCTCGGGCTGTTCCTGCCGGAGCAGATCCGCCACAGTATGCTGCTTCTTCGGTGGCCGTCCGCGCTTCTTCGGGGCCGCCACGGCGGCGGCATCGAGGGCCGACTGGAGGGCCTGCAGCACTTCATCCCGGGTTTTGCCGCGCAGGTCGAAGAGCAGCCAGGGATCGCGGTCCAGGGCCTCGGCCATCACGAAGCACACGGCGGCCACATGCTTGCAGGGGTTCGCCCAGTCCGGGCAGTCGCAGTGAGTCTGGAGTTCCTTCGGCACGCGCGGATAGAGGCTGGCACCCGCTTCGCGGAAGGTCTCATCCAGCCCCTGGGGCATCTCGCCCGCCAACAGGGAGGCCACGAAGCGGCTCTCCAGGGCGATGCGGTCCAGAGCCTTCTCCCATTGGGCGGCGGTGAGGGCTGGAAGACCAAGGGTCACATTGTAGGTCTTCCTGCCATGGACCCGGGCCTGGATTTCGCCGGGCTGCACATTGAAATGGGAGACGTGACCGTCCTCCGCGTACTTCTTGCCGCGGGGCAGGCGATTCTCGTAGTCATCCCCGAGCTTCTCGAGGCCATTGATCCAGAGGCGGCCCCACCAGGTGGCGCCGAAGCGGTCGGTGTGGCTGATCATGGCGCCACCTCCTTGGCTCTACGTTTCACGGGCTTGGGGCTGGCATGGGCGGAAGGGGAGTCCTCGCCGTTGCCTTCATCCGGGTCCATGAGCTCGGCATCGGGATCGAGCGCCACGAGCCGACGCAGGGCCTCATCATCGAGTTCGGTCAGCCAGCCTTCGCCGCTGCCCACCACCCGGTCAGCCAGGTCCCGTTTCGATTCCAGCAGGGCGTCGATCTTTTCTTCCAGGGTGCCGATGGTGACCAGCTTGTGCACCTGCACGTTCTTCGTCTGACCGATGCGGTAGGTGCGATCCGTGGCCTGGTCCTCCACGGCGGGATTCCACCAGCGATCGAAGTGGAAGACATGGGTGGCGGCCGTGAGGTTCAGGCCCACTCCACCGGCCTTGAGGCTCAGCAGCAGCACGGGGGAGGAGTCCGGATCCTCCTGGAAAGTCCGCACCATTTCATCACGGCCTTCCCGCGAGGTGCCACCGTGGAGGAAGGGCGGTTCGAAGCCCAGGGCGTCTTGCAGGTGGATCTGGAGGCGGTCGCCCATCTCCTTGAACTGCGTGAAGACCAGAGCGCGCTCACCGGCCTCAACGACTTCCTCGAGCATCTCCGTGAGGCGGTCCAGCTTGCCGCTGCGACCGCGGTAGGGGCCCTGGGCCTTCAGGAACTGACTGGGGTGGTTGCAGATCTGCTTGAGGTGCGTGAGCAGGGCCAGGATGCGCCCGCGGCGCTCGATGCCCGAGGCGGTGTCGAGTTCCTCGTCCATCTTGTCGACGCGGTACTGGTAGAGCTCGGCCTGCTCGCGAGTCAGCGTGGTGAAGACCTTCATTTCATGCTTTTCCGGAAGGTCCTGGATGATGGCCTTGTCGCTCTTGAGGCGGCGCAGGATGAAGGGGCCGATGCGCTGGCGGAGCTCGTGGGCGGCGTCTGGATCGCGGTATTTCTCGATGGGCGTGGCGAAGTGCTCCTTGAACTGGGACTCGGTGCCGAGGTAGCCGGGCAACCCCGCGCTCATGATGGCCCACAGCTCGGTGAGACGGTTCTCGATGGGCGTGCCGGTGAGGGCCAGGCGGAAGCCTCCCCGCAGCTTGCGGATGGCCTTGGCCTGGGCGGATCCGGCGTTCTTGATGGCCTGGGCCTCGTCCACCACCACGCCGCCCCAGGGGCGGTTCGCGAAGGTGTCCTCCTCGCGGCGGACCACACCGTAGGTGGTGAGCACCAGCGTGTGGGGCCTGAAGGTGGCGGGCAAAGGGTCACGGTTGTTGCCGTGGTGCACGAAGACTGGCAGGCTCGGCGCGAACTTGGCCAGTTCCCGTTCCCAGTTGCCCAGCAGCGAAGTGGGGCAGATCAGCAGGGTGGCGGGCCCGAACTCGGGGTTCTGGAGCTGGCGGTGCAGCAGGAGGGCGAGCACTTCGATGGTCTTGCCGAGGCCCATGTCGTCCGCGAGGATGCCGCCCAGGCCCAGACGGGACAAGCCTTCCAGCCAAGCGAGCCCCCGCAGCTGGTAGGGGCGCAGCTGGCCATGAAAGGTCTCGGGCTGGGTGATGGGCTTGTCGGGAAGGACCTTCAGATCTTCGAGAGCCGCGCCGAAATCACCCGCGACTTCCACCTCGATGGCCTCGCTAACGCCGGGGATGCGGGCCGTGCCAGTGAGGGCCGCGGCCAGGGCCTCGCCCTTGGTCATGCTTTCGAAACCGGCCCCCCGACTGGCCTGGATGACCGTGGAGATCTGCTTGAGGGTCTCTGGATCCAGGGCCACCCACTTGCCCTTCCAGGCCACCAGGGGATGCTTGAGGCCTGCCATCTGGGCGAAGTCATCCATGCTCAGGGTGTCGTCCCCCAGCATCAGCGACCAGTCGGCACTCACGCTGCCTTCCAGGCCGGCCTGGGCCATGGGTGAGGAATCCACCACGTTGCGGGCGCCGAGACGGACCTTGGCGCGCAGGCGCTTGGCGCCGCCGAAGTCGGCCAGGCCCTCGGGGATGTGGACGAGGAAACCCGCCTCCTTGAGCTGGGCGGCGCCGCGGGTGAGGAAGCCCCAGGCTTCCGTGGGCCGCAGCAGTAGGTCCTCGGGCTTCTGACCAGACAGGGCTCGTTCCAGCGCGGGGAAGAAGGGCACGGCGCGGGCCAGGCCGCGCAGCAGGACCTGGCGGGCCTGCAACACCTCGGGTTCGGTGGAGGGTTCCCAGAGTTTGGCCACGCCGACGGCCGTGCCGGCCTCGGTTTCCAGGCCCACCCTGAGGGTCCAGCCCTCTTCCGCCAGGCGATCGGCGTCCTGTACGGCCTGGAGGGTGGTGGGCACGTCCGGGGCTTCGAGGCGCAGGCTGGGGCGCAGCCACTGGGGTCGCGCGCCTTCGCTCCACTGGGCCAGCTGCTCGCCCAGGGTCCGTTCCGTGATGCCCGTGGTGGGGAATTCCGGCAGCTGGTGGGAGAGGGCCACCATGATGCGTTCGTCCCAGGGCAGGCGGTCGCGCTTATGTCCCCGCAGCCGGTGGATGAGTCCCAGCCGGGGATCATCTCCGGCCCGCAGTCCGCTCGAGACGAACCGCATGATGAAGTCCGCGCCATCCTCCAGGAAGGCCGACAGCACGGCGTCCGCCGCGGGGGGCATGGCCAAGTCGTCCTCGATGTCGAAGGCGTCCAATTCGCCGAGACCCAGGGTCTTGGTGAAGGCCCAGGTGTCATTCTCCGGGAAGGCCACGGCCGCGGGGGGCATGGCCTCGACCAGCTGGCGCAGGGCTGAACGGTCGGAGGGGCTGGTGAGGCTCACGCCCCAGCGGGCCTTCCAAGGATTCCCCCGGGTATCGAGCTGGGGCAGCATGGCGCCGCGCACCACCAATGACTGAAGCAGGCGCAGGGCCATCGCCCAGTAGCGCAGGGTCGGGCCAGCGTTCCCGGGACGCAGAGCCAGGGAGGAAAGCCAGGGATAGGCCCGCTGCCAGCGCAGGGGCACCGCATGCATCTCCACCAAGGCGCCATCGGCCAGGAAGAGCTGGGCTTTGGCAGGCGTCAGGCGCTCCCTTCCCTGGAGTTCGCCGGGTAGCGTCCGGAGGGCGCGAACCCACTCGGCGGGGTCCACCGCCTCGGGCATGCAGAGCAGGAAACCCCGGTCCTGGGGGCGGTATTGGAGGAAGGGATTCAGCATGAATGGGCGGTAGGCTGTAGGCAACAGGCTATGGGCGAGGGAGCCGGAAGATGAAACTTGGATTCGCAAGCGATCATGCGGGGTTCGACCTGAAGGAACGGCTCAAGGCCTGGGCGATTGAGCAGGGACATGAAGTGGTGGATTTCGGCACGGATGGGGCGGCTTCGGTGGATTACCCGGATTTCGCGCACCGGGCTGCGGAAGGCAAGGATCAGTGGGAGCGCCTGGTGCTGGTCTGCGGATCCGGCATCGGCATCAGCATCGCGGCCAACCGCCATGCCGGCATCCGCTGCGCACTGGTGACCTCCCCTGAGCACGCGGCACTGGCTCGACAGCACAATGACGCAAACGCCATCGCTTTCGGCCAGCGGCTGACGGATCCGCTCAAGGCAGAATCATACCTCAGAACCTTTCTGGCAACACCATTCGAAGGTGGGAGGCACCAGGGGCGGGTGGACAAGATCGAAGGGAAAGGCTGATGCTGATGCGCCAAACCAAGGAACTGCGCCCCCTGGACCTGGAGAAAGGCGTTCAGCTCCATGCCTCCGGATCCTGCCTGGTAAAGCTCGGCCGGACCCATGTGCTGTGCGCGGCCAGTCTGGAGGACCGCGTGCCGGGCTGGATGAAGGGGCGGGGCTCGGGGTGGCTCACGGCGGAATACGGCATGCTGCCGGCGGCGACCCACACCCGGTCGGACCGGGAAGCCGCCAAGGGGAAGCAGCAGGGCCGCACGGTGGAAATCCAGCGCCTGATCGGCCGCAGCCTGCGCCAGGCCGTGGATCTTTCCGCCCTGGGTGAGCGCACCCTCGCCCTGGACTGCGACGTGCTGAATGCTGACGGCGGCACCCGGTGCGCGGCCATCACGGGCGCCTGGGTCGCCGTGGCGCTGGCGCTGAGGACCCAGGGGCTGGAAGCCGCCCTGGTCCGCCAGGTTTCGGCCGTGAGCGTGGGCCTCGTCGAAACCGGAGAGGGCCGTCGCGGGATGGTGCTGGACCTGGACTACGAGGAGGATCATCTCGCTGCCGTGGATTGCAATCTGGTGGCGGCGCGACCAATGAGTATTGGGGACCTTGAGTTGGTGGAATTCCAGGGCACGGGCGAAGGGCGCTCCTTCAGCCGGGCCGAGGCGGCGGGGCTCGTGGACCTCGGTCTCCTGGGCTGCGCGGCGCTGATGGAGGCGCAGCGGGCGGCACTGGCATGAAAAATTTCCTGCTGGCGATGGGGCTATCCGTCTCGCTGGCGGGTCAAGCCCCCCGTCCAGCCGTGGAAACCAGGCCCGCCGAGCCGCGCCGCATCGATGTGGTGGTCCAGCCCGCGGACATGGTGTTCCGATTCACGCCCCGGGTTACCATTCCGGGGTCGCCCCGGGTGGCCCTGGCCCTGAGTGGGGGTGGCGCCCGCGGGTTGGCCCTCATCGGCATCCTCCAGCGCCTGGAAGAGGTGGGCTACCCCCTCGACAGCGTCACTGGCACCAGCGCCGGCGCTCTGGTGGGTGCGCTCTACGCCAGCGGCTTCTCCGGGCGGGAGATTGAGGATCTCTTCGGCCGCCTCGATCTCACGCGGGCCTTTCTGGAACCTCTGTGGCGCAACCCAGGCGAGACCCTGGGCGAGCAGGAGGATCGGAACGATCCCATTCTTTCCATCGAGCGGCACAATGGCCATGTATTCCTGGCCCAGAGCCTCCGCAGCGGCGTGGAGGTGCAGCACACGCTCCAGGGCCTGCTCGCCCGGGGCGCCTATTTCTCCGGTGGGGATTTCGACAAACTCCAGCGTCCCTTGCGCGTGCTGGCCACCAACCTCGAGACGGGCCAGGGCAGGGTCTTTGGAAACGGCGACCTGGTGGAGGCCGTGAGGGCCTCTTTGTCCATTCCAGGCGGATTCCGGCCCGTGGTCATCGATGGACAGCAGTACGTGGATGGCGCCCTGGTGGAGAATCTGCCGGTATTCACGGCGAAGGAGGCCTTCCACCCGGATCTGGTCATTGCCGTGGACATCAGCGCCCCCCTGGAGAACCGGCCCGCCACGAACTTCTTCTCCGTGGCGGCCCGCAGCCTGGACCTGGTGGTGGAACGACACCAATGGGAGAGCCGGGCCGCCGCGGACTTCCTCATCCGCCCTGACATCCGGGATGCGCCCTTCCTCGAATATGGGTCCGATGGCGCCAAACTGGTGCGGGCTGGCCGGGAGGCCTTCGACGCCCGGCGGGAGGCGATGGGCAGCCTGCTCCGCAGCCGGCTTAGCCAGGAGTGGCTGGATGTGGGGCGCGTCGCCTTCGAGAGTCCCGGGGAATTGAATGCGGCCCTGGTCGGCCTGTTGGCTGAGACTTTGAAACCCAAACCGGCGGGTATCCGGGTCCAGGATGTTCAGATCCTTATCCAGCAGGCCCTCGTTCATGGCCTGGCCCAGGAGGCCTGGGCCACCGTGGATCCGGATCGCGTGCTCACCATCCACATCCGTCCCTTCCCGGCGATCCGATCCGTGGAGGTGGAAGCTCCGGAAGGTTGGCGCAAAGCCATCCAGGCCGCGGTGACCGAGAATGTGAAAGTGGGCGAACCCTTCAATCCCCAGATGTTCGGCCGCATGATGAGCCAGCTGGTCTACCGATTCCTCATGGAGGGCGGCCCCCTGGTGGATGCCCGGGGCTCAGGCTTCGATCCAGTGAGCGGCCGTCTGCACATCATCATCGTGGAGCCCCTCATCACGAAGGTGGAGGCCCGCATCAGCACCGGTTCCGCGGTGGACGAGACGTATCTCCTTCGGCTGCTTGGAGAGCTGAGGGGCCATCCTTTCCGTCCAGACGATCTGCAGAATCGCATCGCCCTGGCTGAGCATCGCCTGCATCTGGCGGAACTGCGCTACCAGATCCGGCCCGACGGCCAGGGCGGCACGACCATCACCCTCGTCCCGGTCCCCCAGCAGCAGGAGCGCCTGGATATCTCCCTGGGTTACGAGTCCACCCTGGGGGGCCAGGTGGGCCTGACCTACCGGACCCTGAACCGGGGGTTCCAGGGCACAGAAGTGGAGCTCAGCGCGGCTCGCAACCGACTTCAAGAGGAGGTAGCCCTGATCCTCCGAAGTCCGTTCGGGTTCTCGCCGGGAGCGGGCATGGAGGTGGCCGCGGACTATTGGCAGCAGCGGCTGAGTGGCCCCCTTCTATGGCAGGTTCCGGAGCTGGTGAGGGATGGTTCTGATGCCCGCATCAGCGTGTCCGACTTGACGTTGAAGACCTACTTCCGCTTCAGCAACCTGGGCACGGGAAAAATAAGCCTGGACCTGGGTTGGCGGGATTCAGCCTTTCTGGAGTCCGATCAGCGCCGCAGCCAAAGTCAGGACTCCCTCTTCCTTTCGGGAGAATGGGACAACTTCGACCGNNGCTACTTCCGGGCCCGGGGGCTCAGGTCCTTCGGTGAGCACGTCGGAGCGGATCTGGATCTGGAATGGGGCCAGGGTCGGCGCCTGCCCCTGGACCGCTGGTGGGCCCTGGGGGGGTCGTCCTTTGTCATCGGGTCCAATTCACTGGGTTTCCTGGCACCGAATTTCGCCTCGGTGAGGTTCGGGATCCCCCTGCGACTCTACCTAGGGCTGGGCCTGACCATGGAGGTGGTTCCCCGGTTTGACATGGCCTGGATGGCCCCGGATCCGTCCTCCCTCCTCAAGCCCGAAGTCGCGATCAGCGCCCAAGGCACGGGCCTCATGGTGCGCACGACGCTGTCCAACTTCTATGTGGAGCTGTCCTACGGATTCCTGAAAGAACGCACACCCCAGGACAGCGGTCGGGCGGTGGGCAGCTTCAACGTGCTGATTGGAACCCAGCCCTTTGACCTCTGGAAACGCTATTAATGCTGCCCGGGGGGGGAGGCTCCGCCTCCGCGACGAAGGAGCGGGAGCAGCCTCGGGGAGGCTGCGTTAGGCGGAGGGCCCTGCTCGCTCTGCTCGCGAAGTCCCCCCGGAGCCCCCGCGCGGCGCTCGGGCGAAGCCCGATCCCCGCGTCTAGTCCACCGTTCGGGCCTATGGTCTGTGGTGGTGTGGTGTGACCCCCGACATAGGGCCCTTCTTGGGGGCCGCCTGATACCCTGGTACGTTGGCATTTCAACGTTCTTTGCAGAGGCCGCCATGCGCTACTTGCCCTCTTCCCCCGTCGAGGATCGAGCCCTCCTGGATACCATCGGCGTCCCTAACGCCGAAGCGCTGCTTGTGGGCATCCCAGAACCACTCCGCCTGCGGCGCGACCTGGACTTGCCCACCCAGGGCTCCGAGCAGGAAGTGGCTTGGCAGATGATGGGACTGGCCAACAAGAACACGCGCTTTTGCGCGCAGTTCCTCGGCGCCGGGGCCTATGACCACTTCGTGCCCTCGGCCATCGATGCCCTCATCAGCCGCCAGGAATGGTTCACGGCCTACACCCCCTACCAGCCCGAGATCAGCCAAGGCACGCTCCAGCACATCTTCGAATACCAGACCCTGATCTGCGACCTCACCGGCCTGGAAGTCACCAATGCCAGCCTCTACGACGGCGGCACCGCCTGCGTGGAAGCGGCGCTGATGGCCGTCCGCGTGGCGAAGAAGCGCCACACCGTGCTGGTGAGCCGCGGTCTCCACCCCATGTATCGCGAGGTCCTCAAGACCAACTTCGCGCCCCATGACGATCTGAAGCTGGTGGAAGTGGGTCTCAAGGATGGTGTCACCGACCTGGCCGACCTTCAGGCCAAGCTCAACGGCGACGTGGCCGCGGTGATGGTGGGCTATCCCAACTTCCTTGGAGCCGTGGAGGACCTCACGACCCTGGCCGGCCCCGTTCATGCCGCCGGTGCCCTGCTGGTGAGCGTGACCCAGGAGGCCTTCGCCTTCGGCTGGTTCGAGGCCCCCGGCAAGGCCGGCGCGGACATGGCCTGCGGCGAAGCCATGAGCCTCGGCAACAAGCTGAACTTCGGCGGTCCCTTCCTCGGCTTCCTGGCCGTGAAGGATGCCCACAAGCGCGAGATCCCGGGCCGGGTGGTGGGCCAGACGAAGGACCTGGAAGGTCGCACGGGTTACGTGCTCACGCTGACTGCCCGCGAGCAGCACATCCGCCGCGACAAGGCCACCAGCAACATCTGTTCGAACCAGGGCCTCGTGGCCCTGCGCGCCAACATCTTCATGCATTTGGCGGGGCCCGAGGGCCTGCGGGGCCTGGCGGAGCAGAACGCCGCCAAGGCCCAGTACCTGCGCCAGCGCCTGCTGGAGCTGCCGGACATGGAGAGGGTGATTGACCAGCCCTTCTTCAACGAGTTCGTGCTGCGCTACACCGGCGACTATGCCGTTCTGCAGGAGGCCTGTCTGAAGGAGAGCCTGCTGCCGGGCCTCGATCTGGGCCGCTTCTACCCCGAATACGCGGGCTGCATCCTCTGGTGTGCCACGGAACTCCACACCCGCCAGATGATCGAGAGCCTCGTCGAGATCCTGGCCCGCGTTCCCGCGACCGTCTGAGGAGATGGACATGTTCTTACGTCAGCGCGAACCCCTTTCCTTTGAACGCTCCGTCCCCGGCAAACGGGGCATGGACCTGCCGAAGCTCGATGTTCCGGTGGCCAAGGACACCCGTCCCGCCCATCTCAAGCGCGGCGGCTTCGACGCCCTGCCCGAGCTGAGCGAGGTCGAGGTCATCCGCCACTTCACGCGGCTTTCCAAGTGGAACTACGGCGTGGACGACGGCATCTACCCGCTGGGCTCCTGCACCATGAAGCACAATCCCAGGCTCAACGAGAAGGTGGCCGGGCTGCCGGGCTTCACGGACAGCCACCCCATGGCCCCGGACGCCTTTGTGCAGGGCAACCTGGAAACGATCTACACCCTTCAGGAATGGCTGAAGGAGATCACGGGCCTGCCGGGTGTCACGCTCCAGCCCAGTGCAGGCGCAGCGGGTGAGCTGACCGGCGTCATGCTCATCCGGGCCTATCACGTCTCCAAGGGCGCCAAGCGGCGCGTCATCCTCATCCCCGACAGCGGCCACGGTACCAACCCGGCCACGGCGGCCATGGCCGGCTATGAGGTGGTGGAACTGCCCTCCCGTCCCGATGGCACCATCAGCTTCGAGGATGTGACCGATCCCGTGAATGGCAAGGTCCGCAAGGGGTTGAACTCACTCGTCTCCGAACTGGGCCACGAGATCGCCGGCGCCATGATCACCAACCCGAACACCACCGGCGTCTTCGAGTTCCGCTTCAAGGAGATCAGCGACCTGCTGCACAGCGTGGGTGCCCTGGTCTACATGGATGGGGCCAACATGAACGCTCTGGTGGGCGTGGCCCGGCCCGGCGATTTTGGCGTGGATGTCATGCACCTGAACCTGCACAAGACGTTTTCCACGCCCCACGGCGGCGGCGGCCCCGGTGCGGGCCCCGTCTGTTGCGCCGAGAAGCTGGTGCCCTTCCTGCCGGTGCCCGTGGTGGTCCGCGACACCATGAAGGTGGGCGAGGGCGAGGTCCCGAAGCACAGCTACCGCATGGACTGGAACCGCCCCCAGAGCATCGGCAAGGTGCACACCTTCTATGGCAACTTCGGGGTCCTCGTGCGGGCGCTCACCTACTGCCTGAGCCACGGGTCCGATGGCCTGAAAGAGGCCACCCTCCGCGCCATCGTGAATGCCAACTACATCCGGGCCCGGCTCAAGGGCACCTACGCCCTGCACATCGATTCGCCCACGCTGCATGAGGTGGTCTTCAGCGACACGAACCAGGCTAAGCACGATGTCCACACTCTGGACATCGCCAAGCGCCTCATCGACTACGGCTATCATCCGCCCACGATCTACTTCCCCATGATCGTGCCGGGCGCCCTGATGATCGAACCCACGGAAAGCGAGGGCAAGGACGAGCTGGATGCCTTCTGCGACGCCATGCTCCAGATCGCCAAGGAGGCCGAGGAGAACCCTGACCTGCTGCACCAGGCCCCGACCCTCGCCCCCCTGCGCCGCATGGATGAGACCACGGCCGCTCGCAAGCCTGTTTTGAGGTGGCAGAAGGCCTGAACATGGAGGAACCGATCCACCAGGCCCAGGTGCTGAAGGCCCTTACGCAGGACCGGTTCATCCGCCTTTCCTCGCTGGATGCCAGCCCACTGTGGGACGGCGTCCGTCGTGGGCATCCGCACCTGGACCCCGAGGCCTGCGCCAGCCTCACGGAGCTGTTGACGGCCACGGCCCTGCTCCAGGGCCGTACGGCCTTCGCGGAGCGCCTGCAGGTGCTCGTCAAGAGCTCGGGTCGCGCCCGGGCCGTGGTGGCGGACTGTTGGCCCGACGGTACCATCCGCGGCGTTCTCGACCTCAGCTCGGTGCCATCGGGCGATTGGGTGGCCGCGCCCGGTCTGCTCCAGGTGATGCGCTCCAATGCCACGGGCCCGCCCTACATCGGCAACCTGCCCCTGGTGGAGGGCGGCATTCAGGTGCAGCTGGAGCACTACCTCCAAAGCTCCGAGCAGATCCAGGCGAGCCTCACCCTCTGGTGCGATCCCGGTACCGGGGAGGCCGGGGGCCTGCTGGTGGAACCGCTGCCGGACTGCCCGCCGGCCCGCCTGGCGCGGCTGGTGGAGGCCATCGAAGGCCTGGAAGTGGTGCCCTTCTGGGAGCGCACAGCGGAGTTCCTGGCCTCCTGGGTATCCCAGGGCGAAGGCATCGAAGAGTCAGAAGCTACCGAGCTTTTCTACCGTTGTCGCTGCACCCGCGAGGCACTGGTAGAGGCCCTCCGGCGCTTTCCCGCGGGGCAGAAGGCCGATCTGTTCAAGGGGGATGAACCCCTGGAAGTCCGCTGCGATTACTGCGGCGCGATGTACCCCATCAGCCGGGACGACCTGATGGCGGAGGGGGACTGATGAGGGCCAGCCTCGCCATCGCCGAGCGGGGCCGACCCCTGGGTTCGCCCCTGTCCGTGTGGCTGAACTTCCGCGTGGTGCCCTTCCTGGGGGCCGGGCTGTCCAAGCTGTGGTCCTATACCCTGAGAGTGCGCCGGGTCGGCTTCGAGGCCGTGGAGGACCTGGTGGCCCGGGACGAGCGGTTCATCCTCAGCTTCTGGCACCGTCGCCTCTTCATGATGCCCCTGGCCTACCCCTTCCTTCGGAAGGGGCGAGGCGTGGCCATTCTCTCCAGCGACAGCAAGGACGGGGAACGCAGCGCCGCCACCTGGCGCTGGTTCGGCATCCACGCCGTGCGAGGCACCGCCAGCGACGACGGCGCCAAGGCCCTGGTGCGCATGATCCAGGCGGTGCGACAAGGCTGGGATTTTGGCATCACGCCGGACGGCCCCCGCGGTCCCCTCATGGAGCTGAAGCCCGGTGTGACCGCCCTAGCCCGCAAGACTGGCGCCTGGATCGTCCCCGTGACCCTGGCCTTCGACCGGCAGTTTGAGTTGAAGACCTGGGATCGCATGGTGATCCCCCTTCCGTTCGCCACCTGCACCATCCGTTACGGGGTGCCGTACAAGCTTGCGCCAAAGGCGGAGGATGGCGCTGAAGGCCTGCGCCTTCAACGCGAGATGGATGCACTGGAGACCTGGGCCGAAGGGGTCAGCCATGGCTGAGCTGGCGGTGGTCTCCCTCTCCGGGGGCATGGACTCCTGTGTCACGGCCGCCATCGCGAAGGCCGAAGGCTATGAACTGGCGCTCTTGCATGCGGACTACGGGCAGCGTACGCAAACGCGCGAAAAGCAGGCTTTTCGCGATATCGCGGACTTCTACGAAGTCCGCGCCTCACGGCGCCTCATCATCGGTTTTGACACGCTGAAGGCCATCGGCGGCTCGGCGCTCACGGACGCCTCCATCGCCCTGCCCGAAGGCGATCCCGAGCGCGCGGGCGTGCCCGTGAGCTATGTGCCCTTCCGCAACGCCCACCTGCTGGCCACCTGCGTGAGCTGGGCCGAGGTGCTGGGCGCCAGCGCCATCTTCGTGGGCTTCGTGGAGGAGGACAGCAGCGGCTACCCCGACTGCCGTGAGGCCTTCCTGCGGAGTTTCGAGCAGACCGCGAACCTGGGTACCAAGCCTGAGACAAACCTGAGCTTCCACGCGCCCCTCATCCACCTGCGCAAGTCCGACATCGTGCGGAAGGGGCGGGAACTGGGCGCACCGCTCCATCTCAGCTGGTCCTGCTACCAAGGCGAAGACCAAGCCTGCGGCCATTGCGACAGCTGCCACCTGCGCCTCCGCGGATTTAAGGAAGCAGGATTTCGAGATCCCATTCCCTACGCGTACATTCCGGAGATCCTGTTTCCCGGAAGCTTGCCCATTTGATGGGCCCAAGGGCGCACATCTAGATAGGAAATGGCTGCAGTGACCCCGATGGTATCTTCTAGGGAGGCGCTCAGTCGTGATGCAGGACTGGGGAGTGCCCTTCCTTGAGGCGGTCCATGCGCGTCACCCTGGTCCACCCTTCGGGGTTCAACTTCATTCCCGGGCAGCCGGACTTCTCCGTGCTGGCCAACCGGATGGCGCCTCTCGGCATCCTGTCGCTGGCCGCTTGGCTAGAACAGCACGGGCACCCCACGGCCGTCTATGACTGCCTGGGCCCGCTGGCTCCGCCCTCGCTGGAGGGCCGGGTGGCCCAGATCCTGGCCACGGAGCCAGACCTCGTGGGATTCTCTGCCACCACTTCAGGATTCATGGATGCGGTGGACCTGGCGGTCCAGCTGAAGGCGGCCCGACCGGAGCTTCGCGTGGTGGTGGGCAATGTGCATGCCTCGAGCCTGGGGGCGCCGCTGCTGGAAAGCTTTCCCGAACTCGACGCCCTCTGTCTGGGCGAAGGCGAAGGCCCACTCCTGGACCTGGCGGAAGGGAAGGCCTTGGCCGACATCCCGAACCTGGTCTGGCGCGAAGGGAAGCGCATCGTCACCAATCCGCGCCGACCGCGGCTTCAGAACCTGGATGACCTTCCGTTCCCCGCCTACGAAAAGCTGGCCGCCTTCCCTAAGGGCTACCACTTGCCCCTCTTCAGCTATGTGAAGCGGTACGGGGCCACCATGATCACCTCGCGGGGCTGTCCCTACACCTGCTCCTTCTGTGACAGGACGGTCTTCGAACACCAGTACAAGTTCAACAGCCCCGCCTACATCTATGCCCACATGAAGCACCTGCGGGACCGCTTCGGCGTGCACCACATCAACTTCTACGACGACCTCTTCACGGCCCATCAGGGTCGCGTGTCCGAGCTGTGCCAGCGCCTCATCGATGAACCCCTCGGCATGAATTTCAACTGCATCATCCGGACCGGACATACCTCGGATGACCTGCTCCGCCTGCTGAAGCAGGCGGGCTGCATCATGGTGAGCCTCGGCGTGGAAAGCGCGGATCCGGGCCTGATGGCCCGGCACAAGGCGGGCGTCACCCTGGAGGCCGTGCGAGATACGGTGGAGAAGGTCCACGCCGCTGGCCTCAGGGCCAAGGGGCTGTTCATCTTCGGCCTTCCCGGGGAAACGCCGGAGACCTTTCAGCGGACCAGCGACTTCATCCTCTCCCTGGATCTCGACGACATGAACCTCACCAAGTTCAGCCCACTCCACGGGGCACCCCTCTGGGCCGAATGCGTGGCGGGCAAAGACGGAGACTTCAACGAGGATTGGCGGCTGCTCAACTGCGTCAACCCGGTGTTCTTGCCGAAGGGCTTCGAATCCCGGGAGCAGATGGAGACTCTGTACAACGGCCACATCGAGCGGTTCTACAAGAGCAAGGCCTACCAGCGACGGTTCGGTCGTCGCGTCTGGGAACACCGGTGGAGCCTCTGGCACCTGCTGCGCCACCTGCCCATGATGTGGGCCGCCAAGCGCTATTTCACATCAAAGAGGACCGGCAGCGCGAAGGTCTATGATCGGCATCCCCGCCAGCCGGTGGGATTGAAGCCCATGGCGCTCGTCCCCTGAGGGCGTCCCCAGCCCAGGGGGATGGCAAGTTTTTTGTGATAACGGCTAACCTGGGGGGCCCGACACCCCCCCTTCTGCTGGATGGAACATGGCCACCCGGAAAGTCCCCCAAGCCTCGCTCCCCGACCCACTCCCCAAGTTCGTGGTGACGCGCCCCACGGGACAGCTCGACACTTTTGTGAGCCCGCGGCCGGGGCGCCCCTTCACCATCACCTTCGAGACCGAAGAGTTCACCTGCCTTTGTCCGCTCACGGGCCAGCCGGATTTCGCGAAGCTGCGGATCCTCTACCAGCCCGACCAACTCTGCGTGGAATCCAAGTCGCTCAAGCTCTACCTCTGGAGCTTCCGCGACCAGGGCGCCTTCCACGAAGCCGTCACCAACCAGATCCTCGATGACCTGGTGAAGGCCACCCAGCCCCAGTGGATACGCATCGAGGGCGACTTCCTCATCCGCGGCGGCATCCGGACCCTGGTGGTCGCGGAGCATGGGAGGAAGCATTAAAAATGAAGGCCATCGTCGCCCTCGGCTCGAACCTCGGTGATCGCCGGGCCCACCTGGAGGCAGGGCTCGTGGCGCTGCGCACGCTGGGCACGATGCTGCCCTCGCCGATGGTGATGGAGACCCCGGACGAATCAGGGCGCGGCCCCGCCTACCTCAACACCGTGGCAATCCTGGTGACCGAGGAAACCGATCCTCGACGCTTGCTGGAGTCCCTGCTTCGGCTGGAGCTGGCGGCGGGCCGGGAACGCAGCGCAGGGCGGAATGCCCCGCGCACCCTGGACCTGGACCTCATCATCACGGACGGGCCGCCCGGAACCTGGACCTGGGAGACGCCGGAGGATCTGCGAACGCTGGGCCCGGAATTGAGCTTGGAACTGCCCCACCCCAGAGCCTTCAGCCGCCCCTTCGTGCTGGAACCCTGGCGCGCCCTGGCCGATCCCGGCGAATGCCGCGGCGTGATCCCGGGGAAATGAAAACTGATTCACCACAAAGACACGAAGGCACGAAAAGAACTTCTTCCTGCTTTTCTTCGCGTCTTTGTGTCTTCTCGGTATCAGCTTCGCCGATACGCGAGACGAACAGAAATATCGTGGTGGATCTTTTGTTTTTTTACTTAGTCCAGCGCTCGCACCAGGCCAGCACGGTCTCGTACCAGAGCTTGCTGTTCTGGGGCTTTAGGACGAAGTGGAACTCGTCGGGGAAGTAGAGCANNCTCGCTGGGGACGCCCCGCAACTGGAGGGTGTTATAGAGCTGGAAGGACTCGGAGACGGGCACGCGGTAGTCCAGCTCGCCGTGGATGACGAGCATGGGCTTGGTCATTTGCGCGGTGGCGCTGCTGGGGCTCTGGGACTGCCAGCGGGCCTTGGTCTCGGGGCTCTCCCAGGGCCAGCCCTTGAACTCCCAGCGGGGGAACCACAGCTCCTCGGTGCCCAGCTGCATGGACTCGGTGTTGAAGATGCCTGCGTGGGTCACGAAGGCGGCGAAGCGTTCGGGCTGATGCCCGGCCAGCCAGTTGGTGGCGTAGCCGCCATAGCTGGCGCCGCAGGCCACTACGCGCCTGGGATCGGCGTTGGGATAGAGCTTGAGGACGGCATCCAGGGTGTTCATGAGGTCCGTCATGACGGCGCCATTCCAGTCACCGCTGATGGCATCCGTGTAGGCCTGACCGAAGCCCGTGGAGCCGCGGGGATTGGGCAGCACGGTGAGGAAGCCGTGGCCGGCCCAGGCCTGGGCATTCCAGCGGGGATGCCAGGAATCCGCGTTGTCACCCTGGGGTCCCCCATGGATGATGAAGGCCACGGGATAGCGCTTGGCGGGATCGTAGCCCACGGGTTTGATGATGAAGGCATGGGCCTTGGCGGGCCCGCCCTCCAGGGGCACCGTGTCCACCCAGAGATCCTCGGCTTGGTTGAGGCCCAGTTCCAAGGCAAGGGCTTCGTTGTGCCGGGTGAGGCGGGCCGTCCTTCCGGACCTGAGGTCCAGGGTGTAGAGGTCCAGCGGTGTAGTCAGGCTGGTGGAGGCCACCACGGCCTCATCCTTGGTCAGGGTGAAGCCTTCGATGTGGAGGTCCGTACTGAGGCGCCGGACAGTGGTGCCGTCCCAGCGATAGAGATCCGCGTGGCCCTGGCGCTCGCAGACTCCGAGCAGGTCGGGCCCTTGCCACTGGAAGTCGCCGAAGCTCTGATCGAAGGCCTGGGTGGTGCGCACCACCTGGCTGGTGGCCCGGTCCAAGACCCACAGTTCGTACTTGTCGGACTCGAAGCCGGGTCGGCGCTGAGCGCGCCAGGCCAGGAACTTTCCATCCGGCGAGTAGCGCGGGGTGCTGTCCATGGCCGGGTTGTCGGTCAGCTGGTTCGCCGGCCCCCCCGTGATCCCCACCTCGTAGAGCTCGCCGTTGGTGCTGATGGCCTTGGCCTGTTCGGGAGCGGACTCGAAGGCCAGGGCCTTGCTGTCGGGCGCCCAGGCGTAGCCGTCGCCCGCGGCCACGTCGGCATAGTTGGGTACGTCCGTGGTGAAGCCCGCCGTGAGGTCCCGCGGCGCAGCGCTGCCATCGGCGGGCACCACGAAGAGGTGGCTCACCTGCCTGGGATCCTTCCACTCGTTCCAGTGGCGGTAGGTCAGGGTGGTATAGAGCCGGCCCGTGACCTTGGAGGCCTCCTTGGCCTTGAGGTAGGCGACGTTCTCGGCTTCCATGCCGCTGGGCACGGTGGTGCTGAGGAAGGCGATCCACTTGCCGTCAGGGCTCCAGGTCTGGCCCCCGGCGCCGCCGCTCAGCTTCGTGAGCTGGCGCTTCTGCTTGTGGCCCAGATCCACGATCCACACCTGGCCCCCGGACAGGTAGGCCAAGCGCTTGCCGTCGGGGCTAAAGCGGGGTCTCGACTGGCTGCCGCTGCCCAGGTCCAACTCATTGGCCGGGCTGCTTGCGCCCTTGAACCAGATGCGGCTGATCGTCTTATTGGCGGCGAAGTCCACGGTACCCACCTGGTAGGCCAAGGCCCCCGTGGCGGAGACCTGGGGATCGGTGACGCGCTTCACCTTGAACAGGTCGTCCACCTGGAGCGGACGGCTGGCAAAGGCCGGCTGAACCGAACCAGTGAGAGACAGGGCAAGGATGATCAGGGAGGGCACGCGCACGGGAACACTCCGAAGGAAACCTCCATTCTACCGAAGGCAGGGATCGGGACCCCTTCGACTCCAGCGAGACATAGGCAATGGGAGGCCACGCTGCGCCTCATCCAGGACATCGCTTCCGAGCAAGTGCATCGGCAGCTCCGGGCGTTCCGTCCACCGGTGAGGAACGGCGAGGAACGGTGAACAGGCAGGCTGCTTTCTCACCGGCCCTCACCGTTTCTCACCGGTGATTGCTTGACCAGGCTTCGCTCAGTATTCCGCTAGAAGGTGCCGGGCGATGACCATCCGCTGGATCTCGCTGGTGCCTTCGCCGATGGTGCAGAGCTTCACATCCCGGTAGTACTTCTCCACCGGGTAGTCCTTGATATAGCCATAGCCGCCGAGGATCTGCACGGCCTGATCCGCCACGCGGCAGGCCACTTCCGAGCTATAGAGCTTGGCCATGCTGGCGGCCTTGGCGAAGGGCAGGCCCCGGTCCTTCAGCCCGGCGGCGCGGTAGATGAGCAGGCGGGCGGCCTCGATCTCCGTGCCCATGTCCGCCAGCTTGAACTGGATGCCCTGGTGATCGGCCAGGGGATGCCCGAAGGTGTGGCGGATCTTGCTGTAGCGCACCGCCTCCTCGAAGGCCCCCTGGGCCATGCCGAGGCCCAGGGCCCCAATGCTGATGCGGCCGCCGTCCAGGGTCTTCATGGCCTGCTTGAAGCCCACGCCGTCCTCACCCAACAGATTGGCCTCGGGCACCTTCACATCCTCAAGGATCAGCTCGGAGGTGTCACTGGCGCGAAGGCCCAGCTTGTTCTCCCGCTTGCCGGCCCGGAAGCCGCTCATGCCCTTTTCGAGGATGAAGGCACTGATGCCATCGGCGCTGCTGTGGCCGGGTTGGGGCGGGCGGGTGCGGGCCATGATCACGAAGATGTCGCCGACGGTGCCGTGGGTGATGAAGGTCTTGGTGCCGTTCAGGAGGTAGTGCGAGCCTTCCTTCTTGGCAGTGGTGAGGAGGGAACCCGCGTCACTGCCGGACCCCGGCTCGGTGAGCCCCCAGGCGCCGATGGCCTTCCCGCTGGCCAGGGGCACCA
>PMJK01000180.1 GCA_003158505.1 Holophagaceae bacterium | reverse complement strand
CCGTCTCTAGAAGTGGGCGGTCAGGCTCACCCCAAGACCCATGTCGGCCGTGTTCCCGTTGTGGGAAATGTTGTTGAGGTAGCGGAAGGTCAGGGTGGTGCGCGTGGTCCAGTGCCAGTGGACGCCGATGTCGTGCTGGAGGCTCGGCTGGTCGAAGTGCTGGTAGGGCTGAGGCGCGAGGTAGCCGCTCTGCCAGTAGAGTTGGACGTAGGGCTGGACCGTCCGCCACTTCCGGTACTCCCAGGTGGCGTGGAGCCCGACCCCGTCCCGGAAGCCGAGGGCAGTGTAGCTGGAACTCCCGCGGGGGCGCTCGATGAAGGCTCCGCCGAAGTAGAAGACGTGCCGCGGGGCGGCCCGCCACTGGGCCGTGATGCCGTAACTCTGGTCCCAGCCTGACTGGTAGACGTCGTAGGTGTGGGTGAGGGGTGGTTTCAGGCTGAAGGTGCCCGAGACCGTCCAATCCTGTGTCTGGAGGAGGCGCTGGGTGATGCCTAGCACCGGATCCTGGGTCTTGCCGACTATCCGCTCATTGCTGAAGAAGGTGACCTTCCCGTTGTTGGCGACGGCGAGGGTGACCTGGTTCTTCGTCACTAGGTCGCGCCCATACTGCTCGAATCCAATCTTGTGGAAGCCCTCGATGAGTGGGTCCAGGAAACCGCCTGTGTGGTTCTGGATGGGCAGAAAGAGCCACAGGTCCGTGCGATCGGTGAGGCCATAGCGGCCCTGCAGTTCGAAGCGGGCGATCTCCTCGTCGAAGAAGTAGAGCGTCGGGATGTCCGGATGCTTGGCCACGACGGACGCGAAGTAATCGCGTGTGACCGCTATGCGTCCCGACTGATCGCGGGGAGCCTGGTTCTCGAAGAAATCGGAGAACTGGAAGGTGTTGGCCTCGGTCCAGTTCAGGGCCCAGCGCCATTGCCCTTGGCCGAGGGGCACCGGGTCCACGGGCTGGTAGGCCATGGTCGGGAGGTACAACGGGAACATTTCCCTGGTGGGGAAAGGACCCATCTCGTGGAGGGGCTCCTCCGCAGCCAATCCGAGAGCAGCCAGGGCGGCAAGACACACTCGACGCATCACCGCCCCCGGACCTTCAGGCCTTGCTCTAGTCCTAGAGACCGCGGTTGCTTCTCTTGCCTAGCTCGGTCCGACGCCTGGGCGGATAGGCTGGAAATAAGGGACAGGACCAATGTGATCGGTGGCAGAACCCGTGATCCACTGGCCGGATGGCACCTTAGGCTTCGCTTAAGACGTCCCCCCAGGCACCTTGTCAGACTTCCTTTATAAATCTGCCCCATAACTCACCTCCAATTCGGGTCGGTGCAACTAGGGCAGGTAAGATGCCAAGCCAGAGCCTAATAAGAACCAAAATCAATTGAATGATTAACAAAGGAAAACCATCGCATACCCTCGAAAAGGACGCGATTCAGTGGCTTGATTTCGTCGTGACGACTCTATCTCGTCACTAATCGGCGACTGTTGCGGCACTCCGTCGAACAGAACGAGTCGACGCGTCAGTCTCTACTCATGCGGTGAGCCTGCCTCCCTGGCAAAGGCCGGGGGAGCCTGTTAGGTTTCTAGATATCGTTGGCCGGCGTGAGGCTCACGAAGGAGACCGCCCCATTGGCCGAGTAGGCCAGCCTCCCGGCCTCGTCCACGAAGAGGAAGAACGCGTCCGCGTCACCGGGGGCCCTGGACAGGTCCAACCCCGATCCAGCCGCGCCTCCAGGCCCCGTGGCACCCTCGGGGCCCTGGGGTCCTAGAGGTCCCTGTGCACCGGGCTGTCCATCCGGAGGTTGGGGGATCCTCAGGGTGAGGTGTCCCGTGGCGGGTTCAAAGGAGCAGGAGGCAGGATCGTCCGGCAGGCCGAGCATCAGATCGACTGAAGCAATCCCCTTGACCTCCTCAGCCGTCCGGGCCTTCTTCTTGGACTTCTTGACCTTTTCCTCCTGACGCATCTTCACCTTTTCCGGCTTCTTAACCTTTTTCGGTGTTTCAACCTTTTCCATCATCCTTTCCTTGTCCTTGTCCTTGGCCTTGGCCATGGTTGTCCTCCTTATGGGGGTTGTGTTTGCGGGGTAGGAATGCATCCAGCGCCTAGTTGACAATGTCCGTAGATTTCAGGGGGGGAGACCCGCACAGGGGCCTCGTTGTAGGCCTTCATATAGGCGTCCAACAGGACCCGCACACCGGGGGCGATCTCGGTGATGACCCTCTTCGCCTGTCTTCCGGGAATGCTAGGCTGAATCACACCATTTACTCCACTACCGCGACGTAGCAACAGCCACAGCATGGTGCGCGATCGCATCCTGTTAAAGGGAGGCCGGGTATCTGCTCAATGGAATAAACAGTTCCTGCCTGGGCTTCTGCTACGGCACAGCCTCGACCAGGGAGGATCTTTACACCCTTTATGTTTTCGTGTCTTGCCACCTGCCGATAATCGCGAAGTGACCTCTTCAAGTCTCCTGCAGCGCCGGGTGGGAGTCTGCCAACAAACTCAGTGCCAAGACTTGTCATTTGAGGCTCCAATACAGAAACACGACTTAAGGATAGGGACTAAACAAGGGGGACGATTTCGGCCAGCAGTCGCTGGACGAGGGCCTACCAATGCAGGGCTCGCAGCATGGCCCGCTTCTTGTTCTGATGCCCTTGCATCCGATCTTCTACGTTATCCAGCAAGGCGATGGCTTCGGTGAGATAAGGACCTTTGTTCAGCATCACGCATTCCGCCCGCATCGCCATAGCGGCATCAGTCATCTCGGCTCGGGAGGGGACACCGCGCTTGAGAAGGGATTCCAAGACTTGGGTAGCCCAGACCACAGGGACATGGCCCGCCTCACAGAGCCACAACAGTTCCTCCTGGATTTCCGCGAGCCTCTCGTAGCCCAGTTCTATAGCTAGGTCACCTCTGGCGATCATCACGCCGAATGCCCTCTGTCCTGCTCCCCGGGCGATCAGGTGGGGAAGGTTGCGAACAGCTCGGACGGTCTCGATTTTTGCAAGGATAGGAAGGGGCCGGTCTGTGTGGCGGGACAACTCTAGAATGAGGCGGTTTAAATCCTCAGGCTCCTGTACGAAAGAGAACCCCACCATGTCGGCCAGACGTGCGACTAGGGGAAGATGTTTCAGATCCTCTTCACTCAACGCGGAAAGCGCGAGGTTGGAATCGGGGAAATTGATGCCCTTCTCGCTTTTGATCTTCTCCCCTTCGGGGCGGGCCTTGGTGACCCTGAGGAGAGCCTCCCCCATTCCGACCTGGAGGATCTCGGTTTCCAGAGCTCCGTCATCGATGAAAACGCGCTCCCCGGGACGAAGGAAGGGGAATACCTCAGGGCTTTGGCACGGGATGTGGGCACTGCTCACCAATTCCCCGGATTCGTCGAAGATGGAAGGTTCCCCCGGTATCGAAGGCCCTGTGAGGCGCAGGAAGTCTCCTTCAAAAACGACGATCTTCACGGACTGGGATGTCACTGGACCCACCAGACAACGGCGTACCTTCTTCTTACCCCTTGGGCGGTGCTCCAACTCGATCCCAGGCTCCAGGTAGGCATTGGTTTCGCAGCGCACCCGGAACGATTCGGACCCCACTTCCTGAACCACCTCCAATGCCCGCCGCTTCCCAAGCAGATCCATGAAGGTGATGGAATCGCCAACCCCCACCCCTCGAAGCCAGGAGGGATCGACGGCAATACGTGCGGGAGTTCGCCTGCCCTCACCGTCCCGTCCGGCGGGGCTTCCCTCGCCTCCGCGGGCCTCGAGTAGGGCGTTGGCGGATTGGAGCACCTGCCCGCGCGCATCCCGCTTGACTTTGAGATGGATGGCAGCGGGCGCCGAAGCCATAGCCCCCGTTCGTAACTTCTGGCCACCAAGATCCATCAGGATCCGGCAGGAGCGGCCGGTGGCTGCTTCGGCCCGGCGGATATGGAGAACCATGGTCTCCCAGACCTCGGGCCCGTCATGGGCCAGGTTGATTCGGGCGCAGTCCATGCCTTGCGCCAGCCATTCCCTGGGCAGCGCCGGATCCTGGGCAGCCTCGCTAGGAAGGGTGACCATGATGCGGGTTCGGCGATGGCCCGGAGTAGATCCCAGCAATTCTTCCGTGTTCTGTTCGAGGCGACCCTCTTGAACCTCGACCTCTTCCCTGATCTGGGCTAATCGGCCGGCATCAGCAGGTACTCCCGAGAGAGCATCCAGAGCCAGCGCGACGGCTTCCAGCGTGGCTTCCACATGCCCTTCGCACCGGCCCAGGGAAGACAAGCCCGTCTGAGCAAGCCTGGCCTGAAGATCCCGCAGATCCATCCTTCTCAGGCCGACATAGGCTGCAAGGTTGCGGGCAGAGGGACGCCATGATTCGCGCGTAATGTGGGGTTCCCACTCGTTCAGCAAAGTGGTTTGGATCATCCGCAGGTCCTGCTGAAGGGAGCGAATTTCTTCCTTGAGGACAGGGACGGTGGTCTCATCGAGGGTTTTCAAGGAGCCTCCAGCCAATCGAATTGCGGATTCACCCAGATCCATTTTAGTGACGTTGAGCATTCCCCACGCCGGATGCTCTGCAGTTAACATGCAAGTTACACGGGGCTCCCAACAGGCGGAGTGGGGAATGTTTTCGTCAGAGCCTCGGTAGCGTTAGTGGTCCATTCTCAGGCGGGGTATTTCTATTAACCTGCGTGGCCTTGAGTGGACATCCCCATTGGGGCCTCAATTTTGTCCTGGCAATCTCAGGCTCCGAAGCGGAGTCTCACCGTCTTCACCTCACCGTCGAACCGGGTGTGCAGCGTGTCATGCTGGCTGTCACGGAATGTCTGCACACTGCCGTGGTCTCGGGCCCGATCGAGGATCGCCAAGTCGAGATCCGCGACAATCACCTGCTCCACATTGGCCGCTGCCTCTGTGGCGATGCCATCCATGGGAAAGGCTAGGTCCGCAGGTGTATAGATGCCGCTCTGGGCGAACTGGCTGGTCAGATCCGTCATCAAAGGAAGGCTTCCAACCATGCCTGCCGTGACCGTGTAGATCTGGTTCTCGATGGCCCGGGCGCGGGCGCAGGTCGTCACCCGACACGCACCCCGACGGTCATCCGTCATATAAGGAACCACGACCAGTTCGACTCCATGGTGGTTGCAGAGTATCTTCACCAGCTCAGGGAACTGGACGTCGTAGCAGATGGCCATGGCGAACTTCCCGAAGTTCGTATCGACCACGATCAGGTCATGGCCTGGCGAGAACTTCCAGATCGTTCGTTCCGCAGGGGTCAGGTGGAGTTTCGCCTGGTGTTGGGGCTCAGCGTTCGGGAAGTAGACCGAGGCCACGTTCAGAAGCCGATCGCCTTCGATCCGGGGCATGGTCCCGCCGACAATGATCCGCTCGTACTCCGTGGCGAGTCGCTTGAAGAGCGTGTCAAAGGACCCTGTGTGCTCCGAGGCCAGCCGTCGCATGACCTCGGAAGGCTCGCCCCCACCGCTAGTGGGGCCCATGAGCTGAACTCCCAGGAGCTCGGGGAACACGATCAGGTCCGCGTCATAGTCGTCGGCGACATCCACGAAGGATTCCACATGATCGGCGAATTCCTTGAAGCTCGAGATCGTCCGGAGTGCGTACTGAACTGCACAAACCCGCACAGGACGCGACATCACTGGCTTCGGCGCTGAGAACCTCATCATAGCTCCATCGAGATGAGGGCCGCGCAATCCGCGCTCTCGGGATCAACGATATAGTCCCGCAGCAGCCCACGGAGAATGAAGCCGAGGCGGAGTTGCTTGGAGAGGGTGGGATCGAATATGAGTCCGCGCTCGACCAGCGCGAGATAGCTCTCAGGAGTGAGGAGGTCGGAAGCGAGGTGGTAGCCAGGCATGCGGGCTCCCGCCACGAATGATCTGCAACCCATCTGGGTCGCCAGGGCGACACGGGCTGCATAGAGAATGTGGGCCAGCCCCATCCCCTGGTAATTGGGATCCACCGCCAAATCGACTCCATAGAACACCTCGCCATGGGGGTCGTGGGGCGCGAGGGTGCCGTGTCCTGTAATCTCTGACCAGCGGTGGGGGCGCATGGCCCTTTCGGAACTGACCCGCATGGAGGTGGAATCGGCGATCACCTTTCCCTGCCCATCCTGGATCAGGAGCTGCCCTTCTGGGAAGGCCTCCAGGTGCTGCTTCAGGGATGCCGCGGGCCAGACGGCCTCGGGGCCATGCGGCTGGACGTAGACCCGCCGCATGAGTTCAACTACCCCTGGGATGTCTTCGTTGCTACGCGTTCGGACCACCCAGCAATTGGGGAGAGGTCTACAGGGCGATGAGGCGAAGGTCGAGGCCGATGTCATGGCCATTCCTTTGGAGCCCTCCATTGGACCGTCTGGGTGGATTGGGGGCGTGACAGGAGCGTGAAAGAAGTGGTACCAATCGGCTCCTTCCCTATCGATTGAGTCCCGCCTAATATCCGCAGGTCAGCTGGGGTCTACTCCGCCCATCCAAAATTCGGGCTACCTCGATCAGCTGTCCGAGTTCCTCGAGGGCGATGCCCCCCACACCTCGGTGTTGCGACGCCCAGGCATGGAGCGTAAGCGAGGCGCTGAGGGTGTGGGTGATCCTCCTCTTCATGTGAAAAGGATCTGCTCTCATACCTATTTNNCGAGAACAGCACTGCCCACCTGGAATCTGGAAGTCCGCCACCAGCTTCGACAAGCTCGGTGGACACCATTGCACCTTCCCAGCTGGATGCGGACAGTCCGGTTTCAAGCAACACTTTCGAGGGCTTCCTGGCAGATGTGGAACGCTGTGTTTCTGACGCGGGACAGCTCCTCCTGT
>PMJK01000032.1 GCA_003158505.1 Holophagaceae bacterium | reverse complement strand
CTGATGCGATGCAGTTCATCCAACAATTCTTGGGTGACCAGCTCGGGCTGAGTGTGTCTCATGCCATGGACCACACGGTGTCCCACCGCCAGGACCGACTCGAACCCCTTCTGCTCTTCGAGCCACTCCATGAGGAAATCTGGCACGGATTTGTTGTCAGGGACGGCGAGGCTGCGGTTTCCAGGCTCTGTTGTGGACGGGTCGTGACATATCAGATTCGTTCCACTCAGGCCGATGCGGTCGATTTTTCCGTGAAGCCTCCGCTTTAATGGTTCGGCTGCCTTGTAAATTGCGAACTTGATACTTGATGAGCCGCCATTGATTGTGAGGATGAATGGATCAGCCCGTTTCATGGATGACCCCTTCGTCAATCCGTAATCCCAACCCAGCCAGTTCCCTTGAAGTAGACACGTAATCCGTGTGAAGGATGCCTCGAATGCCAAGGCCTTCCGCGACCTGGATGAACATTGGGGTGTTTTCGATATAGACGATCTGCCGTGCTGGCGTCTGAGTAATGTCCATGGCCAGCCGGAAGATGTCCTCATCGGGCTTGCGGACATGCACGAAGCAAGAGGAAACAAAGCAATCCACAAACTTGTCCAGTTTGAACTCGCGGATCCGGTAGGAATTCAGTTCACGCGCCTCGTTGCTGACTACGGCAATCTTCAGTCCGTACCGAACCTTGAGTCGAGTGATCAGCTCGATCATCTCGGGATAGGGCTTCGATTGCTCGAACATGAAGTGTCGAAACTGATCCTGAGTGAACGGCCGCTTTTGGTAAAAGACAACCTGTCCTAAATATTCTTCCAGGGTAAGCTTACCCTCCTCATATGTATCGAACGTCAGGTGATGCCGATCCTCCATTTCAGCCAGGTCCAGGTTGAAGTTCGCCGCTGCCCGCGCGCGGCCATGCCGATCCCACCCATCAGTGAGCAGGACACCGCCGATATCCAGGAATACGCAGGTTATCGAAGTGGTCTTCTTCATCGGCTTTTCCGTGGCTTGGGTCATCGTTGCCAAAGGATGCGTGCGTCTTCCAGAGGAACCTTCGCGTCGTCGTGGCGCGGTACCACTCGTGGTGTATAGTCCGTGTGAGGGCGGATTGCAGCCACAGTCGCGCCATAGACATAGCCGCCTGACGCGCCGATCAGAGGGTGAAGGCACTTCATTTCCTGCCGAATGGGGGCACTACCACTGACACCGTCGGCGTAAAGCTCCACGCGTACCTCCATGGGAGCGAGGTCATTGAGATAGACTTGGACTTCATACAGACGTTGATCGTCCTTAGTCAGGACCTTCAAATCGCCGAAGTGCAGCGCGGTCCATTTCTCGTCCAGACGGTGCTTCCAATCGATCATCCGCCTGCCAACCGAACCCTTGTTGGCTGCGCGTTCCCGGTAGGCAGATGCAGCAGGAAGGTACTGCTGTTCGGTGTATTCGCGCACGGATCGGTTGGCGGAAAAGCGCGGCGTGAGGTGAGCCATGCTCTCCCGCATCCGATTGATCCATACCGTAGGCATGCCATTGTCGTCGCGGGAATAAAACTCCGGGATCACCTCACGCTCAAGCAGGTCATAGAGGTTGTTAGCTTCACTGGCGTTCCAAGCCGGATCATCGCCATGCTCTAGGCCATCTCCCAGCGCCCAGCCCACTTCGGGCGTATAGGCTTCTGCCCACCAACCATCCAATTCCGAGAGATTGATGCCGCCATTGATGAGCACCTTCATCCCACTTGTGCCGCAGGCCTCCCAGGGACGTTGGGGCGTATTGATCCAGACATCGACACCCTGTACCAGGTTCTCGCTCAGGAGCATGTCGTAATCACTGAGGAAAATCACATGGTGACGAGCCTCCGGTCGCCGGATGAAATGCATCCACTCCTGAATCATGGCCTGCCCATCCCGGTCCGCTGGATGGGCCTTGCCAGCAAGGATGAGTTGTACGGGTCGTTGCGGGTTGGTCAGCAGACTAAGCAACCGGTCCGGGTCGTGCAGCAGGAGGTTTGGCCTCTTGTAGGTGGCGAACCGACGCGCAAAGCCCAAGGTCAATGCGTTGGGATCAAACAGTTGTTTAGCCTCGTCCACGGCCTCGGGCGATGCCCCAGAGGTCGCCAGTTGCCTGGATAGGCGTCGGCGGGCGTACTCGACAAAGGACTTGCTGGCCGCGAGGCGGAATCGCCAAAGGCAATCATTGGAGACTCGGCGAATGTCCTGCTCCATGGTTTCCGTCGTCCCAAGCCAGCGATCCTTCCCACAGGCCTCTGTCCACAGATCATCCGCCTCCGCGGAATCCCAGGTCGGCGTGTGAACTCCGTTCGTGATGTGACCGATGGGCACCTCTTCCGCCGGCCAGTGCGGAAAGAGTGGCTCGAAGAGGTGGCGGCTCACCTGGCCATGCAGGCGACTTACGCCATTGACTGACCCGCTCCCGCGGATCGCCAGATAAGCCATGTTGAAACTTTCAGACGGGTCATTTGGATTCTGGCGGCCCAGGGCCAGGAAATCGTTGAGTCCTATGCCCAGTCTGTTTTCGGCATAGCTCCCCAGGTACTGCTCGATGAGGTGCGGAGCGAAGCGATCGAAACCGGCGGCCACTGCCGTGTGGGTGGTGAACAGGTTGCCCGCTCGCGTAACCGCCAAGGCCACGTCAAAGGGCTGGCCGGTTTCTTCCATGAAATTCCGGGCGCGTTCCAGCACGGCGAAAGCCGCATGGCCTTCGTTGAGGTGACACACTTCTGGCTGGAGGCCAAGCGCGCGAAGCAACCGCCATCCGCCAAGCCCAAGCACAAGCTCCTGTTTCAGCCGAACTTCCGGCCCGCCACCATAGAGCTCGCTGGTGATCCCTCGGTGAGCTGGGTAGTTCGCCGCGTCATTGCTG